>MGSS01000131.1:55928-57887 GCA_001798595.1 Deltaproteobacteria bacterium RIFCSPLOWO2_12_FULL_60_19 | reverse complement strand
CATTCGGCCGCGGGTTGAGGAACACCAAACTGCAGGACTGACACTTGCTAAGAGACCACCTCTGAGGAATGGCAAATAGATTATCAACACAGGTTCCGTCTGAGGTTAGATCTGTTCCCCTGCAGCTGGGACATGCTTTGAGCCTTCCGAGATTCTCGTCGCCAAAAATTTCCTTCCAATTCCCATCCCCTCGAGTGACGTCTGCCGAGGCAGGTTTCCCGATATTCCTGACTTGCTTTAACTCATGACTATCTGGCATCCTACCTGCTGAGTGAACAGCCTGAATCCTGCCGTGTAGCCACCAGCCGCGTGCTCCCAGAATTGATCTTACCGCAAGCAATCTAAATCTTTGCAGTATGTTGTACACTGTCGTCAGCTCTCTACCAAAACCGGCGTGAACCATTGCACTCAATATTCGGTTTAGGAAACTCACCTTTTGGTCGATCGCCTTGACCAAAATCCGATCATAGTCTGACAACCCCGTCAGACTGGCACAGCGTAAGATATACAGGCGACTCGCGATCTTCAGCGTCTTCTGTGCAAGCGCCTCTCTTCTTGGAAAATCCCTCGGTATACGTTCGACCATCGCATGGGCAAAGCGGAAATCCTCGTCGATCTGAGGCAAACGCTTCTGCACATCCGAGAGATGTGTCCGGTACGCCACGAGCCGCATGGGTAGTTCACAAACATCACCAGCAAGAATGAGGCGAAAGGTGAGGTCCTGGTCGAAACAGTTTTTCCACTTTGTGGAGATTCCTCCGACAGCTTCGTAGGTCTGCCTTCTAATGAGCGTTGCCGAGAGAACAGTCCGCCTGCCGGTAAGAAACTGCGAGAGTCGTTCCTTGGACGACACCAGACCGTACTTATTCCGATTCCCGGTTGTCGAGATGACCCGAAGATCATCATCCACCACATTAACCGCACAACAGACGAAGCTTGCAGTTGGGTGGGCTTTCAGCATAGCCACGGATTCCTCCAGCATGGTCGAATAAAAGACATCATCTGCACCCAATAACAAAAGATAGGTACCACTAGCCATTCTGGCGCAGTCTCGGAAGTTTTCCACCATATCGCAATGAGCACTCTGAATTCTCCACTTAACTCTCTCGTCCATAAATTTCCTGACGACAAGCTCGGACTGATCCGTTGAACGATTGTCCAGGACGATCACCTCGAAGTCTTGGAACGTCTGGTCGAGAACGCTACGAATGCACCGAGAAAGAAATCGCCCGTAGTTGAATGAAGGGATACAAACGCTCACCGTGGGCATAGACATCACATTACACAATCGCTACTTCAGGCACCGGAATAATGAACCGACCACCCTGTTTCTTAAATCTTGATTGCTGTTCTATAATCTCAGACGCAAAATTCCAGGCCAAAATCAGCATATAATCTGGTTGATCATGCGTTATCCGCTCCACGGGATAGACAGGGATATGGGTTCCAGGAGTGTAAAGGTTGTGCTTCAAAACATTTTTGTCCACGATGTACTCGAGAGCACTAGTATCAATGCCACAATAGTTCAAAAGCGTATTCCCTTTGGCTGCTGCTCCATAGCCTACTATCTTCTTCCTGGCGGTTCGCAGCTTGGATAGCGTCTTGCAGAGTTCCTCCTTAGCCTCTCCTACTCTTTGCGCGAACCGTATGTAGGGATCTCTCGTGTCCAGGTGTAAGAACTTCTCCTTCTCCAGTAATTCGCGTACGATATGCATCTCTTCGTACTTTCCACTGGTTTTTCGAACATAGACGAGAATTGATCCACCATGAATCTCTATTTTCTGTGTATCAAATATCCCCATTCTATGGAGAATGAATAGCGTCGAAAGCGCATTCAGAGAAAAATAAGAGAGGTGTTCATGATAGATTGTATCGTACGCGACCCTTTCGAGAAGATCTGCCAAGTAAGGCACTTCGATAATAACTACGCCATCATCCGCCAACAAAAGCGCGAGGCCT
>MGSS01000131.1:53748-55893 GCA_001798595.1 Deltaproteobacteria bacterium RIFCSPLOWO2_12_FULL_60_19 | reverse complement strand
TATTCCGTATGGAGTCGGCGGTCTTACTATTGAAGAATTCGGAAAGCGTTGCGATCCCGTTCCCACGAGCAAGAGCGGCGATGTTTTCGGCCGGCTCGATGCCGAACGTTCTCATTCCTGCCGCCTTAAACGCCCTGAGTATGCAACCGTCATTGCTGGCAACTTCAACGACCAAATCTTGAGGGGTGAGCGAGAACCGCCGTACTACGGCGTCAGCAAGCCACTGGGCATGTCGAATCACCATGTCCGAAGTGGAGGTTACATATATGTAGTTTTTAAAAAGTTTCTCCGGTGGGATCACCTCGGTCAGTTGAGAAAGACCGCAAGCCTCGCACAGGAGAACCTCAAGCGGGTAGAAATTCTCCCGGCGGGGGAGCTCTTCCGCACACAGAAAGCTATTTGCCAAAGGCATCATCCCGAGAGAAAGATACTTAAACAGCCTCTGACTCCCGCAAATTCTACAGACTCTCACAGTCGTTCACTCCAATTGGATTCATGTTCAAAGCTACGAGATTATGCACCCCGTGGTTCTATCTGTGCTTTAGATTCCAATTGTAGGGGATATTGGGGCTAAACGGGTCCAGCCGCACAATCTCTTCAGGATCATGAGGGTCAGTGGCACAATTCGCCACAATAGCCGGTTTGACACCGATGCCCTTGAATCCATTCCAGATGCCAGGCGGAATCATGATCAAGGCATAGTTGTCATCGCCGGTATAGATCTCTTGGAGTTCTGCTCGCGTCCGGGAACCCCCCCGGTCATCGTAGAGCACAAGCTTGATCATGCCGCTCACGACGGCATAGTTGAGCGTCATCCGTTTGTGCAGGTGCCAGCCCTTAACCACGCCGGGGTAAACCACTGAAAAATAGATCTCTCCGAACTTCTCAAACCAGGTGTCATCGCAGCGAAGCATGTGCATCACCTTGCCACGGTCATCGGGGATCTGCTTAAGCGGATGGATCTCGACACCCGTGATCATCGGTCCCTTCCGTCGTGGCCCGCAAAGAATGCTTTGTACCATTCAATGGTTTCACAAAGACCGGTTTCGAGATCGAATTCCGGTTTCCACTCCAGAATGGTCCGGGCCTTTTCCGCCGAGAGGTGCTGGCTTCGGATTTCTCCCTGGATACAGTTTCGGATATCGGGCTCTATGTGCGCACAGCCCATCAACTTGCGAATTACACTGACCAGCTCAAGTACCGCGCTCGGCTTCTCGGCGCTAAAGTTGAAGGCTTCGCCCTGTACGCGCTTGTCGTCCAGACACTCCGCCAGTCGCATGTAGGCGCAGGCAATATCCTCCACGTAGATGTAATCGCGAACGTAGGCGCCATCGCTCCGAATGACAGGCCGTTCGCCACGAAGGAATGAACGGATGGCGCCGGGCACGATCCGGCTCCAGTTTAGATCGCCACCTCCGTACACGTTTCCACACCGTGCAATGGCAACAGGCAGCTTGTAGGTGTGATGGTAGGCTTGAGCAATCAGATCGACGCAGCTTTTGGAGACCTCGTACGGATGTCGGCCGTTGAGCGACATATCCTCGGTGTACGGCAGATTTGGCTGCTCGCCGTAGGCTTTGTCGCTCGAAGCAATCACCACGCGTTGGACGATCTCGCCGTGGAGACGGCACACTTCAAGCAGGTTGTACGTCCCGCGGATATTGGCCTCGAAGGTGGCTAAGGGAAAGCGGTGCGCAGTGCCCACAATGGTCTGGGCGGCCAGGTGAAAGACCGTGTCGATCTCATGCTGGTTGATCGCCCGCTCCAGCGTCCAGAAATCCTCCAATGCCCCGCTCACCACCGATACCCGCTGGATATCGCCGCTGCGATAAAGTTCGGACTGCGGGTCTGCATCCTGCACCAACGCGACTACAGAGGCTTCCGCCGCAAGCGACTTCTTGACGAGCCATGAACCGATCATCCCGGTGGCGCCGGTGATAAAGATTTTGCGCCCCTGCCAAAAATCGCTCATTCTTCCCATACCTTCCACGGCGCCTTACCGCTCTCCCACAAGCTTTGCAGCAATCTCACGTCGCGCAGGGCGTCCATACATTGCCAGAAGCCTTCATGGCGATAGGCTACCAGTTGACCGTCCTTCGCCAAGCGCTCCAACGGCTCCCGTTCAAGGAGCGTATCATCGCCCTC
>MGSS01000131.1:50983-53716 GCA_001798595.1 Deltaproteobacteria bacterium RIFCSPLOWO2_12_FULL_60_19 | reverse complement strand
AGAAACCACCGTTGATCCACCCCTCGCCGATTTGTGGCTTCTCACTAAACTCAGCCACCAAGTTCCCATTGAAGGTAAGTCCTCCGAAGCGGGAGGGTGGTCGCACTGCTGTCACAGTGGCCAGCCGCCCATGAGCTCGATGAAAATCAAGTAAGGCAGCAAGGTTCGCGTCGCAAACACCGTCTCCATAAGTGAGCATGAACGTCTCATTGCCCAACCAGGGAGCAAGACGTTTCAAGCGACCGCCGGTCTCAGTTGTCGGCCCCGTGTCCACCAGACACACGGTCCAATCCTCTCGCTCGCCATCGTGCGGCGTCACGGTCCCCGCGGCCAGGGACACGGTCAAGTTGCTGCGCAGATGGTAGTAGTCGAGAAAGTACCGTTTGATCGCTTCTCCTTTATAGCCGAGAGCAAGGATGAATTCATTGAAGCCGTAGCTCGCATATCCGCGCATGATGTGCCAGAGAATCGGCCGCCCGCCGATCTCAACCATCGGTTTGGGTTTGATTTCGGTCTCCTCGGACAAGCGTGTGCCCAACCCACCGGCAAGAATAACGACCTTCATGGCACTCTTTCCTCGGAAACGCTAACAGCTCTATAGCGCCACGGGTCGCTCCAGTAGTTCTCGAATCGCTTACCCGGCTCGATGACGATTTCTTCTTGAACCATAAGGCTAACCGACGGAAGACCGAAGACCGAGGACCGACGATAAAATGATGGAGAGAGGATGCGGGAAACCGTTCTTCATCTGAGATCTTTCTCCTTTCGTAGTGTTCGGCGAAAAGCCTGAAGTTTGATAAACAGGCGGTGCCCCGATTCTCGGAAAGAAGTAATCCGATCGTTTTTGAGGTATCCTCGGCGCTCGATTAAGTCTATGCATGCTACCGTCTCCAGATACGATCTTAACGACATCCCTAAAAAGCGATTTTGCTCCATATCGGTTTGTCCCGTAGAACCCTCAGCTATGTTCAAAACGATGGAGGTGGCAGCCCGCTCTATTTGAGAACGAAGGTTAAATCGCTCTGATTCAGGCAGTTGCTTTGTCAAGCTATATACATGGTCAACAAATTCGAGACCAAGTTGATAGACGTCAAGCTTCTGAAATTTGTATTCACCCGCATGCTGGCTCACCGGTTCCCCCGTCTCCCCGTCTTCTGTCCTCCGTCACCGGTCCCCGGTCTTCCGTCCGCTTCCGCCTTGGTTCTATTTTGCGCGACTTTCCCTTTCAACCCCTCGTAGCGGTCCCGAAAGCTTTTGTTGTCCGGGGCCAGCTCTATGGCGCGGGCGTACGCCTTGTCCGCCTCGGCGAAGCGGTATCGGCCCTCTTCGGCCATCGCCAGGCGATAATAGGCGTCCGCGGCATTGGGATTGATATTGGCAATCCTGCCGAAGTACAGAGCGGCCCGGTCGAAGTTCGCCTGCTCGAGATAGAGACCGCCCAAACGGAGGAGCGCGTCTGAAGAACCAGGGCGAAGCTCCAGGGCGGCCAGGAGGGCCGCCGTTTCTTCCTCGCGGCCCCCCGCTCTGCGCGCCCCGTCGGCAAGCAGGAGATAAAGAGGATAGGGATCTTCGCCCTTCCGGATCGATTGATCGATCTCGGCCCTGGCTGAGGTCAGCGCCGCTTTGCGTTCTTCGGAGCTGCCGGCCTTCTCAGCCGCCTCGGCGAGCGATAGGTAAAGATCGAAAGCCGGCACGCCGTTTTTGCTGCCTTCGGCAACCACCCGCTTGATGCCGTGCAAATCTTTTCTCGGTTCGTAAATCACGGCTACCAGTTGCCGGTAGGCTCTCGGGTCATGCGGCAGGGCCGCGGCGGCCTTACGAAAAAGATTTTCCGCCTTGGCTTCGTCGCGCGCCCTCGCGTAAGCGAGACCGGCGTTGATAAAAAGGTCGGCTCTTTTCGTTTCGTCGCTCTCTCTCAGCGCCGCCTGTTCATGGAGCATTCCCTGGTCTGAAAACCGGCCCAGATTCCCATAAAATCCAGCCAGGCCGCCTAACGACTCCGGGTATCCCAGAGCCAGAGCTTGCTTGAAACCCTCCTCCACGGCTTTTTGCTCCGCCGCGGAGAGCCAAGGGAGCAATCTTCCGCTGAGATAAAAGTGGGTGGACAAAGAGGGAGAATCGACGACGGATTGAGTTATTTCCCTTAACCCCTCAGCCGTTTTTCCCATCCGCAACAGAGTGGATGCGTAGAGATCCCGGATGTAAGGGTTGCCGGGCTCGAGCCACAGGGCGGCTTCCGATTCGCTCAGTTGCCAGGAAAGGGGAGCTTTATGTTCCAACAGGCGCAACAGGGAGAGATGCGAGGAAGCCCGCGCGGGGTGGGAGAGGAGAAGCTCCCTGGCTTCTGCCACTGAGTCCGGCTCTTTCAGGTTGTAGGGATAGGGAATCTGCTCCTGCCTGAGAGCGTAGACGATGAGGGCGAGCGCGATCGCGCTGACGATGACTGCCGCGACTGGGGACCGGAGACCGGCGACCGACTCCTGACCTCCGACCTCTGACCTCTGACCTCCGACCTCTGACCTCTGATCTCTGGCCTCTGACCTCTGACCTCCGGCCAAGCCCGTCATTCGCAGCGCGACAGCGAGGAGCAGCGTAAAGAGAAACGCGTTCGCCGGGACCTGGAGGTTGAAGTCGACGAACTCATGAAACGCCATCGCTGCGAGAGCGGCAACCATGGCGGCCGGAAGGGAAACGGCCCCGGGGGAGACTTTCTTGAGTCCTTGCAAGAGTTGC
>MGSS01000131.1:49904-50846 GCA_001798595.1 Deltaproteobacteria bacterium RIFCSPLOWO2_12_FULL_60_19 | reverse complement strand
CGAGCCGAGTCCCGTTCCCCAGAGCGGAAAGTCCGAAAACATCTTGAGCGACGCGAGCCAGAGCGACGCCCGGCCGATGAGGTCGCCGCCCGCCGCTCCGGCGCTGCCGAGCCGCGCTCCGACCATTTTCTGTCCCTCAGCCCCGATCAATAGGAAGCTGAGAACCACCGCGACGCAGAAACCCATGACGCAAAGGCGCACGACCCATTTGCTGCTGCCCGCCAAGGGAAAGAGGTTTTTTTTCTTTCCGAGCCGGAAAAACAGCGTCAAAAAAACCGCCAGGCCGATGAAAGTGCCGAGCCAGGCGCCCCGCGACAGGCTGAGCAGAATAGCCGAGAGGATGACGAGGGCCGTGGTTCCGCAAATGAAGCGGCAGCCGAGCCGGGCCTCCCCCCGGGCGATGAAAGTCGGCGAGAGAGCGCCGGCGAGCGCGAGAAAAAAGGCGAGAGCCAGGTAGTTGCCGAACTGATCGGGGTTGACGAACGGCCCGGAGGCCCGTGGCACGCCGCCCGCCATCGCCTGCCCCCAATCGTAGGGCACGAAAAACCACAGGATCTTGCCGTTCCAGGTAAAGGCCTGGGCGATCCCGATCATCGCGACGATCAGTCCGCTCAGCAAAACGGCGATAAGAACCGCGCGGATAAAATTCACTTCCACGGGATTGCTCTCGCTGTCGGGACGACCCCGAGCCAGGGTCCACGTCCAGACGCCGTGGCCCGCGTCGAGGGGTCGCGGCGGCCGCCGGGCGGGCATCCTGAAGGGGTAAAGAAGCACGAAGAAGAAAAACAGGCTGTAGGCTATAAATTTGACGAGCGCGGTCCCCGTCAGAGACGGAGCGACGGAGAGCGGCAGCCAGGTCTCGGGAACCAGACGTCGGATGTCAGAAGTCAGAACTCCGCCCTCTGCCCTCTGACCTCCGACCTCTGACCTCTGATCTCTGAC
>MGSS01000131.1:0-49894 GCA_001798595.1 Deltaproteobacteria bacterium RIFCSPLOWO2_12_FULL_60_19 | reverse complement strand
TGATCTCTGACTTCTGACCTCTGATCTCTGACTTCTGACCTCTGATCTCTGACTTCTGACCTCTGATCTCTGACTTCTGACCTCTGCCCTCCCACCCCTGGCGAGGTGGACGGTTCGAAGGGCACCCGCGCCCCACGGCGGACCTCGTCCGGCGTCGGCAGGATGACCGCTGACTTCTGACCTCCGACCGCCGACCTCTGACCTCCGACCTCTGACCTCTGACCTCCGACCTCTGACCTCTGATCTCTGGCCTCTGACCTCTGACCTCTGATTTCCTTGCGCTTCGCCTCCCACGATCTCGCCATAGGGAATTTCGGAGGGCCATCCGGGAAGGCTTTTCCGGTAAAGTTCGTGCGTCGCCGGCGAAAGCGCCGCTAGGAACGACGCCGGCAGCGGCGTCATTTGAAAAAGAACGAGAACAAGAAATAACGCCGGGGGTAAGACGTAAGGCGTGAAGCGTGAGGGGTGAGGCGTGAGGCGTGAGGCGAGAGGCGTAATGATTACCTTCGCCATCCAGAGGATGACGAGAAAAAAGACGGCGACTTCCAGGAGGGAGAAGGCCCACGGATGGACGGAACCGAAGGCCAGCGGGGTAAAGAAGATCAGAAAACAAATCGTCGCAACGCTAATCCGATCGAGCCAGATAGCCATCCCATCAACTTTTTTCAGGGGAGTCGGAATGGTAATAGGAGTAGTAAGGACTGTATCGGTACGAGTAGCGGCCGTTTACAAAATCGACCTTGTTCAGCACCGTTCCCAGGATCTTCGCGCCGGAAACCGAAAGGCGGGAACACGCCTCCCGGACCATCTGCTTGGGAGTATTCCGGCTGTCCACCACCATCACGACGCCATCCGCCATCACCGACAGTGCAATGGCATCGCTCACCGGCAGCACCGGCGCCGAGTCGATGACCACGCAGTCGTACTCCTCCTTCAAGGCCGCCAACAGCTTGCTCATGGTTCTCGAACCCAGGAGCTCGGTCGGATTGGGCGGCAGGGCGCCGCTATTGATGAAAGACAGGTTATCGACCGGCGTTTTTTTGATTCCTCTTTGGGGCTCCATCTGGCCGGCCAGGATCTCCGAAAGACCCGCGGTGTTGTCGATTTTAAGGATCGTGTGGAGGCGCGGACGCCGAAGATCGGCGTCGACCAGCATGACGCGCAAACCCATCTGGGCATAGACGACCGCCGTGTTGACGGCGGTGGCCGTCTTCCCTTCTTTTTGCGTCGCGCTGGTAAAGACGATCGTCTTGGGAGGACCGTCCGCCAACGAAAGCAAAAGCGCCGTGCGAATCGTGCGATAGGACTCGGTGAGCGCCGAGAGGGGGTGGTGAG
Source organism: Deltaproteobacteria bacterium RIFCSPLOWO2_12_FULL_60_19 (assembly GCA_001798595.1). GTDB lineage: Bacteria > Desulfobacterota > Binatia > UBA9968 > UBA9968 > 2-12-FULL-60-19. Next base: position 48,559 of record MGSS01000131.1, on the reverse strand, counting down.
CCAGCACGAGCTCTTTGCCGTTGGTCGACGCCGGGGGCATTACCGCTCGCGGCTCGGCCTGGGGCGCAAGCTTCCCGCCGTACGGAGTCTTGTCTTGATGGAGCTGTGAAAAGTCCGGCACCATGCCTATATAGGGGAGATGGAGATGACGCCTGATCTCGTCGCCGGTCTTGAAGGTATCGTCGAGGTGCTCCAGAACAAAAGCGATGCCGAGACTTCCCAGCAGACCGAACAGCAGGGACAACGCCAGATTGTGCGCGGTCCTGGGATACGACGGCGCCTTCGGAACCATCGCGTTCTCCACCACCGTGACGTTGGAGGAACGGACCTCCGCCGCCACCCCCATCTCTTTCATCCGGTGGAGCACCGCGTCGTAAAGCTGGCGGTTGGTGTTGACCTCCCGGTCCAGGATCGCGTACCCCACCGCCGAGTCTTTAAGATTGAGCGTCGCCTTTTTCTGGGCCTCCATGCGCGCCCTGAGCTCCCTCTCTTTCGATGAGGCGGCAACGTAGGCGGACTCCATCGCTCTCACCTGGGAGCGGACCTCCTGCTCTAAGCGGCGCCGGAAATTATCGAGCTGCACTTTCGCTTTATCCAGCAGCGGGTAGCCGGGCTTGAATTCGGCGGCGAGCTTCAAATATTCGCCTTCCGCGTGGGCCAACTGGGTCTTGAGGCTGATGACCAGGGCGCTTTTGAGGACCTCCGGAAGAGACTGCGGCTCGACGCTGCGGATCAGTCTGACCTGCGCCTCGATGGAGATTCGCTCGACTTCGGCTTCCGTCAGCCGCCGGTTGAGGTCGGCCAGCCTGTCGACGACGATGTTTTCCTTGTCGCTCAAGGAGATGATTCCACGGTCGCGGCGATAGGCATTGAGGGCCGCTTCGGATTTCTCCACCCGGTCTTTGAGTTCTACCAGCCTCCCTTCCAGGAAATGGAGCGCTCCTTCATTGGCCCGCAGCCGCAGATCGATCCCAAAGCCGACGTAAGCGTTCGCATGGGCATTGGCCAAACGCGCCGACAACCCCGGGTCGGCGGTAGTAAAGCCAATGTTGACCAGGCTGGTGCCGCGGACGGGTTCTATTTTTAGCAGCGGAAGGTAAACGTCAACCACATCGTTCGCCCCGACGGCTTGCGGCCCGGCGTTTTTCGACGGTGCGCCGAGAAGATCCTTAAGGTCCTTAAGCCACGGGGCGGCAGACCAAAGACTCTCCAAAAAATCGGTTTTTTCGGCGGCGCCGCCGACAAGCCCGCTCCGGGTCAGCCCCTCGCTTGAGACGACGCGGGCCGATAAAGAGCGGCTCTTCAAGGTTTCATATTGCGTCTTATAAAAACTCGACTCGCCGGTTGTGAGCGGGTCGGCCATGGCCCCCTGGATATTGAGAATCTGGGGCGGCTTGTATTCGATGAGCACGGTGCTCTGGGCCGTGTAGAGGGGAGTCCGGGTGAGAACATAGATCAGGCCGATAGCGAGGGCTGAAATACTGCACGAGAGAATCAGCCAGCGGTGTTTGAGCAGGATATGCCAGTATCCCTTGAGTAGGGGCTCGTCTTCCTCGTAATCGGCCCACGGCTGGTCGAGCGCGATGGGCTCGTCTTCGGGGGCTTGGGGGCCTTGGGGGGCTTGCCTGGCGCGTTTGATAAAGTATGGGGATGGCTCATTCATGCATGCAGGCTCCTCACACGCCGGTCAACAGGCTGTTTCTCTCTTTGTTGGCCGCTTCGAGTTCGACGGCTTTCTGCTCTAAATCCTCGTTGAGCTTGCCGATCTCCCGGGCGGCTTGCTCGCGCTCGGAGACCGCGCGGACGATGATATGAGCCAGGGACGTGGCGAAAAGAAAGATCAGGCCGTAAGCGATTAAAATTCGCCTGGGGTTGACGTCTCTGGCCTCAAAGGCCGTAGACGTCGGTTGCTGGACGATGACCCCCCAACCGTAGCCGGGCATCGGCTCATAGGCGGCGGCCCTCCTGTAAACTTCCGAGACGTAAGGCTCCCAGTTTCGGCTTACCCCCCGATACCAGTCCCGATGGGAGAAGTTTTGCCCGCGCAAGCTGGCCACTTCAGGTATGTCGGCCGTCAGCGTGCCCTCCGGTGTTGCAAGAAACAGCCGCTCTATGAAAGGGAAGTCCTTGGGCACGGAGCGCAGGATTTCGATCGCTTCGCGCCATTTGTTTTCCGCCACTAACTGGCGGAAGCGCACGCGCGTGGCCAGCGATACGCCGATATCCTTGAGGCGATCGAGTTTTTCCGTCGTTATGCCGGCCGCCAAGTAGGCGAGGGCCTGCCTGCGGGCGTAGGTGTTGGCGGTCAGGTCCCGATATGCCTGTTGATAACTGAAGGCGCCGATGAGCAACACGGGCAAGACGAGCAACAGAAAGACGACAAGCTTCTTAACGCTCGGCGTACCCTTGTCATGAAAGAAGAGTAGGTTGCTCAACTGTTGTGTCGCGAGAGTCCACATCGAACCCGCCCTCGTCAGGCAGTGACGGACGCCACGCTATCAGCCTCTTTCCGCGATGAGCGCTACGGCCGACTATTAGGGGTATAAATATATACCCGCGCGTGGTTCAAGAACATCGGTGCAGTGATGAATTTTACGTAGGCGTTTATCCTACCTTTCGCATAGGCGTTTGTCCTACGGGGTAGAAGAGAGCAGGGGAGAATGAGAGCCAGGGGGCAAGGGAGAGCGGCTAGAGTAGCTGGTGGTCGAGCGTGTAGCGAGTGATTGCGGCGGTGGTTTTAAGTTGTAGCTTCTGGAGGATGCGTGTTCGGTAGGTGCTGATGGTCTTGACGCTCAGCGAAAGCTCCCTGGCGATCTGGCTCGCCGTCTTGCCGCCGCTGATGGAGCGCAGCACCTCGAACTCCCGGTCGGACAGGGTCTCGTGCAGCGGATTTGCGGAATCTGCGGCTATGTGCGCGGCCAATCTTTCAGCCAGGGCCGGGGTGATGTATTTCCCGCCGCTGCATACTTTCCTGATCGCGGTGACCAACTGCTCCGGCGCGCTGTCTTTGGTCACGTAGCCCGCCGCGCCCGCATGGATGGCACGGATGCCGAGCTGATCCTCGGGGTGAATGCTCAGGATGAGGACGGGGAGCTTCGGGTGATCGCGCCGCAGATCCTTCAGCGCCTCTAACCCGTCGCGACCCGGCATCGTCACGTCGAGCAGAATGACATCGCAGGTTGTCCGGCGCGCCATTTCCAGCAGCTCCCTTGCATTCGCCGCCTCTCCGGCCACGATGATATCGGGCTCGTCCACGAGAATCTGCTTTAGCCCCTGTCGCACCACAGGGTGATCGTCGGCTATTAATACCCGCAACATCTCTACCAACTCCCCCTTAGAGTTTTTAGTTTTCAGTTCTCAGTTTTCAGTTGGGAAGGAGGGGCAACTAAAAACTCGAAACTTAAAACTAAGAACTGGTTTCCACTGGTATTCTAACGGTGACCGTCGTTCCTTTCCCGCGCGCGCCGGCGATGACGAGATTGCCGCCGACGAGCATAGCGCGCTCGCGCATGCCCAGCAGCCCGAGCGACTGCGGGTCGGAAAGCTTGCTCTTCCGGATGCCGCCGCCGTTGTCTCTGACCTGGAGTTTTAGATGCCCAGTGTAGCCGGGACATGTGTGGGAGCAGGCATTGCTCATCAGAAAATAGGAACATTGCCGCTGACACCGACGCTCACGACCGTGGTGATGAACTTGTAAAGCGCGTAAGGGATCAGCTTGGAAGTGACGGATGCAATCTCCACAATGTCGCCGCCCTGGAGCGCGATGTCGGCCTCCTTGCCGGCTTTGATATCTTGCAGGTTGGCGACCAGCACGCTCTTGCCCCCTTGCTGCGCGGCCCTGAAAATCTTTACGCTCCCGGTATCGGCCGGAAATGAGGGGCCGCCGGCCGCGGCGACGATACCTGAGACCGTCAATCCCGGAGTCACGGAATAGGCCCCCGGTTTCTCTACCCATCCCTCAACTAGAATCTGACCGCCTCCCGGCACCATAATCACATCTCCCGGCCGGACCGGAAGCGAGAGATATATCTGGTTGCCTCCATAGGCCAGCTCTTTAATATCGATAAAAATGGGGTCGGTTTTTTTGAGAATGAGCGGAGAAGGATCCTTAGCCAGCACGCCTTCGGGCAAGAACAGAGCCAGCTCCTTGGCTTTCTCCTTTTCCACCGGCTCGGCGGGGACAAAATGAATCCGCGGATCGGCCGTAGGCAAAATACCGCCGGCGCGCGAGACCACGTCCATAATAGTATCGGCGCCGCTGCTAAGGCTATAAAGGCCGGGTTTTCCGACCGCGCCCAGAACGGCCACCTGGCGGCTGCGGTACTCCTTGATAAAAATGGCCACGCGAGGGTTGTACATGTATTTTTCCAGCCTGGCCCGGATCGCTTGCGCAAGCTCTTCTTCTCTCAAACCCTCGGCCTGGATAAGCCCCACAAAGGGCAAAGAGATCGCGCCTTCGCCCGACACCCGCACGGTTTTGGCGCCGATCTCCTGCATTGCAGGGACGGAAATTTCGATCACGTCGCCGGCGCCGATAGGATAATCGAGGCCGCCGCCCCGGCGGCGTCGCTCCTGCAAAAGAGCCGCCAATCTTTCCAAGTCCCGCGGCTCTCGAACCGACGACCGAGGGTTGTCTTTCTTTTCGAGTTGCGAAACGTGAGATGCGGGGGCGTTATTTGACTGTGAAGCGGGGCCGAACAAGGAACACCCGGCCAGGAAAAGTAATCCCAACCAACGACTGAAGCGGATCAGGAACAACTTCATTGCCACCCCGTGCTGCGTCCGAACCGGGCGACCGAACCATGGAGGCTATTGCGACGCAGTTCCTGCCTTGGAGCCGCCGCCGCCCCCGCCGATTGCGCCGGTGGCGAAAAGAATGCCCGTAACGAGGCCGCCGGTACCCAGGAGAACGATCGCGCCGGTTGTCACCGGACCTAGACCGAACAGCCCGCCGCCATCGGTGCCGGGGGTGGCTGTCGCCACGGCATCGGCCATTTCGGAGACGAGCCAATTGACCGTGAGGCCCTCGGCCCCGATAAAACTCAAAACAGTTTGGCCTTTGAAAGGAGATTGCGCAGGATCCAGCGTCAACTGATACTGGCCGGTGGGCAGGTTCGGTAGAACGTAGGGCTTGCGGGCGTCGCTTACGGCTTCGCCCATGATTCTGCCTGACGGATCTTTAGCGATTATCTTGAGCCCGCCGACAGGTCGGCCCCCGGCGTCGTATACGACGCCGACCAACATGGAACCCGGCAGGCTCATAACCCGCCCAGGCGCCACGGATAGAATCAGCAGAGCGGCAACGACTGCGCAGCAAGCTTGCTTCATCGACGACCTCCCGCGAAAAAACCCCTGAACCGCCGATTCCACCGATAGAGCGGAAACCGGCGCTCGGCTAAGTATCAACTTTAGCCATAGGCGCCGGATATCTGGAAAACGGTCCCCACATCCTTATAACAATTGTTGACTTCGGTTGTCAAATGCGCCGCCGCTGCTTCAAGCCGGCTCGCGCCGCGTAACACGAGCCGGAACCACCGAAACGCCGAGTCCAGGAGCTGTTTTTTCGACAAGCGCTGACTTCAGCCGACAATGGAGCAGGGCAAAGATCATCGGCTTATTTTTCACATCCTCCGATCCAGACTCCGGTACTGAATCGCTTCCGAGACGTGGGCGGGTTGGATGTCTTCGGCCCCTTCGAGGTCGGCGATGGTGCGGGCTACTTTTAAGACGCGGCTGTAGGCGCGGGCGCTGAGTCCGAGTTTGTTGATTGCCACTTCAAGCAGTTTTTCCGCTTCCTGCTTCACGGCGCAGTAGCGCTTGATGTCCCGCGTTCCCATCTGGGCGTTGGCGTGGAGGCCCTTTTTCTGAAAGCGGGCGAGCTGGACCAGGCGGGCGCGGTTAACGCGCTCGCGGATCGCCGACGACGGCTCGCCGGCGTCTTTACTCGCCAGCTCCTGGTAGCGCAGCGCCGGGACTTCAACTTGAATGTCGATTCGATCGAGCAACGGGCCGGAGACGCGGGAGCGGTAGCGCTGGATCTGCGGCGGCGTACAGCCGCATTCTTTCTGCGGATCGGTGAAGAAGCCGCAGGGACACTCCCGCGTTGCCTTTTTGCCATGCCAGCCTGAAAACTCAGAAACCCAAGTCATCGAAATATTCTAAGGAACTCAATACCTTAGGCGACCATATCCGAAAGCGGAGACTCGATCTCGGGCTGTTCCAAAGGGAGGTAGCACGCCAGATCGGGGTAGATGCGGCCACTATCTTCAATTGGGAAAGCAACGAAACCCGGCCGACAAACCGATCCATTCCCCGGATCATCCGGTTTCTGGGATACGACCCATTGCCGGCCGCAAGCTCATTGCCGGAACGGCTAAAGCTTTCCCGTAAGGTTTTAGGCTTGTCGCAGAGGGCGATGGCCACGCGATTAGGGGTTGATCCGAGTACCATCCTCTTGTGGGAAACTGGAAGGCGCCGACCGTCTAAGACGCTCCTGCGGATTGTGGAGGGCTTCTTGAAGTCTCATCAAGTCGTACTTTGATTGAAGCGGCGTTTAGTCCTGGGGCATGTCGCTGGTTAAGTGCTTTCAAATCCCCATAGCCGCAAGTTGCGTTTAGCTCCGCGAGTTAGTCCAACACGTTTTATTCTCTCGTCGCCACTTCGCCAACCTACCCGAGGCTTGATTGCTCCCAGGCTTTGGGGATAAAACGCTATACGTTAGGGCGATTGGGAAGGGAACTACGCGCAATTAGGCCCGCAGTATTCGGATTACTTGAGGACGGAACGATGCTATGAGCGTGGGAAGCCAAGTGACCGACGCAATGAGAAAACTCTCGGAGGACCGTTTCGAAGATGCCGTTGTTGCCACTAGCGTTGCACTGTCAGCAACCGCCCGCCTCGAGTATCCGACGGATGGAGATCCGACCGCGTGCCGGAAATTCTTGGAAAAGAACCTTCCGATCATCAGTCGGATCGGTTGGGTGTCGTTTGGCGTCTCACAACCTATCAATTTTAGGTATCGACGACTCGACTCAAGATCGCCTGGCATAGCCGTCCGGACAATGCCAGAAATGCTGTATGACGTCGTACGATGCACGGCGGTTCACGAAGCTAAACTCCCAGACAATCTGCGGTTTACAAAGCAGCCCGTTATCCAACTCGGTAACGATGGCGAGCTCCTTCTGCCGATCGACGTAATTTATGGACTGCTGATGGCCGTTATCGCGTCCCCGAAGAATGCGGACCAGCAAGTTGAAGGAGACCCCATGTTTTCATTTGGCGGGAAGAGCAAACGGGTCAATGAACTGTGGGGAGATCGCAACAAGATGAAAACTTTCATCGGGGTGAGTTGATGTCAGGTTTCGATACAGATGGGTAAGGGGTTCAACCCTAACAAGCCGATGGACCGCGACCGAGCAATCCGTTGCGTGGCTTACCCGGCGCGTCATCGGCGGCGTTAGGCCGGCAGAGCGCGGAGTATGAAAAGACGCTTGCTCATTCTCTTCACGCTTGGCCTGGCACTTGAAGTGGGCGGCTTCGCCGCTAGCAACGCTGAGCACATCCCCGGTGTTCTTGCCACCATCGCGCCCTTCTATCGGCAGGCCCGGCAAGCGCTGGCGCAAATCGAATCCCAGGAGTTGGTCCCAACCGACCCCGGCTTTCACGAAATCATCATTGTTGCCGGAACGCTCACGTCATCCGAGGCGATTGAGCTCCGCGGAGGTGCCGCATCAGTTCGACTTATCCGCCAGTGGTTTCCCGACGCCACCATCGGTAACCTGGGGATTCCGAAGGAGCATCACCTGGTTTTCGAACTTGGCTCCGGCCGTGTCGTGCGCCTCCGGCGGGATGAACTTGCGGAGTTGGTCGCCTCAGGTATTGCACAGCGTGCCTTCTACATCGGACTGTCTGTGTTCTTGGTAGGCACCGCCAGCCAGGTTCTGGGCTTTGTTCTCGAGTGGCGAGGTGCGAGGAAGCCTGCCGCGTAGCGGCTTACTTGAACCTCCGGCTTGAGACCGACGCTCATAGCGCGGCTCAGCCTTTGCGTTGAGCCTGTAGAAAAAGGTAGAGTGGATAATTTGCCAGAAAAAACGATCTCCGTATTTGCGATTTAAACGACGATTTCGGATCGAGTGACCATTTTGATACCCCTGATTTGGACATTTTTTAGTTGGTTGGGGCTTTTTCTACAGGCTCGTTAGCCCTGAGATTGAACTGAATTCTCCTTCTATTTAATGTCGCAGTTCCCGGTCGCGGCACCAAACAGCCTCTTTGTCTCTTTCCTCAGGATGGATTCAACAATGGGGGCAACGGGGGAGGCTTTCCCATATGCCTCCGCGGCTTTCTTTGCCCAGTGCCCTACGCCTGGGCGGGGAACGTTCAGTTTTTTGCAGACTTTCGCCAGTCCGACATCCGAGAGGCCGTATTTCTTTGCCACCTTCTGCGTAGATTCCGACCAAACCTCTTCGTAGAGCTGTTCCCGGTTATAACGATTTAGTAGAACGTACGCCTGTCGAGCCGCTTCGATCCGAGCCTTTTCAGCCTTCTCCCGTGCACTTCGTAGGTCCAGCCCGAGCCGCAGCAAGTTCTTTTCACAAGGTTTGAGATGCTGTCTCATCTTCGGCGGGCGCACGAGCTCGCAGAGCGTCTCCTCAGAGCAGGACCTGTGCTTGATAAAAAGCATGAGCAAATCTACCGTGACTTCCGGATCAGCCCGGTAAAGCGTTCTCCGGACGGTACTCATCCGCCATGAATCGTCCGGCCGCCAGATGGCTCCGTGCTTCACCAGTTCTTCGAGGCATTCCATCGTGCGGCGCACTCCCCATCTGGTGATTCGTTGCCTGTACAGTATCGCCTCGAAATCCAAATGAGACAGACAACGGTCCATTGCCATCGAGGCGCCGTTGGGTTTATCGTTCGGCTTAGCTCCAATTTCCAGCAGGTATTTGATAATTTCCTTGCACGCGAAGAAAGAAGCGCAATTGAGCAGCTCAGTCAGGTTGTCACGTTCAGGATCAGGCTTCAGCCTTTTAAGGACAACCAGGCTCTCCTGGTAGCATGCCTCCTTGAGGGCTGTTGTATAATCTTCGTCTATCTCCTCATCTGCGCCGCCATCGTATTCATCTCCCAATTTCGGCCCGCGGCTGCGTGGGTCTGCTCCGGCCCACATCAACAGGCTCACCCATTTAAGGTCTCCATCGTAAGCGAACTTCCGCAGGGCACAGTCCGCCTGCTCCTGTAATTCGGTTGTTAGCTCTGGATATCTCTGCTTGCATTCGAGAAAGGGGCGAAGAGCAGTCCGAACTCTTGCTTCGAAGGCAAGAGTAAAGGGCGAGCCTGTGATCACATCGGCTCCGTTGTCGAGGAAAAATCGGATAATGCGGGGCTCCCAGCAGAGCAGCGCGTCGCTGAAAGGAACGGCTTTGACTTCAGCACCGCACGCAACTAGCAATTCCACGAGATCCAGTCGTTTTTGTGAAACCGCATCTGCCAAACCCTGGTTTTTCGCCTCCTGGGTCTCATGCGGCGCAATCATTTCAACGAGACTGTGGAATCCGGTCTTGATGGCTACCGAGAGGATAGTCTTCGTAATCTCCGGCGCCATTCGGAGCGATTTGCCGGCTGAAATCCAGTCTCTGATTTCGTAGAGCCGACCGTTTTTGCAGAGCTTGATGAGTTCTTGGCTTTCTTCCCGTGTTAATATTTGGCTCATGCCTGGCTCCCGGTGTAACCTGATTCTACTTGGGCAATCCTATAACACAATGCAAGCGGAGCGAACTTGTTGTTGCTAGAGCGAACATAATACTGCACAGGCACAACGCACGTTGGTCGGCCATAGCTTGGGGACCAGCGGCTCTCCCGCCGCCTCCCTGCCGGTCGTTTCAGAGACTCCGGCCAAGCGGGTCGCCCAAATCAAAACATGCCTACGGTAGTCAAAAGAAACCGCTTGCAATTGCATTCGTCGCCGTCGTTCGACCCCGGCGCCTGTCACATGAAATCCAATTTCAGATGCAGCTCGCGACTCCGCAATCATCCCTGGGAAGAGAATGGTTCTTAGCCGCCGGCGACTGAGGTCCCTGGATTGTCTGTTAACGGCCATTTTCGTTCAGAACCTAAACCGAAACCGTTGCGGTTTTCGTGTGACTTCGTGGGGTAAACGCGGGTTTATTGAGGACGAACGCGAAGCGGTCAAACAAAGAAAAAGCGCCGCAACCGCTTAGGGTTACAGGCGCTTTCACTCGTCGCCCTTTTTCCTATCGGTGTGGTTCAAATCCACTCGCCCCGACCATTTTTCTCCGCACCCTTCAGTGGTCGATCCCTGGCGCCGCTCGATTCGGTTCATTCGATAGGAACCCTCTAAACAACCTTGACTAGCTCCCTCGGACGGGCATATACCTAGACCGCCCATGGCTTGGGGGTTTCCTCAACAATTTGTCAGCAAGGGGGGAGACGACGATGCAAGCAAACGGATACTTGCGCGCGTGGATTCTCGGAGCGGCAGCCTTTCTGATCGTGTTAGTGCAGACCGATACGTGTCTGTCGCAGGACGCGAGGCTCGCCGAGGCCCGCAGGGAAGGAAAGGTCGTCTGGTACACGGGGGCCGCTCTCGCCACCGCTGAAAAGGTGGCCAGCCTCTTCAAGCAGGCTTATCCTGGGATCGAAGTAGAGGTTCATCGCTCGGGCTCGGAGCGGATCCTCCAACGCATCATGCAGGAGGCGGCAGCCGGGATCAAAAACGCCGACGTCTTTAACTCCTCCGATGTCGGACACTACGTGCTCCTCAAAAAAAAGGGGATGCTGGCCAAATACACGGCCGCCGGCGCTGAGCGTTTCGCTCAAGGCTTCCGAGACCCGGATGGAATCGCTTTCGGCTGGCGTGCCTTCCTGATCGTGATCTCTTACAACTCCAAGCTGGTCGCCAGTGGGGATGCGCCCAAAACGTGGAAGGACCTCCTCGACCCGAAGTGGAAAGGAAAGCTCGTGACCGCGCACCCCGGTTACAGCGGCAGTATCGCGACCTACATGCTGGCGTTAGTGAACCTTTACGGCTGGGACTACTTCAAACAGTTGGCTCAGAACCAGCCGCATCTCACGCAATCCGTTCATGACCCCGCGCAGGTGGTCGCAGCGGGAGAGCGAATGGTAGGGGCCAATGGGGCGGAGTACTTCCTCTACTCACAGAGGAAAAAAGGGAATCCAATCGGGATCGTCTATCCGCAGGACGGTATACCGCTGGTCGTTTCGCCCTCAGCGATCACCAGCTCCGCCCCTCACCCGACGGCCGCCAGGCTCTTTACCGACTTCATCTTCACCAAAGATGTCCAGCAATTCCTGGCCGACAGCGAGGGGCTGTATGTCCCTCATCCCGACGTGACCTACCCTGCGGACAAGCCCAAGCTTTCCGATCTCAAAGTCCTAACGGTGGACCCGGAAGAACTGGAACGGCGCACGGAGGAGATCAAGAAGCGCTTCGTTGCGTTCTTCGGCGCATGAGGATTTCTGTGATCAGTCTCGATCCGGGCTATTTCTTTTGTTCTCCGCCGAACAGCCCTTTGACCGCTGAGCCGATAGCGTCGGTTACGCCGGCGGCGCCTTCCACGCCCTTGCGTCCAAGTGTTCCCAAACCTTCCGCCACTCCCTTGATGCTCACGCCCAACTGCCCGGCCATAGCGGAGGCGATGCGCGTAGAGAGCGCCTCGTTGAGGGAAAACTCCGGCTGGCTTACGTCGCCCTTAAGCACGAAGTCGAGGTCGATCGCGCCTTGATTGTTTTTTAAGAAGCCGATGACCGCGTTGCGCGGCAGCCCCATGAAGGTGTCGAGCGTGCCCCGGCCCGGCGCAAACTCAAGGTCGCGGATGACGATCTTGCCCTTGCCGTCAAGCTTGTTGTTCCTGACCTCGGATTTGAGATTCAAATCCAACGTTCCCTTGCTAAGCTGCGTTTCGCCTTGCTTGACGAGATACGGCTGGAGGCTCACGAGATCGACCGTGTCGAGCACGATCTGCGACGAGGAATCCCGGCCGACCTGTTCCATCCAGCCGGAAATTTTCATCCGCCCGTCGCGCTGCCTGCCCTTCACAACGGCGGCAAGTTCGAAATGAGTCCGCTCTTTTAACGAGGGCGCCGTCAGGTTGCGCACCACGGCCTCGATCTGCTCGAGCCGGACCTTGAGCGCCGGCCGGCTGACCGTCGCGTCGAAGATCTCGATGATGCCCTGTTGCAGCGTTATTTCCGAGATCAGGACGCCTCGCGCCGAAGCCTCCGCGCTGCTCGTCTTTTTCTTCTCTTTCCCGTCCCCGGCTTCGAGAAGGCTGGGCACGATCAGCAGCTTGCCGGGCGTGCGTAAGACCGAGATGTAAGGTTTTTCAACGGTGATCGAAGAGATCTGAATCCGATCGCCCAGCAGGCTGCGAAGACTCGGCGCGACCGTGACGCGCGCGGCGTCAAGCGTTTTTTTTGCCGGCCAGCCTTTCGGCCCCTGGATCTCAAGCCCGACCAGCTCGACCGTCGACCATCCGACGTTAAGCTCCTTGACCGCGCCGCCCGCCCCCAGCGCCGCCACCACCTTGCCCTTGAGCATCTGCACGGCGAGGCGGAAGCCCAGCAAGCCTCCTCCGACGAGGACTAGCACGACGATCCCAAGAATGATGGCAAAGCGCTTCATCAAATTTCCACCCGATTGGCTAATCGGCCTTTTCTTAGTATGGCCGCCCGCAGCCGTCAAGGGATGTGTAGTTGACATGGGCGAGGGAATCCCATAGGCATGAAAAAACTCGGAAAGGAAAATCCATGGCGGAACAAACAAAGACAAATCCGGTCGTCTCCATGGCGACGAGTCACGGCGATATCAAGTTGGAACTCTTCGCCGACAAGGCGCCGATCACGGTCGAGAATTTTTTAGACTACGTGAACAAGACCTTCTTCGACGGCTTGATCTTCCACCGCGTGATCCCGGGATTCATGATCCAGGGAGGCGGCTTCGACGAGAAGATGCGGCAGAAAGAGGCCGGCGCGCGGATCAAAAACGAGGCCGCCAACGGCCTGAAGAACAAAACCGGCACTGTGGCTATGGCCCGGACCAACGTGGTGGACAGCGCCACCTGCCAGTTTTTCATCAACGTCTCCGACAACGACTTCCTCGACCACAAAGCCCCCACGCCTCAGGGCTTCGGCTACGCCGTCTTCGGGCAGGTGATCGAAGGAATGGACGCGGTGAGAAAAATCGAGAAGGTCAAGACCGGCAGCCACAGCATGCATCAGGACGTGCCCGCCGAGCCCGTGATCATCCGCTCCGCCCGTCTGGTGACGGCGGCCTAACGCACCGGCTCTAAACCGCTCGCGCGTAAACCTTCTTTGAGCGCGCTCCCTTCGTCGGCCGGCAGCGGCACCAACGGCGAACGGACTGCCGGACTGGATATTTTGCCGAGCAGCCACGCGCAATATTTGTAGCGGATGTGAAGGTAAACGTAGGGGTCGCAGTAGACCAACCGGAAGACCGGAAAAATCTGATCGTGCAATTCTTTTGCGCGCTTTAAGTCTCCCCGCCTCGCAGCGTCGAATAGTTCCACATCGTGCGCCGGGCAGAAATTGGCCGAGCCGGACAAGGCGCCGTCCGGCATGAGCTGAAAGGCGTAGTAAAACGTCCGCCCATTCGCCGGCAGGAGATAGATTTTGCGGGAAACCGCGCGCACGGCGCGGACCTCTTCTTCGTACCGCGCCACGTCGACGTTGGTCGCCATCTTGATAGCTTTGACCTGCGGGATCTCGCGGCAGATGCGCGCCAGCACCTCCGGCCGGTAGTAGAACGGGTTATTCGGCGAATACTGGAACAGCACGATCGGCATGTCCGGGACCGCCTCGGCGACGGCGCGGATCTGCGCGATGCCGAAATCCGGGTGGCGGTCGGCGTGCCAGGCGAATAACGGCGGAGCGCAAAGCATCACGGCGTTGGCGCCCGCCTCCTTCGCGTCTACCACCTGCTCGATCAGCTCCCACGTCGGCAGCGCGTGGACGCCGGCGACGACCGGATAATCCGCTCCGAGCGCGCGCCGCGCCAGCTTCACGACTTCCATTTTCTCCTTGCGGCTCAAAAGCTCGCCTTCTCCCGCATGGCCGTTGCATACCATGCCGGCGACGCCGGCCCGTTTAAGCTCGATGAACAGACGTTCCAATTCGTCCATGCGAATCGCGCCGCCGTCCGCTTCCAACGGCGTGATGTTGGCGCAGTAGATTCCTTTAAACTCCATCGGAGTCTCCTCCTATCTTCCCTCGCAGGAGAGCCGCCGCCCGGTTGAAGAGCCCGCGCATCACTTCGTGGCTCGTGCTCGTTTCTCGTGCTCGGTCTTCTCCTCCCACCAGCACGAACACGAAACACGAGCACGGTCTGATTCACTCCGCGTCCGGCTGGTTTTCCGGCGCGGCTTTGGCGAACGCGGGCAGCGCGGCGCAGTGGGCGTCGATCCGAACCAGAGTCGGATAAGGCGACAGATCGCAGCTAAATCGTCTGGCGTTGGAGAGCTGCGGCACGAGGCAGAGATCCGCCAGCGTCGGCGCATCGCCGAAGCAGAACTTGCCGCGCTTGGGCGCCGAGAGCACCATCCGCTCCAGCGCCGAAAAACCGAGCGCGATCCAGTGTTGCGCCCAGCGGTTCGCCTCCGCCTCCGGCTGCTTGAGCTCGTTTCTGAGGTAATTCAACACTCTGAGATTCTGTATCGGATGGACCTCGCAGGCGATGACGAGCGCCATCGCGCGCACCGTCGCCCGGTCGGCGGGATCTTGCGGCAACAACGGCGGCTGGGGATAGCGCTCTTCGAGATATTCGATGATCGCCAGCGACTGATTGATAAAACGGCCGCCGTCTTCCAGCGTCGGCACAAGGGCCTGCGGGTTGACCGCTTTGTAGGCCGGCGAAAACTGCTCGCCGCCGCCGCGCCGCAGATGGATCGGGATCTGCTCGTACTCCAGCCCCTTCAAGTTGAGCGCGATCCGCACCCGATAGGACGCGGAGCTGCGGAAAAAGGTGTAGAGCTTCATCATGGTGTCTATGGTTTAGCCTTGTAAAGCGGCAGCCGTCAAGAGAGAATTGGTCAGCCTTACCTGACCGTGGGGTGGAGGGGGGCAAAACTCCCAAGGACGCGCTTGAATAAACCACCCCGGGGCGCGTCGTAGAGAGTAGTTGGCGTCTAGTAGGTCCGAGGCGGGGTAGTATGCCTTTCTCATCCACCAAACTGACTTTTCGCACACTTGGCGTCGCTGCGGCGCTCCTGCTGCTCCTTTTACCCGCGCCGGCGCGAACGCAGGAAATCGACCAGATCGACCAGACCGTGGCCAGGATTTCCTACCTTTCAGGCCCGGTTTCCTATAACCGCGGGGACGACCCCGACGAGTGGGAGGCCGCGGCAACCAACGTGCCTTTCACCCTAGGCGACAGAATCTATTCCTCAGCTGACGGCCGGGCCGAGCTTCAGCTTGCGGCGGGCAATTTCGTCCGCCTGGCGCCCCGGAGCTATTTCAGGGCGCTGAATTTAACCTATGATACCAAGCAGTTCTACCTCGGCGAAGGCGTGGCCTCTTTCAATATCCGCCGTCTCGATCGCGACGATACCGTCGAAGTCAATACGCCGAACATGGCGGTGACTTTGGATGGGCCGGGAAACTATCGGATCGAGGTGGATGAGGACGGCAACAGTCGCGTCGTAGTGCGGCGCGGCCGGGCGATTGTCGCCGCCAACGGCAGGGAAGTAACCGTCGAGGATAGCGAGATTCGCGTTTACGGCGTCGACCCGCCGCGCTATGAAATCTTTCCGCTTCGCCGCCCGGATACATTTGACCGCTGGGTGGATGAAAGGGACGACCGCTTCGAGCGAGCCTATCGGGGCGCTTATGACTATGTGAGCGATGAAGTCATCGGCGCCGAGGAGCTTCGTGACTATGGCCGGTGGGAGCAGATTCCCGACTACGGCTACGCCTGGACTCCGGAGAGAGTTCCGGTCGGGTGGCAGCCCTATACCGTCGGCCAGTGGTTCTGGCAGGACCCTTGGGGCTGGAGCTGGCTCAGCCACGAGCCGTGGGGATGGGCGACATGCCACTATGGCCGGTGGGCGTTTCACCGTGGCCGGTGGTATTGGGTGCCCGTTGGAAAGAGGGCTCGGTTCGTGAGGTACGCGCCGGCGCACGTCGTATTCGTTCCGGTCAGGGGACACATCGGCTGGTTTCCGCTCCATCCGCGCGATCGCTTCGTTCCGTGGTGGAGCCGGCGCGGCGGCTATGAGCATACAACCTACGTCCACCGGACACGCGTCGTGATCGTCGAGCGGGAAACCTTTGTCTCCGCCAGGAGAGTTACGACCAACATCGTGCGCGACTCCGTGGTCGTGAACGAGGTGCACTCGGCCCGCCTGATGGAACATCAGATGCCGATCCCGCGCCGGTCGTCATTGCGGGTGGCCGAAGAGAGAGAATCCCATAGTTTCCAGCGGCCTCCGCAAAAACTTCTCTCGCGGCCGGCCGTGGTGCGGAGCGCGCCGCCCCCTCCGCCGCCGACGTTCCGCGACAAATTGCCCGAGATCGAGAAGCGCCAGGGAGCGCCGATAGCGCCCGACGCGGCCCTCGCGATGGGCTTGAGAAGCATTAAAGGGGACAACCGCATGCCGATTCGCCCCGTGGCCGTAGAGGCTGGCCGCGCGGACTTCGCCCCGCGCGCTTCAACCGGCTCGACACCGCCGACGCAACCGTTGAGCGCGGCCCGGGGCAAAAAGCTCGCCACGCGGGACGAGCCGTTTCTTACCAACCTGCCGCAAGGAAAGGAGCGGTCTCAGCGTCCTCCCGAACAAAAGGAAACTGCCAGACTGACCGAGCCGCAGCAGGATCGCCAACGACAGGAACGTGAAGAGGAGCAGCGCCGCGAGCTGGAACGACAGCAGAGGGAACAGGAAAGAGAGCGTCAAAGGCAGGAAAGAGCGCTGCTGGAGCAACAGGTCAGGGAACAACAGCGACAGCGCGATGAACAGCAACGCCGTGACCTTGAGCGCCAGCAGCAACTGGAGCGGGAGCGTCAAAGGCAAGCGAGACAACTGCAAGAGCAGCAGCGTCAAGAACAAGCGCTTCGCCAACAGCAAGGGCGCGAGCTGGAGCGCCGGCAGAAGGAAGTAGAGCGCGATCGCCAGCGACAGGAGAGGCTGCCGCAAGAGCAGCAGCACAAAGAACAACAGCTCCGCCAACAGCAGGTTCAGAAAGAGCCGCAGCCCGGCAAAGAGCAGAAGCGCAGCCGGCAGCAGCGCCGCGAGGAAGAGCAGCAAAAAACGGGAGCGACTAAACCGCCGGCTTAGCCCGCACTATTCATGCGGCGCCCCTTTCTCCGCTTGACGCTGCTTCCTAACTTGACCTATCTTCGGGCTGTCCGACTATCCCCGCTGCTCAAAGGAGGGGTTCCCGCCCATGAAGAAAATTGTTCTTTCGCTGTTTCTTTTCCTTGCCGCCTTTTTCTTTCTTGCGCCCGCCACGGTCGCCCAAACGCTCAAAGTCGGCATCACCTCAAAGACCCTCTTCTACCTGCCCTATTACCTGGCGCAGAAAAAAGGGCTCTACGCCGCTGAAAATCTGAAGGTCGAGCTGATTCTCATAGGCCGGAGCGACGTTCAGCTTCAGGCGTTGATTGCGGGCGAGCTCCACTTCGCCAGCATGAATCCCGACGGGATCATCGTGATCAACGAAAAGGGCGGCAATTTGAAAGTCATCGCCGGAACCGACAATGCGGCGCCCTACATCCTGGTCGGGGGCAAGACCTATAAAAGACTCGAGGACCTCAAGGGGGCGAAACTCGGCGTGTCGAGCTTGCGCGGCGGGGGGACTTCGATCCTGCTCGATTTTCTAAAAAGCAAAGGGCTCCAGCACCCGCGCGACTTCGCGATGGTCGTCGTTACGGGGGGGACCTCGGCGCGCCTGACCGCGCTGGAGAGTGGAGCGATCGCCGGCGCGGTCCTCGGCATCCCCTATTCGGACATCGCGATCGATCAGGGATTCAATCGGCTCGGCGACACGCTTGAAGTCATCCCGGTCTATCAATTCAACGCCCTTAACGCCAATCCGGCCTGGACGGAAAAAAACCGCTCGACCGTGGTCAGATTCCTCAAGGCCCACATTCGCAGCCTGCGCTGGATCTACGAGCATCCCGATCAGGCGGCGGAGTTTTTCACCAGCGAGATGGGCGTAAAGCCGCCCTACGCGCGCAGAGGCGTGGACTATTTCACCAAGAATAAAATCTTTCCTATCGACGGCGCCGTCACGCTGGAGGGGTTAAAGTTGAATATCGAAGTCCAAGCTCGGGACGGCGTTCTTAAAGAGCCTCTGCCGCCGCCGGAAAAGTACGTCGATCTCAGCTACTTGAAGCAGGCACAAAAAGAGCTGGGGCTCTAGCCGCTCAGCCACCTACGCCTGGGCGCGGTAACGATAGAGTCGGCTCCGGCGCGTCGTGCCGCTCAGCTCGGAAAAGAGAAAGCCGCGGAAGACCATCAGGAAGATGAGAAAAAGACCGAAAGCGAAAGGGATTAAGAAAGACCAAAGATAAAAAGGCAGGTAAACTACCAGGGCCATCAGCCAATCCTTCACCAAATAGGCCGCCGCTACGATCAACAGGTTGGGCAGGAGCCACTCGAGCCAGTTCTCGACGATGAACTCATAGCTCGCCGACAGCAGCGCCAGGCCCGATACGCGGCTTTGGTAGATCAACTCCGGCACGGCGTTCAGGACGACATAGAGAAGGATCTGAACGATTAGAATGACGAGCGGCCCCTGAGGCATCGAATAGGCGACACGCGAGAGCAGCATCATCGGCAGCCAGAGGATAAACGCGATGCCGAGAATCTCCCAGAGATAAACGGAAAAGCCCTTGACGAAGTCGTTCGGCACGACCTTGCCGCCCCGGACGATGTTTTCGATGAGATAGAGGCCCGAGCTCGCGCAGGCCGCGGCCACCGCCGTCACGATCATTCGCCCCACAAATCCTAAGAACGAAAAGATCACCGCAGCGACGGCCAGGATCGCGCCGTAAGCGAGCGGAGCAAAGACGATCGCCCAGTTGCCGGCGAGCCGCTCGATGGTCCGGGAAAGAGAGGCGCGGTAGATCCGCAATGTAGCTTGAATCGATTCCATGGCCGTGTAGAGTCTCCCCTTATAGCAGCTTCATGAAATTGCGCCAACCGCCGCCGCGGAAAACAACAAGGCCCAAGTCGTCATGACCCGGGCCTTGTCACGTTTAAGAAGTGGTGCGCTCAACGCTTTTTCGGCCGCTTCCGGCAGGTTGTGTAATCGACTTTCGCGGGCATATCGCTCGCCTCCTGCTCTTCGAGCGGCAGACCGAAACCTAATCGCGATCCCAATCTCGATGGCGGTAATCATAGCGCCCACGATCGCGGTAGCGGTCGTAGCGATCGTAGCGCCAGCGGGGATCACGGTAACGGTAATTCTCGCCCGCCGGGTAGGGCCTTTCGGCGACAATACAGCCCGCCAGGGAGCCTAAGAGTAGCGCAAGCAAACCTGCGGCAAACGCCTTCCTCAAGTTTGTCATCTTCCCTCCCTCCTTTTCTGCCCTGTTAGACGAACGAGGGGGTGAAAATAGCTAAACGCTGCAAAATTACCCGCTTACCCGAGCGTTTGGGATCCGGCGAGGGTCGTTCCAAGCCGGCGATTCCGAAAACGCCGGCTGCGCTGTCTTGTCCGGCGGTTCCCGTTGCGCTATGGATAGGGCGCCTGGTTGGGAGGGTATTGGAAAAGGAGGTTGCCGCCATGAAGAACCGATTTTTGTCCATTGTTTCGGGTTTGCTGCTCGGCTTGGTCGTCGCATCTGCGCCAAGCGCCGAGGCGAGGACCTACATCGCCTATATCTCGGACTCGACCAGCTCCTCGGTGATCTACTGGCTGGCCAAGGATGTGGGCATCTACAAAAAGCATGGGCTCGATCTGGATTTGATCTTTATCAACGGCAGCGTCCGCGGCATCCAAAGTCTGATCGCCGGCGATCTCGGCTACAGCGGGGCCGTGGGGCCCGCGGTCATCAACGCAAAACTTGCCGGCGGAGACGTCGCCATCATTCAGAGCCAAATGAACACGCTGCCCTATTTCATCGTGGGAAATCCGAACATCAAATCTCCCGAGCAACTTAGAGGCAAATCCGCGGCGGTGCATATCCCGGGAACCTCGGCGGATTTCGCGCTTAGACTGGCGCTGGCCAAGGTGGGGGTTGCTTATAAAGACATCAAAGCGGTCACGGTCGGCGGCGGTCCCGCGCGGCTGCTCGCCACCATGACCGGGCAGATGGACTTTACCGTGGTCACCGAGGGAGAGAAAATCCAGGCGGAAAAAGCCGGACTCAAAACGATTATCGACATGGCGAAGTTCAAAGTCCCGTTTCAATTTAACTGCAGCGTGACCACGAGAAAACGAATTCGGGAAAATCCCGACGAGGTCCGCCGGGTGGTGTTCGCGATGGCCGAATCGATTCATTTTTTTAAAACGCACAAAGAAGAATCGATCAAGGTAATGCAGAAATACACCCGCGGCCTGGGCCGCGACATCTTGGAAGGGGCCTACGCGGCCAACGCCGAGCTGCTGGTGGACGACGGCTATCCAACGCTCGAAGGGTTGAAGCAGACGCTCGAGATTCAGGCGTTGACCGACGCCCGTGCCGCCAAAGCCAAGGCCGAGGATTTCGTCGAGCTGCGTTTCGTGGATGAAATCAGGAAGAGCGGGTTTGTGGAGAAGCTGCGCTGAGAAATCGCGCGGAGCAGCTCCGTATGTCAGTGATTCACCGGGTGGAATTTCGGAGGCGCGGAAGTTGCACCGAGTTTACTTTCCAGCAGCTCTCCGTTTGTCAACGAGTTCTTTCTTCTCTCGCAACAGCTTTATCAGTCCTTCAAACGACGAATTCGCGATGACCCGGTTGAATTGTGCGCGAAGATTGTCGACGCTCTCGATTCTCCAGGTACTCCAGTCGTATATCCTCCATTTCCCATCGACGAGGTGGAGCTTATAGATGACACGTGCGTCCCTGCGCATTGGGAAATAGAAGTACCCTTCGACTTCAGCGAAGTCTTGTTGAATCGTCTCGCGTTCAAGCACGAGCGTTGTCGAAGCGTGCTTGGAAGGAATACGGTTAACTCCTTCTAAGAACCCACGGAACGCGTCAACGAATTCCTTGCGTCGAGCGGCAGTTAGACGATTCCAGTGTGTTGCCAGGACCCGTTTTGCCATTTCATCGACATCCGTTACGGGGAACTGGATATCTCTTAGGCGGTCGTTAAGTTCTCTTTCCTTGTCTTCCGATTGCAGCGTCGGATTTCTCAGCAGTTCAACGGAGCGTTGGTGTGTTAATTTTACCAAATCGGTCGGCTCGCCGGCATTGGTCGTTGATGCGGCCAACAAACAGGACAAGGCCACCGTGCGGCACAAATGAATATGCTTCATAGCCAGGGCCATTTAGCACAGAGGCGTTGTCCCTTCAAGCTCAGGGCATCCGCCGCTCAGCATGCCTAAGGAAATGGCGTTTACCCATCGATTACAACCCGGACGGGACATTTCAACGTTTTCGCAATTGCGAAAACGTGAGAATTGGGTCCGTGAAACCGACGCTGGAGATTCCGACCCCAGAGCGGCTTAACCCGCAGCCTCTTCGACCTCTGACAAAGCATAAACTTTAGTTGACAACTCCACCGGCGTTTTACTAGCATCGCGAACGTAATGTAGGTATTCAAACCGCCATCGATAATAAAAGAGGCTTTCCATGCTCACTCAAGAAGAAAACGAGCTGCTCACGCGCGTTGGTTCAGGGACGCCGGCAGGCCAGCTCCTCAGGCGCTACTGGCACGTCGTCGGCGCGGCGTCGGAGCTTACGGAGAAAAAACCAAAGAAAAGAGTAAGGGTCCTCGGGGAAGATTTGGTTTTGTTCCGCGATCGGAGCGGTGCGTGTGGTCTGATCGCGGAGCACTGCGCCCATCGCGGGGCGTCGCTCTACTATGGATTCGTCGAAGAGGACGGCATCCGGTGCGCCTATCATGGATGGAAGTACGATGCCTGCGGCAGATGTCTGGAGCAGCCCTTTGAGAGCCCGGATGCCGGCTACAAAGAAAAAATCCGCCAGCCGGCCTACCCGGTGGAGAAACTGGCCGGGCTGTTGTTCGCCTACATGGGACCGCCGGAGAAGAAGCCTCTGCTGCCGAAATGGGACGTCCTCATGCGGCAGGATGGAGCAAGAAAACTTGACAGCTATCAGCTGTTGCGTTGCAACTGGCTCCAGGCGATGGAGAACTCGGTCGATCCGGTCCACACCTATTATCTCCATGCCCATACGTTGAGAACGAGGGGCAATAAAGAAGCGGCTTATTACTATCGGCCGCTCAGCAAGCTAGAATTCGAGCTGGTCGTGCATCCCGCCTGGGCCGGGATTCAGAAGCGAAGATTTTTTGCCGGCGACACCGCGCGTGTCGAGACGCCCCACCCGCTGATCTTCCCCAACATGCTGCTGGTCCCCGCGCGCCACAGCTACAACATGCATTTCCGCACGCCGGTCGACGACTATAATACGCAGATCTTCCACGTAAGCTTCCGCCCGACCCGTGACGGCGGCGTCGTGGAGCAGCCGGAAGATCCGCCGCTGGAACTTGTCAGCACCAAGAACGAGGCGGGCGAATTTCATATGGAGAATTTTCCCAGCCAGGACCAGATGGCCTGGGAGAGCCAGGGTCCGGTAGCCAACCGTCCGAACGAGCACCTGGGGGAATCGGACCAGGGAGTCATTCTGTTCCGCAAACTGGTGCGGGATCAGCTGCGCGCGGTGCAGAACGGCGGGGACCCCGTGGGCGTCAACCGGGATGCGGCAAAGGACGACGTCATCCGTCTCATCCCTGAGGGGTATACCGCATTCTCCGACACCGCCGATCAGGACGACTGATACACAAATCGTGTTCGTGATCGTGATTCGTGTTCGTCACGACCACGAGCAACGAGCACGGCCCACGATCATGACCGAAGGAAAACCCGAATGAGTCTCCTATTTAGTCTTTGCGCGCTTCTCTTATCCGCCACCGTCGGATTGGCCGCGGAATCGAAACCGGCGTGGCAGATTGAATGGGAGAAGACGGTGGCGGCGGCTGAGAAAGAGGGCCAGTTCACGCCGTACATCTTCGATCAGGGGCCTGTGACGCTGGAGACCGTGCAGGCCTTTGAGCGGGCCTTTCCGAAGATCAAGGTCAACCAGCTTAGAGGGCGCGGCAACGATCTCGGACCGCGAATCATCGCCGAGCGCAGGGCGGGAAAATATCTGGCGGATATTTTCACCGGTGGCAAAGGAACCGCGCTGGCGACGCTCTACGCCGGGAAAACCCTGGAGCCGATCAAACCGGCGCTGATGCTGCCTGAGATCCTGGATGAGACTAAATGGTGGCAGGGGAGACACAAATACGCCGACCCTGAGGGAAAATATCTGTTCGTTTTCGTCGGCAACGGCGGCGGCGTCAACATCAACTACAATAAGAATCTGGTGAACCCCAAAGAGTTCAACTCTTACTGGGATCTCCTCCAACCCAAGTGGAAAGGCAAGATCGCCGCCGCCGATCCGCGGCTCCGCGGGATGGACACCCCGATCTTATTCTTCTACTACCACTCCAAGCTCGGCCCCGAATTCATGCGGCGGCTCTACGGCGAGATGGACGTTACGATCGCTCGCGACTATCGCCAGCCGGTGGACTGGCTGGCGGTGGGAAAATTCTCGCTCTGCATTCCTTGCAACACGCGTGAAACAGAGAAGGCGATGAAGCAAGGTCTCCCTCTGGGACAGATCCTCGAACTGAAGGAAGGCGGAACTTTGAGCTCGGGCGGCGGCACGATCAGCTTGATCGACAACGCGCCCCATCCCAACGCCGCCAAGCTGTTCGTAAACTGGCTCCTCTCCCGCGAAGGCCAGATCGAGTTTCAGCGGCGCGACGGCGCCGACTCCCTCAGGATCGACATCCCCAAGCAAACCGTCCTGCCGGAAAACCGCCGGCTCGACGGAGTCGATTACTTTGACGGCGACGACATCAAATTTTCCGACCGCCGCCCGGCGGATAAGTTGCTGAACGAGATACTTTCAAAGGCGCCAAGGCAGTAAGGGGCTCCGGTAGTCGAGAGCGGGCAGCCCAAGATGCCTGTCACAATTGCCGTTCCTTTTCGCTTCATTGTTTTGTCCATGATTTGTCTCTTGACAATCTATAGCTTTAAAACTACAGGGTAAGTGTGAAAGTTTCGGGAAAACAGGTCGAGAACTAGATACGTCCTGATGGTATTTGTCCTTTCGATGAGTGGATGGATTCCAACGAGCAAGGGCTAGAATTCGTACGAGGATCGCTCGATGGCTAAAAGTAGAAATTATCAGACCGATCTTTTGGAATCGCTAAAAGACCCTGTAGAGGCTGCAGAATATTTGAACGCGGCTCTGGAAGACGGGGAGCCTGAGGTCTTTCTTCTGGCCCTGAGAGACGTTGTTGATTCGTACGGTGGCATGGCCAAGCTCGCGACGTCTACTTCGCTTAACAGAGAAAATCTCTACAGGATGCTTTCAACGAAAGGAAATCCCGAGTTTTTTAGTTTGTCCACTATCCTCAGTGCCGTCGGCATCCGGTTGGCAGTTGAACCCAAGACTGCTGCGCTTTCAAAAACCAAAAGCGGAGTTTCAAAGCTCAACGAGATATTTCCTAAGGCGTCCAAGCAGTAAGGGGATCGCGCACTCAGGGTAAAACTCGCGATTAGAGTCTCGGCCTAGAGATCCAGAAACAGGTTCGATCCCTTTCAGTAAGTAAGCCGGAGCCGGTCTGTAACGACTTCGCCTTCGAGGGTTTGGCCGTTCATCTGAAATCGCCGTAACATCGAACGTCCGCAATCGATGAAAACTTCCCGCTCGAATAGATGGTCAGGAATCGGCAACTCGCAGAGCAAATTCCCGGAGCGCTTCGTCCCATCGATGCTGACCGCAACATTCACCCCGCGAGCTTTGCAGTCTGCAATCACTTCGAGAAGCTTCTGGAGTGAAAACGATTGCGCGCCATAAAGTATCGCTTGGGTATGGCTGTAAGGGGGATCGCAATAGATAAAGTCGCCGGCTTTCGCCCACCCCATCGCCTCCTCGAATTCCGTATGATAGAAGGTCGTGCCGGCGGTTCGTCGATGCCACACATTTACGCGCTCGGCGAAGCTCTTTGGCGAAATCGGATCATGCACGCCGCATGGCGTCGAAATGTAGCCGTCAGCCTGCCTGAAGCGAACGACACCGCCGTAACAGGAGCGGCAAATGAAGAGCAGATCGGCGCCGTTCGGGTGGGCATTGTACGAGGCTTTGATCTTTTCGTACATTTCCACTTTGTCGCCGCTCCTCATCAAATGCCACCTCTCCGCATACCATCGTTTCAGTGTCTCGGGAGAATCCTTTAGAGTTTGCCATATCTCGACTAACGGCCTAAATGTGTCCGAGGCAATCGCTCTCTTTGGCGCAAGGGTTGCCAATACTCCCCCGCTGCCGATGAAAGGCTCGAAGTATGTGCCGAAATGCTGCGGAAAGTATGCCGCGATCTTATGGGCGACGCGCTGCTTGTTTCCCACCCACTTTAGCAATTGACCGGTAAACGGCTCAATAGAGCGTAGCTCCGGCTCGTGGAACAGCTGGATCTGCATTGTCGGTATCGATAAGGTGCTTTGCCACTAGGGGATTCTCTCCACCCCACCTTTTCCCGCCACCTTTTCCAGGGAGTCTAAAATCTCTTTTCTGAAGACGATCAGATCCAAAGCGGCGTCGATCGCCTCGGTCTCCGTCTTCGCGCCTAGAATGGTCTTGGCCCGCTTAATCTTTCGCTCATCAAGATAGTAATTCTTCCGCTTGAGACTGACTTTCATAAGTCGCTCCTGTACGTATACGTTCGTATTTTATACGTACCACCTCAAGGGTCAAGGGGAGCAGTAATAAGAATCGAGGATGAAGGACGGCGCGAGTTGTGATAAGTCTCTTTCGCTATGGCGACAAAGATGACCACCCGTTTCCGGGAGCTGCTGAAGCGCCCCGAGCTGCTCGTGATGCCCGGCGGCTTCGGGCCGTTGCATGCGCGAATGGCTGAGGCGCTGGGCTATGAGGCGTTCTTCATGGCCGGATCGCAGATCGCCGCCTATCTCTACGGCCTGCCGGACGTAGGGCTCATCGGCTTTCGCGAGATGCTGGAGGCGGCGCGGCGGCTCGCCACGGGCTCAAACATCGCGATCTTCGCCGACGCCGACACGGGCTACGGCAACGCCGTCAACGTCCACTACACCGTCCAACAGTACCTTCGCGCGGGGGTCGCGGGACTGCATATCGAGGACCAGGAGGCGCCGAAAAAATCGGGCACGCTGGCCGGGAGGCGTTTGATCTCGCTCGATGAGGCGATCGGCAAGTACCAGGCCGCGGTGGCAGCGAAAAACGAACTCGACCCCGATTTCGTCATCTGCGCCCGCTGCGATGCTATCGGCAGCGAAGGCGGGAGCTTCGAGAGCGCGATGGAGCGCGCGGTGGCCTACGTGAAGGAGGCCGGGGTGGACGTTGTCTGGGTGAACACGCTGCGATCGCGCGAGGAAATCAAAGAAGCCTGCCGCAGAATTCCCGCTCCGGTCATCGCTCCCTACTACGGCCCTCCGCCTTCGCCGAGCCTGGAGGAGTTTCAAAATCTAGGCGCGGCCGCAGTACTTTTTCCGAGTCTCACGACGGCGCACGGCCTGCAGGCGACGTGGGATCTCATGCATGATTTCAAAGAGCGCGGGCCGGCGGCTTTGGAAGAATGGAACAAGCGGGCGCAGGAGAGCCGCTGGGGAGTGGTACCGCGCGCCGGCGAACCGCTGCTGGATACTAGCAAGATACGCAAGCTCGAAGAGACTTTTATTCCCGAGTCGCTGCAGCGGGACTATGCCGGCACCTTCGGCCACAAGAAACACTAGGCGCCTGATGAAAAAGGCCTATCTGCCGTCAGCCCGCCTGGGAATCTCTCTCCGGGCCGATGCGATACGTCGTTGTTGCGCTGTTCCTAAGAGATGAGACTAGCCAGGAGGTACGATTGGTGCTCCTCGTCCCACGCATAGGCCCTCCGAGAGACCCCCAGGCGGGCGGTGGTGATAGTTGCGCTTGGCCCGCTTCGCGTCAACGTACTAGGAAAGTACGCCTCCGCTCGCGGACCTGCGCGCGCCTTGCATCTAGGACCTTTTTGATCAGGCTCTAAGAGAGGGTTTTTGAACGATCGGTTACGGGACGCAGAAAGAAGACAAGAGCAACTTTTTAGCTAAGGAGCTTTTATGGCAGTGAGTCAGATGGACACGGATGTGGCGATTATCGGCGGAGGGGGAGCGGGAGTGGCGGCGGCGATCGAAGCAGGGGACGCCGGAGCGAAAGTCGTCCTGCTTGAGCAGGCCGATGCCTTGGGAGGGACGGCGGCGATTTCCGGCGGCGGCTGTCTCATCGTCGGCACGCCGCTGCAAGAGTCTCAGGGAATTCACGACACGCCCGATCTCGCGTTCGAAGACTGGGTGAAGTGGGGGCAGGGGGCGGCCGACGAAGTGTGGGCGCGCTACTACATCGAGCACTCGCTTCACGATCTTTACTTCTGGGCGGAAAAATACGGCGCGAAGTGGATCGACATGAAGTTCCAGGAAGGCAACCGGGTTTTCCGCTGGCATCGCCCGGCGAATAACGGGTTGGGACTCATGACGGCGTTGATCGATGGGATGAAGGCCAAAGGAGCGACGCAAGTCCTGAGTTCCACGGCAGCCGAGAAACTTCTCACGCAAGACAATCGCGTCTGCGGCGTGCGGGCGAAAACCGGAAAGAGCGGTCAGACGACGGACATTCTCGCGAAAACCGTGATCGTCGCCACCGGGGGCTTCAACTCCAATCTCGACATGGTGCTCGAGGCGAGACCCGAGTTCAAAGCATTCAAAGTGATGGAAGGCTCCGGACGGGGGGCAACCGGCTCGGGCCACAAGCTGATTCGCGAGCTGGGCGGCTATTTCACGCACATGGAGCACATCTGGTTCTATGTTTACGCGACGCCGGACTACCGCGATCCGGCGGGGCGGCGCGGCCTCGTCTTCCGCCTGACGCCGGGCTACGTCTGGGTCAATCAGCAGGGCCGCCGCTTTCACGACGAGTCGCGCACCGGCGGCGCTTCGGCGACGCCGGCGCTGCTGGCGCAGAACCCGCCCCATGCCTGGGCGATTCTCGACACACCGATGACGGCAAAAATGGAAGTCGCGGATCCTTACTATCGCGACGGCGACAAGGTCCGGCGCGACAGGGTGCAGGAGCTGCTCGACAGCTCGCCCTATATCAAGAAGGCGGAGTCGCTCGGCGAACTGGCTACGAAGGTTCAAGTCGATGGGCCGACGTTCCTGAACGAAGTGGAGCAGTACAACAAAGCGTTCGACGGCAGCCTCGAGAAGGAACCTAAATTCGGCAAGTCGCTCAAGCAGTCGAAGAAGTTCGACACGCCGCCGTATTATGCAATCCAGCTCTTTCCGCTGGCGCGGAAAAATTTCGGCGGCGTCAAGACCGATTTGCGCTGCCGCGCGCTCAATAGATATTTCGAGCCGATCCTCGGTCTCTATGCGGCCGGCGAAGTGGCGGGTATGGCCGGCGGCCACATCAACGGAAAAGCGGGCCTGGAAGGAACGATGCTCGGCCCGTCGATCTTCAGCGGCCGCGTCGCCGGAGGCTGGGCGGCTCACGAGGCCGGGTTCGGCCCGGGCTTTATCGGCAAGCCCAACCGTCCGTTAGGGTAAAACAGGCCGGTGAAGATTGGCCTCGGCTGCTTCCACCCTTGGCGCGCTTTGCGCCTTTGCGCGAGCCGCGTTGTCCTCCTTCGAGACCTTCGTGTCCTTCGTGGTTAAAATCCTCTCACCACGAAGAGCACCAAGTTTGGATTATTTATCGCGCTAAGACGCCAAGACCGCAAAGAAAGTTGCGTCATCGCTCCCTTCAGACGTCCCCAAGCTTCAACTTCATCAGCTCCAGCGCGGCGCGGCCGCCGAGGCCGAACGGGTTGCCCATCGTCTCCTGCATCTCGAAGTGGTTGAATCCCTCGCCGACGAAAAACTCGACCGGCTTGCCGGCCGCTTTTACCGCTGCGGTGAACTCGCGCGATTGGCGCTGAAACTCCGGCGTCTCAAGCGTGCCGTGGGCCACGATGAGCGGCATATTGATCATGTCGATGTGGCGCTCAGCGCTGAGCGCCTGTTCCGTCGCGTCGTCGAAGTTCACGTACCTGCTCCGCTTGGAAAGCCGCACGGGCTTCAGATCGTAGATACCGCTGATGAGCAGCGCGCCTTTGATAATGTCGGCCGGGAGTCCGAAGTCCTTCTGCCAGTCGGTGATCACGACGCAGCCGCCGAGATGGCCGCCCGAGGAATGGCCCGATAGATAGAGACGGTTCGGGTCGCCGCCGAAGCTCGCGGCGTTCTTGTGCACCCAGGCGACGGCGCGGCGCACCTGATCGGCCATCGTCATGAGACTGCCGCCCGCGTTTTCAACCGACACGAAGTCAGGGATGACGAAGTTTACGCCGGCGGCGAGATACATCTCGGCCATGTAAGCCGAGTCCTTGGCCGCGCCGCCCTTCCAGGCGCCGCCATGGATAAAAATCATTATCGGCGCGTTCGCCCGCTTCGTTTTGTAGATGTCGAGCTTCTCGATCTCGGTCGGGCCGTAGGCCACGCGCCGGGGCGGGCCGATGCGGGCGATCGCCCGCTCGCTCGCCAGGCGGCGGCGCGTCGCGATGTGCTCGCGATTCGGCGCCCAGACAGCCTGGTCGTAAGCGTCGTCGAGCTCCTGCTGGTTCATGTCGAGCCACAGGAGCCGCCCCTTAGTCGCGTTTTCTTTCGCTTCCGCCTTCATGCCGATCGCCTTTCGCCTGTCACAGTCTTATAGCTTCGGCTGCGTTGGCTCCGAGCACCCGGCTCCGCTCCTGCTCGGAAATCTTTAATTCCTTGATTCTGCCGACCGGATCGAAATCGCCCATCGCCATCGGATAGTCGGTTCCGATCACGACGCGGTCGGCGCCGACGGCGCAAATCAAGTAGTCGAGCGCTACGACCGAGTGGACAATCGTATCGAAATAGATTTTTTTAAGATACTCGGAAGGCTTTTGTGAAATACTTTTTCTGAACTCCGGTCTTTGCCCGAAGGCGTGGTCGAGCCGCCAGATGTTATATGCGACAAGGCCGCCGCCGTGAGAAAGACAGAGCCTGAGATTTTTGTGCTTCTCGAACATTCCCTTGAGAATCATCCGCTCAATCATCAACGTCGTCCTGAAGGGAAAGTGGAGGACGTTGCCGAGCATCCCGTTAATGGGGTCGTCGGTGTCGATGCCGTCCTCCACCGGATGGACGAACAATAACAAGTCGAGAGATTCAGTCGCTTCGAAGAACGGCTCGAAGACGGGATCGTCGAGCGGCTTAGCGCCGACGCTGGTGCCGATCTCCAGCCCCTTGAGGCCGATTTTCTTCGCCTCTTCCGCGATGGCGATCGAATCGGGGACGCTCTGCAGCGGCACGCTGCCGAAGCCGACGAAGCGATTCGGATGTTGCTGCGCGATCCGTTGAATCGCCTCGTTCTGCAGGCGCGAGAAGTACGAAGCGGCGGCGCGCTCTTCCCAATAGAACAGCATGATCGGCGACGGCGAGATCGCCTGTATGTCGATGCTCATCTTGTCGAGGTCCTGGATTCTAGCTACGGCGTCGTGCGCGCCCGCGCCCAGATTTCCCCGCATTCCTCCGCCTGAGCTTACGGTCAAGCGCCCGTTGGTTAGCTGGACCTTCGGCGCTTTGTCCCGGTGTTGGCCGGGGTTGCCCAGCGCCTCTATGGGAAAAAAATGGGAGTGCAAGTCGATGTTCATTAAATTGCTCTCTCTCCTCGGGCCGGTCAAAAAGGTCCAAGTTGAGATAGCCACAAGGCGCGCAAAAATCAATAGCCGAGCGCAGGCGTACTCTTTTCAGTACGTCGAGCGAGGCGTTTCGAAGCGCAACCATCACCACCGCCCGCCTGGGGGTCTCTCGAAGGGCCTATGCGTGGGACGCGAGGTGCCAATCGTACCTCCTGGCTACTCTCATCTCGTAGGAGCAGCGCAACAACGACGTATCGCATCGGCCCGGAGAGAGATTCTCAGGCGGGCTGACGGTGGTTCGACTAAGCTCACCACCCTGAGGAAACTCGAAGGGTAGACGGCCCTTTTTCAGCGGCCTGGCTATGTGCGCTTCAGCGGTGGTCCGGTGACCGAATGTCGCTCGGTCAGCTCGAGGGTGTAGCCGTCGGGGTCTTTGATGAATGCGGTATGGTCGGGGCTCCCCGGCCGGTTGGGGCGCGGCTCACAGGTAAAGGTCACGCCTTCTCGCTTCAACATTTCGCACAATTTGTAAATCTCCGAGACGTAGAGCGCCACGTGGCCCGCCCACGGCGGCATCTTCGCGTGCTCGCCGGCTTTGCCCGTCTGGATCAACTCCAGCGCCGGCTCGTCGTCCTCGCAGCCGTAGCCCAAATAGCCCACCCGCTCTCCCGGCGGCTCACGCAGCCGCATAAGGTCCATGCCGAGCAGGCGGGTGTAGAAGTCGATCGTGCGGTCGAGATCGCTCACCGGCAGCATCGTGTGCCGGATGTGTAATTTGACATCGCCTACAACGCCCTGCGCTTTCATCTTTTCCTCCTGAGGATTTCGTCCGATTCCAACGAAAGCGATTCCTCGTAGTGAAAGCCGCCGCCCGGTCGGAGAGCCCGCGCATCCGATACCGCGGGTAGGATTAAGCAGCTACCCATTGCGCAGGCTCGGAGAGCGGGTGGTGGCTTTCGCGATCCAAGAGATCATGGAGACTATTTCTACCCCTCACGAGGTCGATGACGCAAGCGCCGTCACTTGCCGAGAAGTTTTCTCATTCGCTCGACAACTTCGCGCGGCTGGCTCAGAACCTCTTTGGCCAACGCCTCAAGCTCCTGGCCGGGAGCCGGATTGAGTTCGAGATGCTCCTTCCTGGCTTCGGCGATGAGCGCGGGATCTTTCAT
This sequence comes from Deltaproteobacteria bacterium RIFCSPLOWO2_12_FULL_60_19, assembly GCA_001798595.1. Lineage (GTDB taxonomy): Bacteria > Desulfobacterota > Binatia > UBA9968 > UBA9968 > 2-12-FULL-60-19. The sequence goes on along the minus strand of MGSS01000131.1, from coordinate 16,476 downwards.
AGCCTGGCTGTAAGCCTCGCGGAGAACCTTCGCGCGCTCCGGCGACAGCCCCGGAGGAGCGACGACCGGGCGGCCGAACTCGCTGGAAGCGAGAACGAGCTTCGCCAGACGGCGGTTGGAATCTGAAATCTTATATTCGTCCATCAACTCCGGCAGCGTCGGGACATCCGGCAATCTCGCATCCCGCCTCGTTCCGGTTTGCAGCAACACCCGGACAAAGCCGGTCTTGAGCCAGGTCGGGTAAGGCTCGTGCGAAAAAAATCCGTCGATCGTGAGCGCGCGGCACTGAAGCTCGCCGCGCTCGACCGCTTTATCGACATCCGGCCCTTCCTTGTAACCCGCGATGATCTTGAACTTTGTCTGAATAATTTCTTCGAACAGTTTCGGGAGATAATACCCCGTCGTTGTCACCTCTCCCGCGCCGCAGACGGGCGGAATGGCGGACTCGCGTATATCCCGCATGCTTTTGTACGGCGCGTCGCCGCGCATGTAGAGGAGGTAGTGAGACTTCGTCGGGCTGCCGATCCAGGTAAATCGGGCCAAGTCGAATCCCGCGTCGCCGCTTCCTGTGAGTTGCGTGAGATAGAGCGCGGGAATTAATGCTGCGAGCGTCGTCCCGTCCGGCGCGGCGCGGTAGATTCGCCCGGCCGTTGTTGGAGCCGGTTCCACGCTGTTCTCGACCACGATGCCAGGATTTCCGGGAATATAGCGGCCCATGTGTCTCGCCACTAGGCGCGCGTACAGATCGTACGCCGCGCCGGGCCGGAAGCCGACGAGTATCTTGATCGTCTTCCCCGTGGTCACGCCTACAGTTATTTGAAATCTTGGCAAGACGTCAAGGGGAAGCTTCGGCGGGCTGCTTACTTTTTCTCCGCCAACCACGACAACACGCCGCGGAGGTAGGGCGGGACCGCCTTGAGTCGATTCATCATGCCGCGGGCGCACCGTCCAACATGCTCCCCCACGAAGCGCCGGCACGCGTTGTTTGTGACTTCGGCGGATTCCGGGTCGCCCTGCGCGCGGGCGTAAGCCTCTTTCAAGAGCAGGTAACTGACGAAGCCGGCCTCGACGGCGATATGGTCGATCGCCTCCTCCCGGCGCGGCTGAAACGCGAACGCCTGATAAAAAGCCGCCACATCCGCCATCACACGGCCGGGATCTTCGAACCCACAATAGCTCACCTCCCTCGGAGACGCGGTTCCGCCCGGGCCGAAAATCCGGTGATAGATTTCCTCGGATACTTGAGCGGCCCGCTTAGCCGAGGATAAAAGTTTTCGATCGGCCACCTCGGAGCAGAGTTCCAAAAGCTCGTTTTTCCATTCCTGCCGCGGTCGCTCCAGGAGAAGGGAGGCGAGACGCCATGCCGCCGCTTGCGCCACAAGCTGCTGCGTTTTGGGATCGGCAGAGACGTTCATTGGGCGCTCCCGAGCGAAAGGGGAATCCAGGCGGTGCGCATCTTTCTCGCCCCGACCTCCTGACGAGAGCCTTCCCAGACGGCAAACGCGACCTGGGTTCGCCCGCCGGGCTGCGCGCCGTTCGGCAGCGGGCGGACCAACAAAACCGTCCAGCCGCCGCCGGAGTATTTTCCACTGCCGCTCGAAACGGTCTTCTCAGCGAAACGAATCGTTCCCGGCCCGTCGGCCAGGAGATCCTGCACGGGGACAGTCCGCGGGCCGGCCATCGGGTTCTCCGCGCCGCGCGCCGGCGCGTAGCGCTTCGCCATCTCCTGCTGCGGCGGAGATCCCGCTTTCAGCGACGGCGCCTCGAAGGGATAGTGATCGACTGCCGCCCGCGGATAGAGGGCGTGAATGTCGTCCTTGCGTCCGTTGACCGAAGCCTGAAAGATCGCCGACCAGTAGGTGATCTCCACGGTTTTGCCGTCCTCTCCCATCTGCGGAGCGGGAACATCGGCGGCGGTCGTCGCAGGCAGTTGGACGGCGCAGGCGTCGCCGAACAGCGCGGGTCCCGGGACGTCATCCAGCGTTGCATCTTTCCAGGTCAGGAGGAAGGCGACTTTTCGTCCGTCCGTGACCGACTGGACGCGCACGAAAGGAGTCGAGGCCTGCAGCAACCGCGGCTCCACCATGTCCTGCAGCAAAAGCTTGGCGGGATGCGCCGGAACGCGCTCCCAAACCTTGTCGTCGACGGTGGAGGGCAGACTTTTTTCGAACACCGCTTTGACCTCGGCTTCAGAGACGGGAGGCTCTTTCTTTCCGCAGCCGGCCAGGGCCGAAGCCGAAAGAACGGCAGCTAAAAAAATAAAATGTCGCGGTTTCATGGTCTTCTCCTCACGAAACATTGGTCCGCGCCACGCCGCGGGCCGCGTCGAACGCCTGGCGGATGTGCGTCGGCTCGCGCAGCGGAACCCGGATGATCTCTTTTCCGCTCTCATCGTAACCGATCACCTGTTCCTCGACCCGCTTCCATTTCGCGACGATCGCCTCCGTCGAGCCGAACAGCGTCAGCAGGCCGGCGAGATCCTTATCCCGCGGCGCGTTGCGATAAGCCTCCAGCGCCTGATCGACGCCCGGCCCGAACATCTGCGCGAGAAACTCGCGCGGCACGTTCATCGGCGGGATGTAATAGACGTTGGGCTCCAGGCCGAATTGCGGAAAGAGCGGCAGCGCGACTTTTTTGACGTGCACCAGGAAGTCGATCGGGTTGTCGGCTCTGGCGCTCTCCGGCCTGGAGATCCATCCGGCAAAGCGAATCTTGCCGATGCAGTTTACAAAACACTGCGGCTGCATGCCGCTTTCGATCTTCGGAAAACAGGCGATGCACTTCTCGGAGGTCCCCGTCATCGCGTTGAAAAAAGTCTTCTTGTAGGGACAGGCCTTGACGCATTCCTGATATCCCCGGCAACTTCCCTGGTCGATCAGGACGATGCCGTCCTCCGGTCGCTTGTAAATCGCGGAGCGCGGGCAGGAAGAGAGACAGGCCGGATAGGTGCAGTGGTTGCACATGCGCGCGAGGTAAAAAAACCACGAGTTATGCACGCCCGTGAAGTGGGCGCCCTTCTCCACGCCGCCGGCGCAGTCGTCTTCGCCGACGTTCGGACTGGCGTAGTCGATATCTTCAGGACGCCAGCCGAGCACCCGCTCGCCGGGCTGCGCCGCCTCGAAGATGGTCCGGCCCGCATACTGCCCGCCGTCCCAATCCTGCGCCCCGAGCTTTTCCAGCAGATTCAAGTCCCAGCCCAGGGGATAAAAGCCGTAAGGCTTGGTCTCGACGTTGTTCCACAGCATGTACTCCTGCCCCTTGCCGCTCGTCCAGGTGGTCTTGCAGGCGAGCGTGCAGGTTTGACAGGCGATGCATTTGTTGGTGTCGAACACGGCGGCGAACTGCCGCTTGGGCCGCCGCTCCGGATACCAGTAGGACATCTCACGGCCGAGTTGCCAGTTATATACGCGTGCCATTACTTTTTCCCGCCTTTCTGGGGAGCGGCGCCGCCGACAAATTTGCCGGCCAGATATTCCTTCATCCCCTTGCGCTCGTACTTGGGTCTGAGGCCGAGCGCCGCCGGCCGCCACAGCCCTTTGGCGTTGAGGCCGCCGGGCTCCGCCTTGGTGATTTTGACGATCGCCTCGCGCGGCGCGCCTGTCGGGCAATGCACGTCGGGCAGAAAACCCTTGTTGATCGTATGACCGAACAGGTCTTTACGCACCAGTGAATCGGTCATCCAGGTGGGCTTCAACCAGCCGCGCGTCGCCGACTGATGCGAGCCGGAGCGGAACATGGCCTGGTACCCGCTGCGCGGATTTTTGGCCAGGCCGTCTTCCCGCGACTGCTGGCCCTCCACCGATCCGGGCGTAGCGCCGTACATATTGAACCACATGCGCGTGATCCCTCGCGGCGTCCCGGGATAATAGCGGGCCCGGCAGAGAAGGCGGGCAAACTTGTAATCCTTCTCGTTCTTCTTCCAGCCGCGGAACGGGCGGTCTTCGGGGTCCGAATCGATCCAGACATAATCTCCGTCCTCGATCCCCAGCGACTTGGCATCGTCCGGGTGGATGTCGACGTAACCTTCGGCGACGAAGGGCTGCCGCTTGTCACGGCGGTAGATGTCGCCGAACGGGCCGAAGAGCATCGCCACCATATCGGTGTCGATGGGCATGGTGTGCGCCCCGTGGCGGTATTTCGGCGTATGAAACACGAACTTGTAACCGTCTTTCGCCAGCGGGTGGACGGTTTTTTTTGTCTCCTCCCACGTCTTGACGACGTTGCGCCCCTGCCGCACTTCGTTGGAGAGATCGTCCTTCTTAACACCGTAAGCTTCCGGCCCCTTGGCCTTGATAAAAGGATGCGGCGGCGCCACGATCACGTTGGGCTCGTAAAACGTCGAATCGATCGGCTCGCGATGAACGGGCAGGTTTTCCCCAGCGTCGATGAACTCATCCTCTTCGCGGTAAAATTCCAGCCGGCCGGTCTTGGTGTACCAGGGGCGCGAGTCGTAAACCTGCTCGTACCCCACGGCCTTGGGATTGGTCCGCGTCATCATCAGGGCGGGAATCCCCTTTTTTGCCTTTTCCTCCAGGTCGCTGAACTTATACCCCTTGGTGGTAGACGAAAAATCGAGAATCCGCTGTAGATAAACCTCCACTTTTCCTTCGTCGACGAATTTCCACAGATCGGCGAATCGCCGGTCGCCGGTCCTTTGGGCCAGCTTCTTGCCCACGAGCGCGAGACACTCGATATCGCCGCGCGTCTCGAAGGGCCTCTCCAACGGGGTGCGCGGAAAGACCGTGAGGAACGGATTCGTCACCGAGCAGCACATATCGGGATGTTTGAGCTCCGCCCAGCTATCCACTGCCAAGACTACATCGGCCCATTCGCAGGAGGTCGACCACCACCACTCTTGAACGGCGACCATCTCGATTTTCGGGAGGACGTTGACGACGGTGTTGTAATGCCATTTGACGTTGCCCAAGATCGAGTTGGCGTTGGCGAACCAGAGCGACTTGGTCGGCGTCGGCATATGCGTCTTGCCGGTGATCATCGTTTTGCCCATCTTCAGCGGATGATCCTCGTGGTTGTAGTAGTGCGCGGATTCGGGCCGCCAGTACTGCCTCGGCCGCGCCGGCTTCGCGCCGTCGAGCTCGATATCGAACGGGTTCTCATTGATGTACTGCGGCACGCCGTTGAACATGGCGACGCGGTAGTTGCCGGCGTAGGAGCCGATGTTGCCGGCGAGTTTGCCGATATTGCCCGTCAGCGCGGCGAGGAGAAACTGCGTGCGGTCTTTGTTGTCGTTGTTGAAAAACTGGTTCGGTCCCATGCCGACGGCGAACAACGTGGTGCCGGGAACCTTGGCGATCTCCCGCGCCAGACTTTCAATCGCTGGCGCCGGCGCCCAGGTGATCTCTTCGGTCGTCTTGGGGTCGAAGTGCTTGGCGTATTCCAGAATCACGTCGAAGATCGGGCGGCAGGCGATTTTTTTTCCGTCTTTGAGCGTTACTTCCACGGCGCCTTCGAGCAGCGGATCGCCTAACGGCGAGAACTTTCCGACCTGATCCCGCGAGATCGCTTCCGGCCTGGAGGTTTTTCGATTCCACCAGACGAAATCGCCCCAGGCTTCCCGCAAGCCTTCGGGAATGAGCATATCGGTCTGCGCGCCCGGCGGCGGCACTTTGTCTCCTTTACCGATGATCTTGGTCTGGTTTTTAAGCGCCGCCGGTTTGTCGCCGAAGACCTCTTCGGCCCGAAGGAGCTTCAAATTGTCGGCCCGCACGAGCAGCGGGAGATCGGTAAAGCGCCGCACGTAATCGGCGTCGTAGAGCTTCTCTCTCATGATGACGTTGCAGAGTCCCAGCGCGAGCGCCGGCGTGGTTCCGGGACGGACGACGATGGCGTCGTCGGCTTTGATGCTGGTGGAAGAATACTCGCAGGCGATGACGACGACTTTGGTCCCCTTGAGGCGGGCCTCGGTCAGCCAGTGCGTGTCCGGCATCTTCGTCGTGACCCAATTCATTCCCCAAACGATCACCATGCGCGCCTGCTCCACGGCGTGAAGGTCGAACTCCACGGTCTGCTGGCCCGTCACCATCGGATGGCCGGGAGGAAGATCGGTATGCCAGGAATAATTGTCCCAGCCCCGTCCTCCGAGCGCTTCGTCGGGTGACACGCCCCGGAGCTTGTGGTCGAGCAGCGCCATCGAATTGGCTAGGCGATACATGCCGAAGATGCGCGTAAGCCCGAGCAGCGGCATGCCGCCGCGAAATTTGAGCACCTGCGTGCCGGCGCCTTTGGTGGCTTGAACGATTTCCTCCTCATACCCCTGTTGCATGAGCAGCTTCTGTCCGTTTTCGCCGCTGTAAGTTGTGGCGATGTTGACGAGCGCGGCGGCGACCATGTCCGCCGCCTGCTCGTGCGTGACGCGCAGCCACTCGTCCCGCCCGCGGTTGAAATATTCCTTCGGCGGCCGGCCGTCTTTTTCGCGCGGAAATCCTTTCTCGACCCAGGCCTTGAAACCCTTGCGGACCATCGGGTAGCGAACCCGCCGGTCGCCGTAGAAGCGGCGCGTGAGCGCCAGCCCCTTCTGGCAGACGCGCGGGTCCCAGCGGTGCGAAACTTTCGACCCGTAGAGGTCGGTCGCCTCGCCGTATTTCATCGTCGGGCCGATGCGCGTGACGACGCCGTCGCGGACGAAAGCATTCAGGATGCAGTTGTGCGTATCGTTGGGGGCGCAGAGAAAGGTAAAAGTCGAGTCGGACTTCCAAAGATCGCGATAGACTTTCTCCCAATCGCGCTTCGGGTAGGAGGCCAACGGATTTTCGATCGCCTGAAGGCTCCACGCCTCGCTCGCCGAAAGCGCGAACGCCGAAAAGCCCGCGGCCCCGACCCATTCCAGAAATTCCCGGCGGCTTAACTCCTTCATTTTTTCCCCTCCCAACTGCGGATGAACACGACGACTGTGGAAATTTCCGCGTCCGTCAGAGTACTTCTGACCGACGAGCCGGCGCCGAACGGCGCCATGGAAGTTCCCGCGCGGCCGTTTTGAACCGTTTTGAAAAGATAGCTGTCCGTGGCGAGATCGAGGAAAACCGGGTTGTTGAGCGCCGGCCCCTCTTTGCCTTCGCCGCGCTCCCCGTGACACGACGCGCAGGCCTCCCCGTACAAGCGCTGCCCTTCAGCCGGATCCCCTTGAGCCCACCGGCGCGGCCTCGAATCTCCCTCGTAGGCAACGCCGCCAAGCCCTCGAACGTAGGTCACGAGCCTACCGATCTCGCCGTCCTTGAGGCCGCCTTCCTGCGCTCCCCACGCCGGCATGCGCCGTCCGGGACGGCCGCGCTTGATCTGCTCCCGGAGAAAATCGTCCGAGGCGAGTCGGAGAAAATCCGGATTCCCGATGGCGGGGAACGCGGCAAAGCCCGGATAGCGCATCCCTTCGCCTTTCGGACCGTGGCAGGCGGCGCAGAAGGTCCCATAGAGCGTCGCGCCGTCGGTGGCGAATTCTCTGGTTCCGAAGCGCTCAGCCCGAATCCTGTCTTTCGGCCACAGCGCTTCAGGGTAACTCCGGCGGCGAAGTGAGAACACGTATAAGGTCAGTTGATCGATTTGCCGCTCCGTGAGCCCCAGCTCGGGCATGACGGAGCCGGGAACCACCGATGCGGGAGAACGGAAATGCTGCTTGAGCCAATTCGCCAACGTGCGCTCGCCCGCCACCTGCGCGAAGTTGAGCTGCCCCGGATCTTTGTTCCCGACGGCGGTCAGATCCGGCCCGTCGTCGCCGCCGACGCCGCCGACTTTATGGCAGCCGCGGCAGCCGAAAGTGTGAAAGAGCCCCTTGGCTTCCAATAGACCGGGCGCGCCGACGCGGGAGTGGAGATATTCATCCATCGCTGTACGCTCGGATTCCAGAAGCTCGCCGAACGCCGAGAGCCACGGGCCTGATGTCGCTTTCTTTTTTTGCTGGAGGTGAAGCTCATACCAGTCCACCTTATATCCGTAGGCCCCGACGCGGGAGAGATCGGGCCCTTCTTGGCCCCCCGCGCCGCCCGGGCGTAGCGTCCCGCCGCGTCCGTCCACCTTGTGACACGCCAGGCAGTCGGCCTGCTCGAAGCGGGCGCGCCCTTTTTCAAGCTCTGCGAGGTTGGGGACGCTTAGGTGGGTGTGGCAGCCGCCGCAGCCGGCAAACAGATATTCTTTGGCGAGCATCCGCTCCGGCCAGTGGGGAATCGCCCCGTGCGCGTCCGCCGTATCGGTCGCCCGACCCTGGCCGCCGTGACAGACAGTGCAGCCGAAGGATGCCGGGTCGTGGACGACATCGGCGTGGCGGCCGTAAAGCCGGTTGCTTTCGATGCCGCTCTCGCCCGGCGTCATGCCGACGTGGCAGCTCACGCAGCGGTCGGTCGTTCCGACTTGCCGGCTGACGATCTGGCGCAGTTGAATGGCAAACGCATCGGCCTGAGCCGAAGGCAGCCGCGCCTGAATCTCCCGTTGGATCAGCCGCCAGTCGCGGAAGAAATTTTCCTGGACGGCGGCCCACAAGAGCACGGCCAGGGTCCCGAGACTCGACCAAAGAAGCAGGTGTTTGTTGGCTTTCATCTGTCAGTCCGAATTCCGATCTGCAATTTGAGATTTGTCATTTGAGATGCCCGAAGGGCTAATGTCCCGGCCATTGCGACGGCCACCAGTAAAAATCCCAGTTCGGCCCGCGGAAATAAGTTCCGATGACGGTCAGGACGACAAAACCGCAAATGAAACAGGTAAACAGCGCGAGCGCGCCGGCCCGTGTCGAGTCGTATTTTTTAAGAGACCAGACGGAGTAGGCCGCGTAGAACACCGTGAGCACCGTTCCCGGATTGAGCAAGGTAATGACCATCTGAGGCACGCCGGGCCACCATTGGCGAATCCAGCCGAAGCGAATCACAAAGGCCTCCACTGCCAACACCGCCGCAAGGCCGAAGACCGTCGAGCGGACGACCAGCGGCCGGCCGCCGGGGCCGCCGAACCATACTCCGGTTCCCGCGATCTCGCGGTCCAAATATGGAATCAGGCCGAGACCGATCAGCACGATCATCGGAATCCCGATCCCGCCCATGAAGGCGGAGTGGGAAACCAGCTCCTGAAGTCCGAGGAAATACCACGGCGCTTTCGCGGGGTTCTCGGGCACGGCCGGGTTGGCGACCTCTTTCAAAGGAGCGTCGATCAAAATCGCGAACACGACGGAGAGGACGATGGTCAACATGAATACCGCGGCTTCGCCGAACATCAGATGGGGCATCGACGGGACGGTCTGTTCCGGCCCGCTTCCGACGGCCGGCGTTCTTCCTTTTACGATGGCGGCTAGGCTGTAGGTTTTTTGCGGCGCCTCGGTAAAGACCGGGTAAACGCCCGCGGCCGGTGGTCCGAGCCGGCTATCCGCGTCTGCGGGCCGCGCCAGGCCGCCGTCCTTGCGGATGCGCCAGAAATGAACGGTCATCAGCGCGATCAAAATCAACGGCAGGATCATCACGTGAAACAGATAGAAGCGGATGAGCGCCTCTTCTCCGACCTCTTCGGAACCCAACAGGATCAGCTTTTGGAGTCCGCCTACGTCGAACCATTCCGTGATCCCCAGCGCATCCGTCACTTCGCGCGGCGATTGGGCGATGTTTGCGCCGATGGTGATCGCCCAATAGGCCAACTGATCCCAGGGCAGAAGATATCCGGTGAAGGAGAGGCCGAGCGTCGTCACTAACAGCCCCATGCCCATCACCCAATTGAATTCGCGCGGCGAGCGGTAAGCCGCCGTATAAAAAACGCGGGCCATGTGGAGCAGCACGACCACGACCATCAAATTTCCCGACCAGCGGTGGATGTTGCGGATGAAGCGCCCCGTGGGCACGACGAAGTGGATATCTTTGATCGAGAGGTAGGCCACGTCGGGATACGGCTTGTAGTAGAACATAAGGAGAACGCCGGTCACCACGAGCACGAAAAAGCAGGAGACGGCGGCGATGCCCAAACCCCAGGTGGTCGACCAGCGCAGGCTCCAGCGGTGGATACGGACCGGGTGCAGATGGAGAAAGACGTTGCCGAAGACAAACGTCGAGCGGGTCCGATCCGACTGAGGCTTGCCGGTGCGGAACATCGTCTCGGCAAAACGGCGCGGCACGGCCTGTAAATTTTCCATGAAACGGCCCAATGCCGTCGCCCCGCCCGTCGGCTGTTTTCCCGCGACGCCGTTCATACGCTCACCGTTGTTCCCGTCGCGACGGTCTTGCCTTCATCGACCAGGAAGTTGTCGCCGCCCAGGTGTTTCACTTCGCGCCACGGGAGCCCTTTGGGCGCCGGACCCTTCAAGACGGAGCCGTCCCTGCCGAATTTCGAGCCATGACAGGGGCAATCGAAGCCGCTGTCGGTCGCTTTGACGACGCAACCCAGATGGGTGCAGATCGTGGAGATCGCGTAGACCTGACTGCCCTCCTTGTAGAGCGCTACCGAGCGGCCGGTCGGCACATAAGCCTGTCCCGCAGCCAGCGAAGGGGGCAGGGCGACCTTGAATTTCCGCGACGGAGAAGGCAGCACGGCCGCCTTCGGCAGACGCATCGCCCCGAGGAAACCGAAAAGCAAAGCCACCGCTGCCGACCACCAGGCGGTGAGACCGAGAAAATCCCGCCGCGCCATCGCCTCCGGCTCGAGCCGGGATCGGGCCGCTTCTATCTTCCTGGCTTCGACGGTCATGTCATCCTCCACTCGGTTTGAAAGCTCACGCGCTCCATGGCGATGGCGTCGGCGGGGCAGCGATCGACGCATAGGGCGCAGCGGATGCAGCGATCCTCATCCTTCAAAATCGCCGAATTATTTTCCCAATCCGCGCCCTCACCCAGCTGAGATCGCACCAGCTCGCCCAGGTCGCCGTTTTGACCCAGTGAGGAGAGCGGGACGATCTTGAGACAAAGCGTCGGGCAGACGTCGGCGCACCCGCCGCAGAGGATGCAACGGCTCCCGTCGAACACCGGCGTCACGCCGCAATCGAGGCAGCGCGAGGCCTCGCGCATCGCCGCTTCTTCTTCGAGGCATCGTTCCACCTGCGCCTTTGGGTCTTTGAGTCGCTCCTCCGCGGCGAGCGCCGGGAGCTCCACGCGGCGAATTCGTTCGTAGCCGCGCTCGCGCCGGTAGCGGTCGAGGCGGACAAAGCTCATGAGCGTCTCGGGATGGAGCGCGCGCCCCGTGACATACTGATAGACGGAGCGGGCGGCTTTCTTTCCCGACGCCACGGCGTCGATCAACAGCCGCGGTCCATGCGCGAGGTCGCCCGCGACGAAGACGCCTTTGGCGGTAGTCATGAACGTAGTGGAATCGACCTTCGGCCAGCCCGGGCGGAACTGCTCGACATCGGCGCCGCCCTGCTCCAGAAACGAAAGATCGGGCGCTTGCCCGGCGGCGATCAAAACCGTGTCGCACTCCAGAGCCTGCTGACGGGCTTCGTCGAACTGCGGAGCGAAACGGCGCTGTTCGTCATAGACGCGAAGGCAGTGTTTGATTTCGAGGGCGACGACATTTCCCTTATCTCCGCGCTGGATGGCTACGGGGCCCCAGCCCGAGACTCGCTCGATCCCCTCCTCATCGCCTTCGACTATCTCCGCAGTGTCGGCGGGCATCTCCTCGAGCGTCTCGAGCGAAACGAGACGAACACGCCGCGTTCCAGCGAGCCGCGCCGCCGTGCGCGCCGCGTCGTAGGCCGCCTGGCGTACGACGGTCCGCGCGACGTCGTAGGCGACGTTGCCGCCGCCGATCACAACCACGTCCGACCCCAGCCCCAAACTCTCGCCGAGCGCCACCGCGCGCAAAAAATCGACCCCGCCGTAAACGCCCGGACCCTGCTCGCCCATGAAACCTAACGCTCTGGGGCGTTTCGCCCCCACGGCGACAATCACGGCGGAAAATCCTTCCCTGAGAGATTGAAACGAAACATCGCGCCCGACTCTGGTGTTGCAGCGGATCTCCACGCCGAGCGCTTCGATCACGGCGACTTCCCGGCGGATCAGCTCGGGCGGAAGGCGGTATTGCGGCACGCCCACTGCGAGCATGCCCGCGGCCACAGGCTCCAATTCGAATACGACCGGTTTGAAGCCCAAGAGCGCCAGATCGTGCGCCGCGCTCAGCCCGGCGGGGCCGGAGCCGATGACGGCGACCCGCTCCCCGCGCGCGGGCCCAAACGTTCCCTGGACCGCGGCGTGAAGCAGCGACGCCATCTCTTCGGCATCCGCCGCAACGCCGGGAAGATGGTTGCTGAGCGCCGCCAGAATCTCAGCCGCGGGCCGCGCCTCGGCGCCGTAGGATTCGCAGACAAATCTCTTGAGAGCACGGATCGCGATCGGCCGGTCGAATGCGACGAATGACCCGTCGTCATCCGTGCGAGGAATTTTTCCCCGGCGGCAGGAGAGCTCGCACGGCGCGCCGCAGATTCGGCCGCAGATCGAGGCGAACGGATTGGGCCCTCGGGCGATGAGATAGGCCCGCTCGAAATCGCCGCCGGCGATCGCGCGCACGTAGCCGCGCGCGTCGGTGTGCACGGGGCAGGCCGCTTGACAGGAGATCAGTTCTTTGTGGTGGCCGCTCTGGGGAACTTCCACTTGGAGGGACGCAGACCCGAAACCACCGCTGAGTTCCATCGCCGGTTCTCGACTCCTGGGGGCTGGGAATGAACATCCCAGACTGTTGAACCATTAGGACGCACAGCAATTCTAAGGCCATCCAAAGGCTGGTCTTATAGGCAGGCTAAGTGACGATTCGGTGGTTGATCTGTTTGGAAATATGAGGCGAGACAACAGGCGATAGTGTGAAAAATAAGAAAAAAGCGCCTTGTCTTTCTTATTTTATGGAAGAGTCAGGGGATGAAAATGGTGGGAGAGGAGACCGCTGCGGCCGCTTGAGTTCAGCGGAAGGCTGGCATCACCTCCCTGGCAAAAAGGCGCATCGACTTTTTGATCGCCTCGTGCGGGATGCCGCCGAAATTGAAAGTCGTCGTGAGCGTGTCGAAATAGTAGTGACGCATGGCGTTGTGGATGATCTGAATGCACTCCTCCGGATTGCCGTAAAGATTGCGGCCGGTCGCCAGCATCCCATCCCAATCGTAGCCGTCCGCTGTGGGGAGAGACGACTTGCGGCCGATTCTGGAGATCGCGTCGTAGCGCGTGATCGCCGGCGCGGCTACGGCGCGGGCCTGCTCGCTGCTCTCGTCCACCCAGGCGCGGACGTGGAACTGGCAGCGCCGCTCCGTGAGATCGATTCCCGCCTCGATCAGGCCCTTCTGCCAGGCCGCCACGCCGAGGCGAACTTTATCCGGCGGATGCGGATGGCCGACCGTCATGATGTGGTAGCCGTTGCGCCCGGCCCAACCTAAAGTCTCCGCAGACGTTCCCGCTACCCAGATCGGCGGATGAGGCTGCTGCACCGGTCGAGGATAGAGCGTGACTTCCTCGAAGCGCCAGAATTTTCCCTCGTGGCTCACGCGTTCGCAGGACCACGCCTTGAGAATGATTTTGAGCGCTTCATCGACACGCTCCTTGTCTCCCTCTCTGGGTAGGCTGAAGACGCGGTAATCCAATTCCGTGTTGCCGGCGCCGACGCCGAACTCAAGCCTGCCGCCTGAGACGGCATCCACCATCGCGTACTCCTCGGCGGTCTGCAGCGGATGGCGCAGCGGCAGGATCGCGATGCAGGGACCCAGGCGGATGCGCGAAGTGCGCGCGGCAGCGGCGGCCAGCAGCACCGCCGGGTTCGGCACCAGCCCGCCGTAGCCGAGGAAGTGGTGCTCGTTGAACATGAAACACTCCCAGCCCAGCTCCTCTGCCAGCTCGATCTGTTCGAGGATCTGTCCGTAGTAAACGTCATACGGCGGATCGAGATCGGGAAAGTACGTCGTCAGGATGTTGATGTAAAAACGCATGGGGCAATCAGAGCTTTCAGTTTTGCGTGTTTAGTTTTTAAGTAGGTATATCCTGGAGGAAACCGCGAAGGTCCATGCGCGTGCCGAGACCGCGCTCCAAGGCCAGCTCGTACGCCCGGCCCGCTACCGCCGCGAACTGTATCCCCTGAATGCCGCTGCTCGCCAGGCCGTGCAGATTGCTCCCCGCAAGCTCGGCGAGTAGCGCGATATCGCCGTCCGATTGTCGCCCTATCGCTTTTTCCGTCCGCCAATCTACACAAGGAGACCAACGGGCGTTGGGCAGAATCATCCCGTCTTCCCTTGTAGCCGGGATGCAATCACGCTCTTCGGGCCGTCCGGCGACGTAAGCCAAGGCGTTGGTCCGGATCTCGAAGTTCGCGTCGGAAAAGCCGCCGAGTTTCAAAGGGTCGCCGCCGAAGGCGAGATAACCCACCAGGGTGATGCGGCGCGGAACCTCTTCATCCAGCTCGCGGCGCGTTACGTTGGCGACGTACATGCCGGGCTCGAGCCATCGCCCTTCGAGCACCGGCGACATCGAATTGGTGCACGAGGCGACGATGTCCGATCCCTGCGCGGCCTCGCGCGCGCTTTTCACCGGCACAACCTCCACGTCGCTCTTTTCGCTCATCTCTCGGCAATAGCCGCTGAGGCGCTCGGCATTTGGGCTGTAGGCTTTAACTCTACGAAGCTTTCTCACGGCGGAAAATCCCAGAGCAAGAGAGCGCGCCATACCGCCCGAGCCGATCATGCCGACGACGGCGGCATCGGACCGCGAGAGATACCTTGCGCCGAGCGCGGCGGTCGCGCCGACGCGCATGTGCTGGATGAAACCGTCATTCATGATCGCGACCAGCGCCGCATTCTCCGTGCTGAACAGGAGAATCAGTCCGCCGTAAAGACCCGGCTCCACGCAATAGGTCACGCGGCGCTTGACTCCGTCGACGACCGGCCATGAGATGACGTCCGGCTTGAGGCGGATGGCGTAGTAGCCGCCCCGGATGATCCCTTCCATCGATGAGAAACAGGCGAATTCCTCGGCGCGCGACGTGGGAGCGAAGATATCGATGCGCGGCCGCCGCGCCGCGTCGCCTCGGGCGTAAGCCTTGAGTCCCTGGTAGAGGGCATCGATAGAGGACGGCATATCCAGGACGGATTCGAGCTCCTGGTTGTTGAGTATCAAGACCTGTGCGCTCATTTTTATTCCCATCACCGCTTCACGTATCGTCCTTCCAGTTCTTGCCAATCTCCCAGCCCGACGACGCGGTCGCGCTCTTGGAAAGTGGCGAGGCGGTCGTCGATCGCTTCCGTGAAGCCGTCGCGTTTGAGCACGGCCAAAGCTTCTTTCATCGCGTGAATCGCCGCGCGTTGCGTGTCGGAAGGGAAAATCGCAATCCTGTATCCCATCGCTTCGAGCCGCGCGGCGGGAAGCAGCGGCGTCTTGCCTCCTTTGAACATGTTGACCATCAGCGGGACGTTGCGGATAGAGCGTGCGATGGCTTCAAGTTCGGCTTCTGACTCGGGAGCCTCGATGAACACGGCGTCCGCGCCCAGGCGGGCGAAGGCCTTGGCGCGTTCGATCGCATCTATCAGGCCATGGATCGCCCTTGAATCGGTCCGGCCGATGATCGCAAAGTCGGGATCGGAGCGCGCCTCCAGCGCGGCCGCAAGCTTCTGCTCCATCTCCGCGAGGGAGATCACCTCTTTGCCTTCTAAATGGCCGCAGCGCTTAGGTGTGACCTGATCTTCGATGTGTATCGCCGCCACGCCGGCGCGCTCGAACTCGCGCACCGCGCGCACGAGGTTAAGCGCGTTGCCGTAGCCGGTGTCGGCGTCGGCGATGACGGGAATTTTGACCGCCGACACGACCTGCCGCGCCCGCTCGATCACCTCCGACATGGTGAGAAGGCCGATGTCCGGCACGCCGAAGCTCCGCGCCACGGCGCCGCCGCTCAGATAAAGCGCGTCAAACCCCGCTTCTTCGACGAGCCGCGCGGAAAGGCCGTCGAACGCTCCGGGAGCAAGCAAGAGACGATTGCGGGCGAGCAATTCTTTCATCCTCTTACGCAGATTCATAGTTTGCCTCCCGGATTGCGTCGATCCGCTCCGCCGGCGTCGGGTGAGAATAATGGTAAGCGGAATACCACGGATGCGGCGTTAGATTGGAGAGGTTCTTTACCGTGAGCTTGATCAGCGCCTCCTCCATCGGTTTTCCGTCTTTCAGCGCCTGCGCCGCGAAGCGATCGGCCTCGTATTCGTGCTTGCGCGACATGAAGTTGAATAGAGGATGAAGATAGAACGTCGCCGGGCCGGAGAGCAAGCTGAAGAGCACCAGCGCCACATGGGGCGCTGGCATATCGAATCCGAACGCGCGAAAGAAAGGCTCGTAGCCGAGAAGGAGGCTCAGAACGTAAAGCCCAGCCAGGAGACAAGCCGATCTCAGCACGAGCATCCGCCGGATATGCTTCATTTTGTAATGGCCCATCTCGTGAGCCAGGACCGCCACGCCCTCGTCAACCGTCATCTGTTCGACCAGCGTGTCGAAGAGAACGATTCTTTTGCTTTTTCCCAGGCCGGTGAAATAGGCGTTCGAGTGGGCCGAG
>MGSS01000130.1 GCA_001798595.1 Deltaproteobacteria bacterium RIFCSPLOWO2_12_FULL_60_19 | reverse complement strand
GACCGTCGGTCAAGCAAATCCTGTAGGGGAAGAAGATTTCAGGTTTCAGGTTTCAGTTAAACAGACTCTTGAAAGGCTATCCTCTCAGGCCGGTCAAAAAGGTCCCAGATACAAGGCGCGCGAGAAACCGACGCGCGCAGGCGTACGCTTTAGTACGTCGAGCGAGGAGGTCGAAGCGCAACGAAGTAGATGGGCCTTTTTCAACGGCCTGGCTTGACACTCTTCGCGGGCATGGCTTAGGCTAGTCGCGTGTCGAGAGGCGTCTTTATGGCCGTAGCCCGACCCGCTCTATTTTTGCTGTTGTCCCTCCTGCTAGCCCCCTGCTCTCTCCGCGCCCAGACCGAGCCGCTGAAAATTGTTGTCGGCGGGGCGATATCCCTGGCCCCGTTGGCGGAGAAATTTTCCGAGCGCTTTCGCAAAAACCATCCCGGAATCGAGATCGAGATCAGGCGCACGAACTCCAACTATGCGGTCCATGCGGTGCAGAGCGGCGAGATTCAGATCGGCCTGGTGACGCGCTATCTCAGCGCCGCCGAGCAGGCTGCGTTCCAGGTCGAATCGATCGGTCACGACGCCATGCTCCTGCTCAGCTACCCGTGGAACTCCGCGACCAGCCTCACACTGGAGCAGCTCCGAAACATTTATCTCGGAAAAGTCATCAATTGGCGTGAGCTCGGCGGCGAAGACAAGGGAATCGTTCCCTTCACCCGCGAGCACACCGCGGCCCTCCACGCGACCTTCATCGACAGCCTTTTCGGCAAAGGGTTCAAAGGCCCGGAGAAAGCCTTCGTCCTGCGCGCCACGAAGGATAAAGTTTTGCGGACGATCAAGCGCGTCCGCGGCTCGGTCGGTTACGGGATCGTCCACCTGGAAGAGGCCCAGGCCGAAGGAGTTAAGGTGCTGGCCGTCGACGGAAAGTTTCCCAACGCGACGAATATTCAGGAGCGGCTTTATCCCTTTACCCGGCCGCTGCTCCTGATCTCCAGGGGACGGCCGAATCCTCTCGCGCAGGAGTGGATGCTCGGGTTGGTCAAATTCGCCGCTCAGGACGGCCCTTCGACTTCGCTCAGGACAGGCGCATCGGGGGGCCAACGGTGAAGAGCCTGCTGCACAAACTTCTGCTGGCTTCTCTGCTGATTATCCTCCTACCGATGGGGCTGGCGATTTTCTGGAGCTCGCAGACTCTGACGGCGATCCTGGAGCGCCGCTTCGCGGAAAAGTCCGACGCCCAGGCGGAGCAGCTCAAGCTCCTGTTGAGTGAACGGCAGGAAACCGCGACCGGCCTCGTCCAATGGATAGCGGAGATGCCGGGAGTCACAGACGCGCTGATCAAAAAGGACCGCGCGCGGCTGTTTCAACACCTTCTTCCCCTCGTCGGCTCCGTCCAGTTGGATTTTATCGAGATTCTCGACCGCGAGGGCAAAATTTTTCTGCGCGTTCACGATCCCACCGTTTACGGCGACGCCCCGGCGTTGGCCAAGGATGTTCAAGGCCTACTGCTGGGGACCGGCGAGATGTCGAACTATGGAATAGAGGAGCGCGCCGGCCGGGCCTATCTCCGCGCCGCGGAGGCCATCGAGGGAGACGGCGTCATCGGAGTCGTCAGCGCCGGCTATGCGCTCAACCGCGACCTGGTCAAGAAGCTCGAGCAGGTGGCCGGCGGCAAAGTCGCGATCACCGCCGGCGGCCATCTCTACACGGCCGACGGCCCGGGAAAGCCGGCGCGGCAGGCGGCCGCGGCCGATGGCAGTCAGGCCTCCGAACAGCAATGGCACCGCGAGGGGCCGTCGCCCTCGCTGGAGATCCGGCTGCCGCTGGTGACCGATCGCGGCACCGAAGGGACGATCTCCGTCTTCTATCCATCGCGGGAGATGACGGCGGCGATCGGCAGCCTGCAAACGGCGCTGTTTTCCGTCGCGCTGCTGGGCGCGGCGCTGGCTTTTTCCATATCCTGGCTGCTCAGCCGGCGCTTGACCCGGCCGTTGAAAGAGCTGGTAAGAGGGACCGAGGAGGTCGCCGCCGGCAACTATTCCGTGCCGGTGAAGACGGATTCGGCAGACGAGATCGGCGCGCTGGCCGCCTCCTTCAATCGCATGCTGGAAGAGCTGCGCCGCTCCAAAGCCGAGGTCGAGAGCTACCGGCTGGAGCTCGAGCGCAAGTTCGCCGAGCGGAGCGACGAGCTGGCGGAGACGGAAAAAAAGCGCGAGGCGATGGCCCACATGATCGCCCACGATCTCAAAAATCCGCTGTTGGGAATCAAAAAGACTCTCGAGCGGCTCGACCAAAGTCCGCCGGAAGGCGACAGCGCGCACAGACGTAGAATCCGCCAGGACCTGCTCAGCGCGAGCGATCTCGTGATCGGCATGGTCAACGAGATGCTCGATATCTATCGCTCGGATTTCGGCGACCTGCCGCTCTCTCTTAGTCCCCTGCGGGCCGAAGAGCTGGTCCAGGCCAGTTTGCGCATTCTCGGCCCGGAGATCGAAGAAAAACAGATCGAGGTGATCGTCCGCTCCGACCCGGCGCAGATTTCCCTCCTGGGCGACAAGCGAAGACTGACGCGCCTGCTGATCAACCTGCTCAGCAACGCAATCAAGTTCTCGCCGCAGAGCGGGCGCATCTTTCTGTCGACGTCGTTGCCGGAGCCGCAGCCGGGCAACGGGAGGCAGGTGGCGATTCGCATCGAAGACGAGGGGACGGGCATCCCGGAGCCGGACCTGCCGCGAATCTTCGACGCGTTTTACTCACGCGATCAAGGCGGTCTCGACGCCGGCACCGGACTAGGCCTCCCCTACTGCAAACTGGTCGCCGAAGCGCACAACGGAAAAATCTGGGCGGAGAACCGCCGCAGCGGAGGGCTCTCCGTCTCGGTGGCTCTGCCGGCCCACATGGAAACGGAGCAGCAGACCTATGCCCATTAAAATACTGATTGCCGATGACGAGCGTCTCTTCCGTCAAAGCCTCAAGCGGCTGCTCGAAAGCGAGCGCGACATCAAAGTCGTCGCCGAGGCCGCCGACGGCCAGGAGGCCGTGTTGCAAGCGCAGGCCAAAGAGCCCGACATCGCGCTGTTGGACGTGCGGATGCCGAAGCTCGACGGCATCAAGACGGCCAAGCTTATCTCCAGTCTGGCGCGGAAGACCAAAGTTTTGATGCTCTCCATTCACGACGACGATGAGAAGATTATTTCCGCTTTGCGGGCGGGCGCTGCCGGGTATATTCTCAAGGACGCGGACCAGAAAGATTTCCTCGAGATCATCCGCAACGCTTATCATGGCAAGGCCCTGAGTTCGCCCTACCTGGCCGATCTCACGCTGCGGCGCGGCGCGCGCTCGCCGCAGCTCCCCGAAGAGGAAAGAAAGAAAGATTTCGGGCAGCGATACAGCTTGACGGAGCAAGAGCTGCGCTTGCTCCACCTGCTGGCCGAGGGGCTGAGCAACGAAGACATGAGCCGGATGGTCAACCTCTCGCGCGAGACGATCAAGATGCACCTCAAATCGCTGTTCCGCAAACTTCAGGTGAAAAATCGCACCGAGGCGGCGGTTCTCGCGGTCCGCGACGCCATCGGCTAGTGTAGTGTCTCTAAAATGGCTTTACAAAGTCCGTTCGCCCTGAGCACGTCGAAGGGCGAGATATTTCACCGGGTTCCGTTCATGGTTCGACAAAGCTCACCACGAACGGAACGTCAACCTATTTGTGAGACACTACACTAGCAGCCCATCAAGGTGTGACAGGTTCTACTCTTTCGGGGCATTGACAGGCGAGTGCCGGTACGGATAGATTGGCGAGCCTCAACGCCCCTTCCATGATAAGGGCGTGTGGAACGTCAAAGTAGCAGGAGGTCGCCTATGATACGGTTTAAACGGACGCTGACAGCCTTGGCGCTGCCGCTCATGTTTCTGCTGGCTACCGCCCTCCCGGCGGCCGCTTTAGAGGTCGGCGACAAGGCGCCGGACTTCGAGCTCGACAGCACGAAGGGAGGCAAACTCAAGCTCAGCAGCCTCAAAGGGAAGAACGTTCTCATAAATTTCTATGTCCTCGATTTCAGCCCGACTTGAATCAAGCAGCTCCAGTCGGCCGGTTCGGACGATAATTACAAGAGTTTCCAGGCGGAGAATACCGAAGTTCTAGGAATGAGCGCCAACGCGATCTTTTCGCAGAAGGCCCTTGCCGATTTTGCCAAGATCAACTACGCCCTCTTGAGCGATCGGGACGGGAAAACGATGAAGGCCCTCGGCGTATTCGACGACGAAAGACGACTCGCCAAACGCTCTTATATCATCATCGACAAGGAGGGGGTGGTGCGATTTAAGAGTATCCGACCCTCGAACAGCGCGAAGGATCTTCTCTCCACCGAAACGTTGCTGAACGAAGTCAAAAAGATCAACCAAGGCAAGTAAAAATAACCCGAAAGGAGAACACAATGGTTCATCATAAATTACTGGGGGCATCGCTCTTCGCGCTGCTCTCCCTTTTCATCTCGTCCCAGCTCTTCGCTCAGGAGGCGATCGAGCAGAGGCAGAAGCTGATGAAAGGCCAGAGCGCCAACGCCAAAGCGATCAAAGGCGCGGTGGAGAAGAAGGACTACGCGACGGTCGAGGCAAAGGCCAAAGAGATCGTGGGTAGCTCTCAGAAGATCGTCGATCTCTTCCCTAAAGGCAGCACCTCGGACAAATCCCGCGCCCTGCCCGCCATCTGGGAAAAGTGGGACGAGTTCAGCAAGAACCCCGTCAAGCTTAAAGACGCAGCCTCGGACTTGGCCAAGGCGGCAGCGGCCAAGGACGACGCGGCCATCGGGACCAAGGTAAAGGCGCTGGGGGACGTTTGCAATGCTTGTCACAAGCCGTTCCGGGCGGAGAAGAAGGGATAACCATTCTCGAGACAGTGGAATCCCAGTTCATGTGCCGAAAAGCGGTGCAACGATGGAGTTCAACGGTAGCGGGACCTGCACAGCCGGCTGTTAATAAGGCCGCTCACCTAACGGGCCCCTGGAAGACCTCCAGGGGCCTTTCCTTTTTACCCGAGGGGTTTTCGCCTCGGACTTGACGGAGATTGAAATGAACAGGAAAGGGAAACTGTTTGTCATATCGTTTCTTCTGGCCGCGACCTCCGGCGCGTTTGCCCAGGACGGGCCGAACAGGCCGGAAGCGAAACCCGTAACCGTCGACGTGAAGACCACCGCCGTTCTGGTGCTCGACTTGAGCGCCCGTTGCCA
>MGSS01000129.1 GCA_001798595.1 Deltaproteobacteria bacterium RIFCSPLOWO2_12_FULL_60_19 | reverse complement strand
CAAATGGAAAGGGAAAATCACCGCCAAAGATCCGGCCGATCCGGGGGGCGGAAGCCCGATGCTGTTTTTCTATTATAACCCGCAGCTTGGGCCCGAGTTTCTTCGCAAGTTGCTCGCCGGCGGCAGCCTCACGCTGATCCGCGACGAGCGCCAACAGACCGATTGGCTCGCCTCGGGCAAGCACCCGGTCGCCATTACGGCCAAGGCCGAATCGGTGGATGAAGCGAAAGCGCAGGGACTGCCGGTGGAGATGTTGGACCCGCATGCATTTGCCAAAGACGGAGTCGGTCTCGAAGCCGGTGGCACGATGATCTCTCTAGTCAACCGGGCGCCCCATCCGAACGCCGCCAAAGTGATGATCAACTGGTTTCTCTCTCGCGAAGGCCAGACAGCCGTGCAAACAGGGCTGCCCAACGACCCGGGGGGGAATTCGCTGCGCGAGGATATTCCAAAGGACGAGCTGCCCGCGTGGCGCCGGCGCGTGAAAGGCGCAAAGTATGTCCGTCTGTGGGGTCCCGAGGTTTGGGACCGCGACGCGGTGCGCAAGCTGGTTAGCGAAGTGCTGAAATAACGTGTTCGTGTCACTTCGAAGCAGCTCTCCGAAGGTTCGTGGCCGTGTTCGTGTTTTCTGAGAATCTTTACGATCACGAGGCACGAGCACGATCACGGTACTTGATGGTCAGGCGCGAGTCTGTAATCGATGTGTCGAGATGAGGAGACGGGAACGTGATTAAAGCAAGCGATCTTTCGTGGGATGACGTAGTTCGCGTCGGGCCGGGCACACCGGGCGGAAAATATTTGCGCTCTTTCTGGTGGCCGGTGGCGTTGTCGGAAGAAGTAAAGGACATTCCCGCCCCGGTAAACATTCTCGGCGAAGAGCTGGTCTTGTTCCGCGATCTCTCCGGCCGTCTCGCCCTGCTGGACCGCCACTGCGCGCACCGCCGGGCCTCTCTGGAATACGGCAGGATCGAAGAGCAGGGCATTCGCTGCGCCTATCACGGCTGGTACTATGACAGACAGGGCGCGATTTTGGATCGGCCCGCCGAGCCTATCAAGACGACTTCTTCGATTCGGCAAAACTGGTATCCCGTGCGCGAGCTGGGCGGTTTTATCTTTGCTCATCTCGGCCCCGACAAGGAAAGCCCGCCGCCGCTGCCGCGCTACGATGTGCTGGTGGGAGACGGCTACCGGGTCGCGGAAAGGGGAGACGCGGAAGCCGGCAAGGCGTATAACTGCAACTGGCTTCAGGGTGTGGAAAATACCACGGACACGACGCACCTGGCCTTTCTGCACGGGATTGTCGACGGCTGTCCGGCTTTCAAGGCCGTCGAGGGGGACTACGGCGTCAAAATATTTATTCTCGCGCCCGGCTCGAGGCCCAATACCGTAAGAGTAAGAAGGCGGTGCACCGTCCTTCCCACGATCAATCGGAAGTCGCGCGAGCCCAAGGGAAAAGACCCCGACGGTCTGCGCGCGGCGGTGCAGCAGGCGATCTGGATCGTCCCGATCGACGACACGTGCTGCGAGGAGATGCGCCTGACGGTTTACTCCGAGCCGCCGAAGGACAAAAGATATCACGGGGTCTATCGGGATCGGGCGAAGCAGAAGGAAAGAAAACCCTACGACCGGCGGCTCTACGGCGACATCACGGGAATCGTGCCGCTGGAAGACAAGGCGATGGTCGAAAGCCAGGGAGCGATCGTCGATCGCACGCTGGAGCATCCGGGCTACGGCGACCGCGCCATCTTGCTGCTGCGCAAGATGATCAGAGAGGGCGTCGCCGACGTCGCCAACGGTCATAGACCGAAAGGAGTGCTGCAGGAAGAGTCGCCCACGATCGATCTCGATATCGGCTTCGATGAGTACGAGATCGACAAACTTCCTGCGGAAATGCGGGATCTGCTGGCGGACGTGCAACGACAATCTTCAAATTGAGTTCACCCCTCACGCCTTACTCCTCACGACTCACGATATCTCGCGGAGGTCATCATGCCTGATTTGGAGCGCGTAGGTTTCATCGGCCTGGGCAACATGGGCGGCGCGATCGCGCTTCGCCTTCTCCGGGCCGGATACCCGCTGACGGTTCTCGACCAGGACGAAAATAAAGTAAGGCCGCTGGTCGCGGAAGGCGCGAAGAGCGCGGCTTCGCCACGGGAGTTGGCGCAACACTCCACCATCGTTATTGCGTCCCTCCAGTCGGAGGCCGTTGAGGAAGTCACGTGCGGCAAGGACGGTTTCATCCACAGCGGGAATAAAGGTCTGGCGTTCGTGGATCTGAGCAGCACTGCGCCCGAGCTGGCGATCAAATTATCGACGGCCTTGCGCGAGCATGGAATAGAGATGCTCGATGCGCCGGTGAGCGGCGCCGACATCGGCGCGACCAACGGCGAGCTGACGATATTTATCGGCGGGAGTTACGAAGGCTACCGGCGCTGCCTGCCGGTCTTGCAGCAGATCGGCCGCATGGTGACCTATCTCGGAAAAAGCGGCAACGGGCAGATTGCCAAGCGAATCAATCAAATGATGCAGGCGATGTCCGAGCTGGCGATCTACGAGGGAATGCAGCTGGCGAAGAAGATGGATTTGGATTTAAAGATGTTCGCCAGGGCGGTCTCCGCCGGATGCGCCCAGTCGTGGCGGTTGGACGAGCTGGTCGGCGATGTTTTCAACAAAGGCGACAAGAAGTACAAACTGAAATTACGCCCCGGCCGCACCGCCAATGCCCTGGCGATGGCCAAAAGCGCCGGCCTCGCTCTCCCCGGCGCCGACGCTGCCCACCGTGTCTTCTCCGACCACAACTGGCAGATCGCGATAGATTTTGAGGAGTGAATGTTGTTACCAGGGAATAACCAACGGGTTCAGCGGTTTGTATTTTTTATCCCGATTGGGCTCCTGTGAACAAGGCGGTTTACCGGAATCGATGGCATCGGCGCGCGCGCAAGCCTTGAGATCCGATAGGTAATCCTGGAAAGTGTACCCGTTGGGAACCGGTTCAGTTTCCTCTTCGGTTTCAAGTTCCTCCTCCCAATAGTTGTCCTTTCGCTCTTCTGCCACCGCCGGCGCGGCTATCAGGAAAGCAACGAAAACAAGACAAAAAGTCCGGTTTTTCATAACGCCCTCCTTCCCGCTTTCTTACCAAGCAAGCCGGGTGCCACTGAAACAGGCCGAAAATACAGCGATTTTTTAGGCCAGGTGACGAGGGAACGTGGAAATTTTTACCGATCGCGCGGTCGGGACCGAGCGTCCGTGCTTGCCCTTCGACCTTGCTCAGGGCCATGAGCTTGTCGAATGGCGCGACATGTTCGCCAAGATGGACATTGCCCCTATCTTGGGTTAGCTTCTAAACATCCGTCATGAAATCTAAAATCTTCGGAATCGCGGCGCTGCTCGTAGCGGGAAGCGCGGCGGTAACGTGGGGAGGCGAAGCGCGGAGCGCCTATGACGAGGCGCTGAAGTTGCACAAGGCCGAGAAAATCAAAGAGGCGATCGTCGCCTACGACAAAGCCATCAAAGCGAACCCGTCGCTCGCCCGGGCCTTCGTCGGCCGGGGCGAGGCTTACGCCAGGCTGGGCCAGCACGAGCGGGCGATCAAAGATCAGGACCGCGCCATCAAGTTGAATCCGAAGCTCGCCGACGCTTACTACTACCGGGCGAACGCCTATGACGAGCTAAAGCAGCACGAGCGCGCGATCAAAGACTACGGCGAAGTTATCCGCCTCGACGCCAAGAATTCAAACGCTTACCGCCAGCGCGGCAGCGCCTACTACGCTCTCGGCCAGTTCGATAAGGCGATCCCGGACTTCACCGAAGCGATCCGTTTGGACCCCAAAGACGCGGCGGCGTATTACGAGCGCGGCCTCGCCCAGCGCCGTCTGGGCAGGCACGAATCGGCCGTGCAGGATTACACGATGGCGCTGAGTTTGAATCCGAAAAACGCGGAGGTCTACAGCAACCGCGCCAACGCCTATTCGCTGCTCGGCCGGTACGACCACGCGCTCCAGGACTACGACGCGGCGCTCAAAATCGATCCGCGCAACGCCCGCATCTACGCCAATCGGGGATTCGTCCTGCTCAGCCTGGGGAAGAACGCCGAGGCGGACAAAGATTTAAAAAAAGCTTTCGAGCTCGATCCGAGCCTCAAGCAAAAACTGGAGCCGGACATCGGCGCGAAGAAATCATCGCTGCCGAACGCCAAATGAGGCCTCGCCGATGATCTCCCGCATCGCAAGTTTCGCCGCGCTCATCGCGCTGCTCGCCGCGGCGCCGGCATGGCCGGAGCCGGCGGAGGAGGCGCTCCAGAAGGGGCTCGGGCTGGAGGAGGCCGGCAATTTCAAGGCGGCGATCCAGCAGTACGACCGCGCGATCGAGCTCAACCCGCGCTTCGCCCAAGCCCACTTGAACCGGGGGAACGCGCATGCGGCGCTGGGCGACGATGAACGGGCCGTGAAAGATTACAGCGCGGCGATTCGCCTGGCGCCGAAGGACGCGGAAGCCTACCACAAGCGGGGCAACGCCTACCGCCGCCTCGGGCAGATCGAGCGCGCGCTCGCGGACTATGCCGAGGCCCTCGGTCGCTCGCCGCAAAACGGGGATATCTACTTCAATCGGGGCGCAGCCTACTACGCGGGAGGGCAGTATGAGGCCTCCTTGCGGGACTATGCCGAGGTCCTTCGCCTCAATCCGAAGGACGCCGATGCTTACTATAATCGCGCCAATACCTACGCGAGAATGGGCAGCAAGGAACGGGCGATCGAGGATTACGACCGGGCGCTGAGCATCAACCCTCAATTTATCGAGGCCTACTACAACCGCGGCGTCGCCTACGGCGATCTCGGGCAACACGAAAAGGCGATTCGCGACTACACGGAAGTCCTCAGGGCCAATCCCAAATCGTTCAGGGCCTACTACAACCGCGGCCTCGCCTATTACCGGCTCGACCAGCCCGCGCAGGCCGTGGAGGATTTCAGCGAAGCGCTGCGTATCGAGCCGAAAGACGCAGAGGCGGTTTACAACCGGGGTCTCGCGTATATCCGGCTCGGCAAGTACGACTATGCCGCGCGCGATTTTACCGAGGTGATCGTCTTCATGCCGCGCAACGCGGAAGCCTACGGCTGGCGGGCGCTGGTCCGGCTCCGGCAAGGACGAGACCAGGAGGCCGAAGCCGATTTCAAAAAGGCCTTCCAGCTCGACGCGAGGTTGAAAAAGCGGCTCCAGCCGATCATCGAAGACGTGCAGCAGAAGGCGAAGGCGTCTTCCCAGGGGCAAAACCCGTGACCCAAGTCGACAGGGCAGCGCCTAAAATGAAATCCTTAGCCTTTGCGCTTTTCGCCGGACTGATATTCTGTTCCGCTTCGATCGCCCTGGAAGTTCCCGTTCTCAACGATGCCATTAACGACTTTGCCGGAATGATGCCGGCCGCGAGCGCTCATGAGATGACCGAGCGCCTGCGGCGCTTCAAAGCCGAGACCGGCCATCCCGTCATTGTTCTTACGGTAGAAACCCTGGAAAACGAACCGATGGAAGAGTTCGGCCGCAAGGCTTTTCAAACGTTGCCGTTGGAGGAGCCGGCTTTGAGCAAAGCCGTCCTGCTGCTCGTTGCTATCAAGGATCGAAGAGTGGGTGTCGAAACGGGCTCCGAGCTGCGGCATCTCTTTCCCGAGCCTCAGGCCAGCCAAAAACTCCTGGCGCAGGTGAGTCTCTACTTTGACGGGTTGAGGCGCGACTTGGGCATCTACGCCGGGGTCAACTATATTTTCATGGCCATCAGGGGCGAGGTGCGTGTCGACGGCATGACCGAGCTAGAGAGGCTCGAAGAGGCATCGACCAAGGGCCGCGGAGCGGGCGCCATCTTAGCTCTGTTTTTGGGGCCGTTCCTGGCGTTTATGACCGGCGCCTTATGGGGAATTTACGCCGGAAATTTCGGCGCCGAGCGTGGAATGCGCCTGTTCCTCGGCGCGCTGCTGGGCGGCGGCGCGGCTAAGATCGTCGAGACGCTCATGTCTCTGGTCGCCGGCTACGGCGAAGGGCTATGGTATTTTATCCTGGCCGTCAGTATTTTTCTGGGTGTATTCGGCAGCCTGACGGAATTTTGGATGTCCGGCGATTGGAGCGGCATACCGAGAGTGAAGGATGGCAGCATCAAGCGGAAGCCCGAAGACAAGATGGGGATCTAAGAGGCCGCGCTAAAAACGAGCGATTTCCTGTTGCCGGGATCTGGCTCTTTCCGAGATGAAGCCGATGTCTTCGCCGGCCTTCCCTTCGGCCAATCCGGCGAGGATCGACAACGAATAAGAACCCGCCTGGTTTTTGGCCTGGCTGCCGGTCAGTCCCCGCTGTTGCAGATCCCGCGCCAGATTCTCCATTAAACGTTCGGCGGCCTCGCGGTCGGTGGAAAACAGAATCGTCACGATCCGATCCCGGCCGAAGCGGTTCGAGATCCCCAGATGGCCCAGGTGTTTATCTATTGTCACGGCAAGGGTTTGAATAATCTCTTGCGCCGCGGCGTGACCCAGATGCTCGCTCACGCCGTCCAGGTCGTTCACGGTGAACACGGCCACGGTCAGGGTCTCCTCCGGCTTTTTGTGGCTCACCGCCTTTTCATAGACTTTGTTGAAGGTCTTCCTGGAGTATAGGCCGGTCAATTCATCCTGGAAGTGTTCGAGGCTTTTGACGAATTCGTCGACCATCGGGTGTTGCAGCTGATCGATCTCCTGATAGGGGCCCTGGAAGATGATCTGGCCTTCGTACAGGACCAGGATGCGGTCGGAGATAAAGAAAACATCGGGAATGTCGTGGCTGATCATGATCGTGGTAAAGCCGAATCGCTTCTGGTTGTGGACGATCATGCTGAAGATCGCGTTCTTGCGGATCGGGTCCTGGCCGGTCGTCGGCTCGTCGAACAGCACGATCTTCGGGTCGGTGATCAGCGCGCGCGCCAGGGCAACTCTCTTCTGCATCCCGCCCGACAGCTCGGAGGGGTACTTGTGGGGCACTTCCGAAAGCTCCAGCTGATTGATTCGCTCCATGACCTTGTCGTCGATTTCCTTCTTGCTCATGGAGGTGGTCTGCTGGAGCGGCAGGGCGACATTCTGAAAGACCGTGAGCGAGTCGAACAGGGCGTTGTTTTGGAAACAGTAACTGAACTGGCTCCTGAACTCGTCCATTTCCTTGCGGCTCATCTCGTCGACGCGCTTGCCGCGAAACAGGATATCTCCTTCGGTCGGGGAGAGCAGGCCGATCATGTGCTTGAGGAGCACGCTCTTGCCCGTGCCGCTCTTGCCGATGATGGTCGTCGTCTGGCCGTCGCGGACCTGGAAGTTGACCCGGTCGAGGATCGTCCGGCTGCCGAAGCGCTTGGTGACGTTGCGAAATTCAATCAGTGGCGCGTCCATGCTGTTCCTTCCTAAAGGCCGCCGAAAAAGGGCGTCTGCCGTTAGCCCGCCTGGAAATCTCTCTCCGGGCCGATGCGATACGTCGTTGTTACGCTGCTCCTAGGAGCTGATAGTACCTCTTGGCTACGCTTGCATCTCTCCGTCCCACGCATCGGCCCTTCAAGAAACTCCCAGGCGGGCGGTGGTGATGGTCCCGCTGGATCTTCCCCTAAGATCGATGGCGATTGTCGCCTTCCACTTCCAAAAGTCGCTTTTCCAACGTGCCGCTCTTGTGATGCAGCGACTTGATGCCGCTGGCGAGCGAGGTCAAAAGGGGATGGACCCAGGCCGGGAGATCCTTCAGCAGCTCGCTTATATCCTCCTGTTTCAAAACAAACGCCGTGACATCCGTTTTCGCCTTCGCCGTCGCCGTTCGGGGCATGCCGAAGAGAAAGGCGACGTCCCCGAGAATGTAGGGGGCCTCGATTTCGTTCAGCACCAGATCCGCGTCGCCGTCCTTCCTCGATATTTCCACCACGCCGTCGGTCAAGAAAAAAAGATCTCTCTTCGTCTCTCCCTGGCGGATCATGACTTCTCCGGGGTGGAAATTTCGGCTCTGGATCAAGGTGCTCAATTTGACCGCGGTCCTGAGCTCGTTCTGTCTCGAGACCAGCTCCGTGGATAGCGTCCGGCTGAAACCGGAGGGCCGTCTCATCGCGCCCTCGGCGCCGCCGGCCGCGAGGTCCTGTTGCGGCGCGGCTTCCGAGCCGGAGGCGGGAGAGGTGCCGGGCGATTCGGATTTGAGATTGTAGCCGCACTCGCTGCAATATTTCGGCTCGCCGGCGAGCTCGGCATGGCAACTTGGGCAACTCATAAGGATTCCCCCTGGTCGAAGCAAACGCAATAAGATACCTTTTTTCGCCATGAAAATATAGCGCCCATTGCGAAAATTCGCCGACATCTGCTAATATGAAAAAATTACGAGGCGGCGGAACCGGCCGTAGAACTGTAACATCGGCGCGTGGACCTGGCTGTGGCGCAGGTTAGGCGGGACGTCTATTAACGGATATTATGGGCACTCCATTCGATCCACTCGGCAGGGTAGCCATAAGCTGGGTCAACGATATGGGCGCGGCTGCGATCTTTTTCGGCAAGGCTTTCCTGCCGATCTTTCGCCGCAAGCAGATAACTCCCATCGTCGAGCAGCTCTCTCATATCGGCGCCAAGACCATGGGCATCGTGTCGCTCATCGGCCTGTTCACCGGCATGGTGCTGGCGCTGCAGGTTTATCATGCGTTGGCTAAATTCGGCGCGCAGGGGGTGTTGGGGTCCGCCGTGGCTTTGGGGTTGATTCGAGAGCTGGGTCCGGTCATGACCGCGATCATGATCATCGCCAGGGCGGGATCTTCCATGACCGCGGAGATCGGCATCCTGCGCATCTCCGAACAGATCGACGCGCTCGATACCATGCGCATCGACCCGCTCGGCTATCTCATCAGCCCGAGGATCGCCGCCGCGATCGTCAGCTTTCCCCTCCTGACGGCGCTGTTCGACACCATCGGCATCGTCGGCGGCTATTTCACGGGCGTTATGTTGCTCGGGTTAAACTCGGGCATGTTCGTTTACCAGGTCCAGGCCGGCGTGGAGACCTGGGACATCATCGGCGGCTTTATTAAGGCGCTGGTCTTTGCGGTCATCGTCTCCACCGTCTGCAGCTATCAGGGTTATTTCACGCACATGCGCACCGACGTGCACGGCGCCAAGAGCGTCAGTCTGTCCACCACGTCGGGAGTCGTGCTCTCGTGCGTGCTGGTGCTGGTCGTGGACTACGTGATCACGACGTTCCTCTTGTGATGCTTTCGATACTTTGGAGTGAAGTGCGAGGGTTTACGCTATGAAAAAGTATTCCATGGAGACGTTAGTTGGAATCTTTATGGCCATTTGCATCGTCTGCGTGGCCTACCTGACGTTGAAGCTCGGCGAGGTTTCCGTTTTCGGCGACCAGTCCTACCCGCTGTTCGCCAAGTTCACCTCGGTGACCGGCCTGAAGGTCGGCAGCCCGGTGCAGATGCTGGGCATGCAGATCGGACGGGTGGCCGGATTCAGGATGGACCAGAACGATCAGGTGGCCGTGGTTGAATTCAGCATCGGGAAAGACGTCAAGATCTACGAGGACGCCATGGCTTCGATCAAGACGGACGGCCTACTGGGCGATAAGTATGTGAAAATCGACGCGGGCGGCGGCGCCGACATGTTGAAGCCGGGCGGGACCATTAGAGACACCGAAGCGCCGGTCGATCTCATGGAACTCATCAGCAAATATGCTTTCGGCGACGTGGAGAAAAAATCTCCTAAGGACGCGGATAAAGGAGGCAGTAAATGAGGAAGTTGGTTATCGGATTAAATCTTTTAATTCTCTCGATGGCGCCGATTCACGCTCTGGCGGGGCCGCCGCTCGACACGATCAAATCGCGGGTCGGCGAAGTGCTGGTGGTGCTGCGCGATCCGGCCCTCCAGGGCGAAGCGGCCAAGGAGGCCAAGACCAAGAAGCTCCGGCCGATATTCGATAATACCTTCGATTACGTCGAGCTCTCGAAGGCCACGCTGTCGCGCAACTGGGAGAAGTTCAAGCCCGACCAGCAGCAGGAGTTCGTGAAGCTCTACAAATCGGTCCTCGAAAAGGCCTACCTGAACATCATCCTGTCGTACAAGGACCAGGAGGTCGTCTTTGGCAGAGAGCGCGAAATCGGGCAGAACCGCTTCGAGGTGGAGAGTAAAATCGTATCGGCATCGCAGGACACGCCAGTTCACTTCCGGCTGTTTTCCAAGGGCAACCAGTGGTTCCTTTACGATGTGGTCATCGAAAACATCAGCATCGTCGCCAACTATCGCAGCCAGTTCGGCCGGCTGCTCCAGAAAGACTCTCCCGAAGGCATGCTGGCGAATCTTCGCAAGCTGGTAGGTTAGCCGTGAAGCTCAACGGCACAAACGGCGCGCGGCAACCGTCGACCCGGAGGTAAAGTTATGCTGCCCAAAGAAGAGAACGAGATGCTCACGCGAGTCGGCCCGGGCACGCCGGCGGGCGAGTTGCTGCGCCGCTATTGGCACCCGATCGCGGTGTCCAAGGAGCTGATGGAAGAGCAGCCGACCAAGGCGGTCCGGGTGCTGGGCGAGGACCTGGTGCTGTTTCGCGACAAAAGCGGGAGGCTCGGCCTGCTCGGCGACCGCTGCTCGCACCGCGGCGCTTCGCTGCTCTACGGGAGAATAGAGGAGCGCGGCATCGCCTGCGCCTACCACGGCTGGCTCTACGACGTGAAAGGGGATTGCCTGGAGTGTCCGGTGGAGCCCGCGGGCAGCAAGTTCCATCTCACCGTAAAACATCCGGCCTATCCGGTGCAGGAACACCTGAACCTCGTGTGGGCTTACATGGGTCCCGTGCCCGCGCCGGTGTTGACCCACTATGACACGCTTTTCCGCAAAGACGGCCACCGGAAAATCATCGTCCATCCGCAGTTGGACTGTAACTGGTTTCAGGCGATGGAAAATTCCGTCGATCCGGCGCACCTTCAAATTTTGCACCAGGAATTCTACGGGCGGGGCGAGCGCCAGCCGGTCAGCACGACGCGGGGGTTCACGGACGACGTGGCCCAGGCGGAGTTTTACCTGACCGATCACGGCGTCATGAAAAAGCGGATCTATGCCAACGGCATCGTGGACGAGCATCCGCTGCTCTTCCCGACGATCCTGCGCCAGGGGCCGAGCACTCAACTCCGGACGCCGATCGACGACGAGCACACCATGCACATCCACGTCCTATTTTTCCCCACGGAAGACGGCAGAGAGCCGGCCGAGAGCTGGGACCCTCCGGTCAAATACAGCGAGCCCTACAAGGACCCGCCCAACAAACTGCACCCCTTCACGCGCTACACGCTGCAACACATCATTCCGCAGGATCATATGGCCTGGGAGACGCAAGGGCCGATCGCCGACAGGGCGCGAGAACGGCTGGCGACATCCGACAAAGGCGTCGGCATGTTGCGCGAACTCATGAAACGCGAGATCGCCAAAGTAGCGCGGGGCGAAGACCCGATCGGCGTGCACCGGGACCCGAACCATCCCATGATCGAGACCAACGTGGACGAGGGGGTCCGGCAGATGAGGAGCGACGCGCGCGCTCCGAGCGAAGGATCGTATCGACACGACCTGGCCAAGCTCTATCAAGGTCGAGGAGAACAGGAAGGCTGAGACAGGCCGGTGAAAACGGCCCATCCACGGGCAGCCGGCCTGGGAATCTCTCTCCGGGCCGATGCGATACGTCGGTGTTACGCTGTTCCCAAGAGCCGAGAGTATCTCTGAGCTACGCTTGCATCTCCTCGTCCCACGCATCGGCCCTCCGAGAGACACCCAGGCTGGCGTTGCGGCTAGAACCACCCGGAAGATACCTGCTCGTCTCGCTCACCCTTCCACTATTTTCATTCGCGGTTTTGTCGTTCGTCTATCCTCAAACCTCCGCGCCGACGGAGATGATAAATATTCCCGCCGGGCCGTTTACGATGGGCAGCGACGATGGGCCGGCGGATGAGAGACCGGCGCATCGCGTGGAACTCGCCGCCTTTTCGATCGACCGGCTCCCCGTGACGAACGCGCAGTTCGCGGCTTTCTTGAATGGCGTTGGCCCGGTCAATTCGAGCGGCGAGAGGCTGTTTGACGTGGACGATGTGGATGCCCGCGTACATCGGCGAGCTGGAAAATGGGCGGCGGATCAGGGCTACGAAAATCACCCCGTCGTCGAAGTCTCATGGGTCGGCGCGAGAGACTACTGCGCCTGGGCAAAAAAACGGCTGCCGACGGAGGCGGAGTGGGAGAAGGTGGCGCGCGGAACCGACGGCCGCAAGTACGCTTGGGGCAACGAGCCGCCGGACCGCTCGCGCGCCCAGTTCAGTGCCGGCTACAACCAAACTGTTCCGGTGGATCGTTTTCCTAACGGCGCAAGTCCCTACGGCGTTCTCGATATGCTGGGCAATGTGTGGGAATGGGTAAGCAGCGCCTATCTACCCTATCCTTACAAGGCCTCGGACGGGCGCGAAGAGTTAAAACCCGGCCCGGTGCGGGGGACGAGGGGAGGCGGCCACGATTCTCGGCCGCAAGAGTTGACGACGACGCATCGCGGCAAGGATCTCTCGCGCAACCCGGCCTCGGGGCATCACAACATCGGCTTCCGTTGCGCCCGGTAGGAATTTACGAATCGCCATTCGACCGCTCGACAAGCTCACGGAGACGACTCTGCCTTCACCATCCGACGAAAAAGAAACTTCGGCTGCGCCGACGAGCGGCGCGGCCCGGCAATCCTGGCGTCCGCTCCAGGCATTGCTTCGCCTGCGCGTCTTTGAGGCCTTGGGCCGGCGCAACTTCCGCCTGCTCTGGCTCGGACAGGCCAGCACGGGAATGGGAACCTGGATGGATCAGGTCAGCCGCGGCTGGCTCATTTACGAGCTGACCGACTCAGCCCTCCAGCTGGGTCTGGTGCGGGTAATTCAAGCGCTGCCGTTTCTTCTTCTCTCTCCGGTGGCGGGCAGCGCGGCCGACCGCTATTCCCGCAAGGCCCAGGTGGTGGCGGCTCAATTTGCGGTCGGCCTCGTGTATGCCGCGATAGCGTTGCTGATTTTCAGCGGCCGGATCGAGCCGTGGCACGTCTACGTCGCCGCCGTCTTCATGGCGGTGGCTGAAGCCTTTTTGCAGCCGGCGCGGATTGCGCTCGTTGCCGACGCCGTGCCGCCGGAGAACCTGACCAACGCCATCGGTCTCAATGCGGTGGTTTTCAACGTTGCGCGCAGCACCGGCCCGGCCCTGGCCGGCATGCTCATCGCCATGTTCGGCACCGCCGCGTCGTATTCGGTTCAAGCCGCGTTTCTCTTCCTGGCGACCGTCTGGACCGTGCAGCTCAGCGCCACAGAGCGTTCCCTGGCCGGCACGGGCGGACGTTTTGCTCACGCGGAATCCTTCGGCCGGAGCATCGTCGAAGGGTGGAAATTCAGTTGGAGGAACGAAGCGGTTCGCACCGGTCTCCTCATCGTGATGTTTGCCTCCCTATTCGTCGTCCCGTTCACCACGCTCCTGCCGGTCTTCGCGCGCGACCTTCTTGAAGTCGGAGCGACCGGGCAAGGACTGCTGCTCACCGCTATGGGGGTCGGCGCGCTGTTGAGCGCCTTCCTCATCGCGTCAACCGGCGACCGGCTGCCGCGGGGCCTGCTCATGCTGGGAGGCGTGGCATTGTACGGCTTGACCGTCGTGATGTTCGCGGTTTCCTCCTCGTTC
Source organism: Deltaproteobacteria bacterium RIFCSPLOWO2_12_FULL_60_19 (assembly GCA_001798595.1). Taxonomy (GTDB): domain Bacteria; phylum Desulfobacterota; class Binatia; order UBA9968; family UBA9968; genus 2-12-FULL-60-19. The sequence continues at coordinate 3,185 of MGSS01000129.1, read as the reverse complement.
CATCTCTCGATGGCGCTGATGGTGATCGTCGGTCTCTGCCATGTCAGCTCCCACGCGCTGGTACAAACAGTCATCCAATCCTACTCCCCTTCGGAGTTTCGCGGGCGCACCACGGCGATCTTCCACATGAACCAGGTCGTCATGGTGACGGGGAGCGCGCTCGTCGGAGCTCTGGCCACGCTGTGGGGAGCGCCGTGGGCCGTGGCGTCGATGGGCTTGGCGGGGTCGCTGGCTATGATCGGAATCTACGTGGCGCTGCCGCGCGCGCGGCATATTCGGTAGGAGCATAGCCGGCCCGCGACGCTCTTGACGCCTCTCGCCGCTTTCGACTAGCCTTGGGAGCGATCCAGGGGCCGTTCCGGCCCCGGCGAGGTGAAACATGAACAGAATCTTCGTTGCCGTCCTTTTCCTGTTGCCGTGGAGCTTCCATGCGCACGCGCAGGCTCCTTTTTATCAAGGCAAAACGATCCGGGTGATCGTCGGCACCCCGCCGGGAAACCTCTACGACCTGTGGGCGCGCTTGATCGCCGCCCACATGGGAAAGCACATTCCGGGCAATCCCGATTTCATCGTGCAGAATATGCCCGGCGCGGGACACGTTGTCGCGGCCAACCATCTCTATACTGTCGCCAAGCCGGACGGCTTGACGCTGATCGGCTCGATTATCCCGTCGCTCTATCTGAACCAACTGGTGGGACGGAAAGAGATCCAGTTCGACTGGGCCAAGTTCAGCTGGATCGGCGCGCCGGCTCGCGGAGAGTCCCAGATGTATATGCGCGCCGACACTCCCTACGCGACCGTTGAGGAGGTGAGGGCGGCCAACGAGGCGCCCAAATGCGGCGCTACCGGCGTCACAGGACCGGATTCTTACCTGCCCAAGCTGCTGCAGGAAACCGTCGGCGCTAAGTTCACCATCGTCACCGGCTATCCCGGAGGGCAGGATATCGACCTCGCAGTCGAGAGAGGCGAGATTCAGTGTCGCGCGTTCACCATCGAGGCGTTCTTTGGACGCGAGCCCTATCACACATGGCGCCAAAAGAGGTTTGTTCGCAACCTCTTCCAGACGGGCGAGAAAAGAGACCCGAGACTGCCTGATACTCCGACCGTCGCTGAACTTATGGAGCGACACAAAACCAACGACGCCGGCAGGCGCCTTTCCAAGGTGCTGCTCGCAGCCGGCTCGATGGGACGTCCCATGCTCGGACCGCCAGGCGTTCCGGCGGATCGGCTGAAGGTTCTCCGCGACGCTTATGAGAAGACTATGAACGATCCGCAGTTCCAGGACGAAGTGAAGAAGCGAAATTACGAGTTCGATCCGGTGGGCGGGGAAGGACTTGACAGGATAGCCAAAGAAATCACCAGCCAGCCGCCGGAGATCATAGAGCGTTTGAAGAAGGTGTTGGGAAATTGAGCGCGGCGCAACGGAAGGGGCAACAGAGGAGTTATGGAACAAAGGCAACAAGAAATAAAAGCAAAATTTCCGCCGGATCGGGCGTGGGAAGACCGGGGATTTATCGACAGTTGGGACGAGCGGTCCGACGCGGCGTTAGACAACGGCTGGTGAAAAAGTCGGCTCCATGTTTGATATCAAAGGGCTCAAAACCTTTGCCATGAGCGCCAAAGATCTTCCCAGGGCGGAAGCGTTCTATACGCGAGCGTTAGGCGGCGAGGTCGTGCGCAGAATTACTCCCGACGAAGAACAACTCAAGTCGGGCCAGGTCAAAGAGGTCGACGTGCGCCTCGGCAACTTCGAAGTCCACCTGTTCGACGCGTCCAAAGGGCCGCGAGCCGTGGACCCTCATCACACGCTCAACATTCCCTGGCAGGAGAAAGAGCCGGCGCTTGCCGCGTTGCGGCAGATCGGCGCGAACATCGAGAAGGTCCGGGAACACAGAAACGGCCAGGACTATTCCATCAACGTCTTCGACCCCGATGGCAATCGTTGGGAGCTTTCCTTCTCCCGGTGATTTCCGGCGGGCAAGCTTGCGATGCCTGTCAAGCCGACAGAAGGTGACTCCTCGACTCCCGCCTCGCGCCTTCTTTCTGTTGCCGAACGCATCATGCCTACATCCCGCCGCTTACGGTGCAGGAAAGATTGACAAGATTGTCGGGTCGAAACCCGGCTTTCCCCGACAAAACTATACTTGACAGATTGTTGCCAAGGGAGAGATATTGCACGTGGGTTTGAGTGCCATGATGTCGAAAAGAACTCTCACACGGGAACAAGTAGTTTTTGAATGGCTGCAAATGAGCATCTCTGATTTTTTCTTTGCCTTCAAAATCGAAGGCTCATTTGTGAGATATGCCCCTTTCTTTAATGCTATGGGTTTCGAACTTATGTGTAAGGCGTACCTACTTGGTTGCAGAGCGAGTGATTATGAAGGCCTTTTGGTACAAGCGGGACTTGAGAAAGTAGATCGGATCGCGAAGAAGAAAGAGCTGTCTCACAAACTTTCCGAGATCATCGGCGATATCAAAAACCGAAAACCCCGCGGACAGATTCCATATCTTCTTTCTCAAAATTTCGACGGATTTTCCGGCTCGGACTTTGTTAACACTCTGGAATCTGCGTACCTCGAATGCCGTTATCCCGTTCCTAGGCAGATTTACAAGAGTTTTCCGATTCACGGGATGAAAAGAATGTATAGCGATCCTATTTACTCATCCGGCCTGCACAAATTTTGTTACTCTGTGGCCCGCGAGATTCTGACATACATCAATGACGACTTTTCCATAAAAGTTTCCCGGAGCTTCTTGGAAACCTTGCGACCAAAAGCGACATGTAAGCGCTTCCGGAGGTTGTTTTTCGCAGACCGCGCCAACGCGTTAATCGGCAAAAGGGAGGTCGCTAGTTGATAGTAGGTTTTGTGGCGCAGTTCACAAGACTGGCGACAATAACATCCGGCCCTGCGCTGCCGATTCGAAGAGCTGAACCGAAAAATGGTGATGCTGAAGTTAATCTTTTGCTGGCTGCGTCCGCTTTGAGGAAACTAAAGATTCAGGAGTCGATCCAATTCCGGTCAACAAGCTTCCCGACGATTCTGATGGTGGTCGCCCCCCGTGGCATCGTTTGTATTTCTTGCCGCTCTTACACGGGCAGGGTTGATTTTTGCCAACCTTTGGAACTGACACGGTTGCGTGTCGGCCACTCCGGTTGTGGGTTTCAATCACAGGTTCGGCAATAA
>MGSS01000128.1:3286-5963 GCA_001798595.1 Deltaproteobacteria bacterium RIFCSPLOWO2_12_FULL_60_19 | reverse complement strand
CTGGCGCCCACCAGCGCAAGCGCCACCGCCAGGCCTCGAATGATCCAGTCGCCGTGAACCCGGCCCGAAAGTCGGGCGCCGAGCTGAGCGCCTAAGACGACGCCGATGGACAGCGCGATCGTTCGTCGCACGCCGTGCTGAAACACTCCCTGAACGATATGGGTTGCGGTCCCCGCGAACGCCATAACCGCTAAGATGAATTGCGAGGTCGCGGTCGCGATATGCACTGGGAAGTTTAACAGGTGTACCAGAGCAGGGACGTGGATGAAGCCGCCTCCGATGCCCAGCAAACTGGAGATGTACCCGACAAACAGACTCAATCCGACGCCGACCGTCCGGTTGTAGGAAAAATCGTGTTCCGTTCCGTCGGCCTCGACGAGGTGACGAGAGAAGTATCCGGCCCGGTGCTCGGCTGCCAGCCTTCTGTGGCTCGGCCGTAAGAGCAAGAAGCTCCCAGCCGCCAGCATCAAAAGTCCTACTATCAAATCGAACAGCCGGCGCGAAATGTAGGGAGTCGTCAGCGCACCCAAGACGGCCCCCGGAATCGTGGCGAGCGAGAACATAACGCCGGAATATAAATCGATGCGCTTTTCGCGGGCGTAGGCCACAGAACCGGAAAAGGCGTTGAAAAAAACGACGGCGAGAGAAATGCCGGTCAGCGTCTCGGGATTTTCGTCAGGATAAAGCACCAGGAGCAGCGGCACCAACACAAAACCGCCGCCGGCGCCGATGAGCGTCCCGTAAGCGCCGATCACAAACCCCACGAGGATAAGCCACAAATACTGCTCCATGCGTTGGCGATTCTTCGATGCGATGCCTCGTCGAAAATGCGGCCTGCCTGCCAACCTAGTGAACGGCAGTCTCATTGTCAAACCAGGAGTTGTGTCGGAGTCCCGTCAGCTTGAGCTATAACCCGCTCTCCGCTACACTTTGAGCCAATGCTGGCTAAACGCATCATCCCCTGCCTCGATGTCAACGCGGGAAGAGTCGTGAAGGGCGTAAAGTTCGTCGAGCTGCGCGACGCCGGCGACCCGGTAGAGGTCGCGCGAATCTACGACCGGGAAGGCGCCGACGAGCTGTGCTTTCTCGATATCACCGCGTCGCACGAAAATCGGGAGATCATCCTGGACATCGTGGCGCACACGGCCGACCAGGTCTTCATGCCGCTCACGGTCGGCGGCGGCATCAATACCCTGGACGATATCCGCAAGCTGCTGCGCGCGGGGGCCGACAAGGTGTCGATCAACACCGGCGCGGTCAACCGCCCCGTCTTTGTCCGCGAGGCGGCCGAGACGTTCGGCAGCCAGTGCATCGTGGTGGCCATCGACGCCAAGCGGGCGGGCAGAGGCTGGCGGGTATTCACGCACGGCGGGAGAAAGCCCACCGGCATCGACGCCTGCGAATGGGCGGAAAAAATGGCCTCCTACGGCGCCGGCGAGATTCTTCTGACCAGCATGGACCGGGACGGCACGAAAGAAGGGTACGATCTCGAGCTGACCTGCGCGGTCTCCGAGCGCGTCGCGATTCCGGTGATCGCTTCGGGCGGCGTGGGCAACCTCCAGCACATCTTCGAAGGCCTCACTACGGGCAAGGCCAGCGCCGCGCTCGCCGCCTCCATCTTCCACTATCGGGAGTACACGATCGCCGAGTGCAAACGCTACCTCTCCGACCGGGACATTCCCGTGCGGCTGACCGATGCATGATAGCCGCGATCCCGACAGTCGATCCTGCCAAGCTGAAGATCCACCTGCAGCGAATCGTCGGCGAGCGCAGTCCCTTCACAAACCCCGCGCGGCTGAGTAAAGTCGAACAGTATATCGAGGGCGAATTTAAGAGCTTCGGCCAGGCGGTCGAAGGCGATCCTTTCATTTATCGGGGAAGGAGCTACCGCAACATCGTTGCGCGCGCGGGAACCGAGCGAAGCGGCCCGTTGATCATTCTCGGCGCGCATTACGATTCCGTCGAAGGCTCGCCCGGAGCGGACGACAACGCCAGCGGAGTCGCCGTCCTGCTCGAAGCAGCTCGCGTCCTCTCGCGCATGACGCTGCGCAGCCCGGTTCTATTTTGCGCCTTTAACCTCGAAGAGCAGAACATGGTCGGCAGCGCGCACTTCGCCAAGAAACTCAAAACACTGGGGGCCAAGATCGGCGTCATGGTCTCCCTGGAGATGGTGGGATACACCGACTCCGGTTCCGGAGGCCAGAAATACCCGGCGGGCTTGAGCTGGTTTTATCCCGACCGAAGCGATTTCATCGGCGTAGTCGGCAACTGGCGCTCCGCCACGGTTCTCAGGCGCTTTGCCGCCTCGATGCGACAAGTGAAGGGCCTGCCCGTTGAGACGTTGACCGTGTTGGGCAACGGCTTTCTCGTACCGGCGGTTCGGCTGAGCGACCACTCCCCTTTCTGGGACTTGGGCTATCCCGCCCTGTTGGTCACCGACACTTCCTTCTTCCGCAACCCGCACTATCACCGCGCGTCGGATACGATAGAGACTCTCGACCTGGATTTTATGGCAAAGGTTTGTCAGGGCGTCATTAGAGCAGTGCTGAACCTACAGTAATTTTAGATTTTCGATTTTAGATTGAAATGAATAACCCCGCAGCAAGCTGTGGGGTATCAAGAGGCCCTCGGATGACTTTTCCCCAAATTGTCACCCCCGAATGTTTTAATCGTGGTT
>MGSS01000128.1:0-3270 GCA_001798595.1 Deltaproteobacteria bacterium RIFCSPLOWO2_12_FULL_60_19 | reverse complement strand
TGTTTTAATCGTGGTTCGACTGTGCTCACCACGACCCTGAGCCACGTCGAATGGGTCGGGGGTCCAGTCCGAAATTCGCCTGGATTCCCGCTAAAAGCATGCGGGAATGACGGACTCTGGCAGTGCTACCAACCACCACTACGCAGCAAGCTGCGGGGAATTGACCCCAAAGAGATTCAAAATCAAAAATTTCTTAGCCTCGCTTCCTCGGCAGATCGAAGAACGGCGGCTTCACCACAGTCGCTTTCACCCTCTTCCTCACGTACTCCACCGTCGTCTCCATGAAGAGTTCCGTTCCGGGTTGAGAGAACTTGCCTTGCACCGTGGCGAGGGCGATGTATTTTTTGATTGTCGGCGACCAGCCGCCCGTGGTCGCCTGTCCTATTTGCTGCTTGCCCTGATAGACGGGCACCCCACCGCGCCACGCGGCCGTCGGCAGTTGGGGAGCAAGGCCGGCCTCCCGATAAAGAGCCTCATAGCCGTCCCAGTCGATCTCCAGGCCGACGAGCTTTCTGGGCGATCCGCGTTCCTGCTCCTCCAGCAGCGCCTGGCGACCGACAAAATTTTCCTTGTCGAGAGCGACCGTCCAGCCCAGGCCGATCTCGAATGGAGAATATTTCTGCGACGGGATCAGCGCTTTCTCGGCGCTGGTATAATCGACCTCCAACAGGATAAAGCCCGCTTCCAAACGCGCCAGGTCGAGCGCCAACATGCCGGCTGGCGTAATCCCGTAAGGCTTTCCTACCCGCATGAGAGCGTCCCAAAGCTCCTCCGCGTCTCTCGCCGGCGCCCATATCTCATAGCCTAGATCGCCGGTGTATCCCGTGCGCGAGACCATAGCTCGAACCCGGCCGATGTCGGCGAAGGTAAAGCGGAAAAATTTCAACCGCTCCAACTCCGGGCCGCAGAGCTGTTTGACGATCTCGCGCGAGGTAGGCCCCTGCAACGCCACGGCTGCTACCTCGGCGGAGATATCTTGAATCTTCACGTCCATGCCGGTCGCGTTGAGCTGAAACCAGCGGAGACTCGGCTCGGCGAGATGGAAGGAAAATCGCTCTTCTCCCAGGCGAAACACCGTGCCGTCCTGGATAACTTTCCCCGCTTCGTCGCAGAGACAGCCGTACATCGCCTGGTTGACGGCGCACTTGGCCGCGTCTCTCGTGACGACGCGGTTCACGAGCTTGAGCGCATCCCTGCCGCTCACGTCGTATTTATAGAGCGGCGAGACGTCGATCAGGGCTGCGGAATGGCGGATAGCGTGATATTCATGCTCGTGCAGCGTCTCGTAGGAGCTTGCCACGAGGTAGCCGGACCAGACGCGCCAGTTGTGGCTGACGCACAAGGCCGAAGTCCGGGAATGGAATGGCGTTCCGATGGGCATAGAAAATTGCGGTTCGCAGCGTTTGACTTATTGCACAAAATTACAAAAAATGGCCGCCTAAGCAAGGACAAATAAAACATGTCGCAGAAATACGATGTCATCGTCATCGGCGCCGGCCACAACGGCCTGACCCATGCGGCCTATCTGGCTCAGGCCGGGAAGAAGGTCCTGGTCCTGGAGCGACGCCACGTGATCGGCGGCGCCGCCGTGACCGAAGAGATCTACCCGGGCTTTAAGTATTCCGTCTGCTCCTATGTCGTGAGCCTGCTCAGGCCCGAAGTGATCCGCGAGTTGAAGCTCACAAGAGGCGGCTTGGAAGTGATTCCGCTGGAGTCCACCTTCACTCCCCTGCCGGATGGAGACTATCTCGCCCGCTGGAGCGACCATGCGGAGACGCGCCGGGAACTCGCGCGCCACTCGCCGACGGACGCGGAGGCCTACGACCAGTTCGGGAAGCTCATGCACCAGATGGCGATGGCGGTGAAGCCTCTGCTCGGCACGGTCCCGCCCGACCCGACCTCGCTCGACCCCCGCGAGCTGTTAAAGCTCCTGGGCCTCTACCGCCAGTTTCGCAAGCTCGGCGCCGATCGGCTTTATGATTTGATCAAGCTCATGACCATGAGTTCGGCCGATTATCTCGGCGAATGGTTCGAGACCGAGGCGCTCAAGGCGACCATGGCGGCGAGCGGCATCATCGGCACATTCCTCGGCCCAAGATCTCCCGGCACGGCGTACGTTCTGCTGCATCACTACATGGGCGAGATCGACGCCGTCTTTCGCTCATGGGGATGGGCGCGGGGCGGCATGGGAAGCGTCAGCGGCGCCCTGGCGGTCACCGCCGAGAGCCACGGCGCGGAGATCCGCACCGAGGCGGCGGTAAAACAGGTCCTGATTAAAAACGGCCGCGCCGCCGGCGTCGTGCTGGAGAGCGGCGAAGAGATCGAAAGCCGCGTGGTAACCTCGGGCGTAGATCCCAAGCGGACGTTTTTGAAGCTGGTCGAGCCCGGCCATCTCGACCCCGAATTTGTCCAGCAGGTAAGCCGGATCAGGATGCGCGGCTCCTCAGGCAAGGTCAATCTCGCGTTGGACGCCCTGCCCGATTTTTCCGCCCTGCCGGGAGACGGGCCGCACCTGCGCGGCGCGATCTCGATCAGCCCGTCGATCGACTATCTGGAGCGCGCCTACGACGACGCGAAGTACGGCAACTTCTCCCGCCGCCCTTATCTCGACATCATTATTCCCTCGACGATCGATCTCTCGGTAGCGCCGCCGGGAAAGCATATGATGTCGATCTTCGTCCAGTATGCGCCGTATCAGCTGAAGGAAGGGAGCTGGCCGGAGCGGCGCGAGGAATTCGGCGATGCCGTCATCGATACGCTGAGCGAGTACGCGCCGAATTTAAAAAACATCATCCTCCACCGCCAGGTGCTCACGCCCTGGGACTTAGAGCAGGAGTTCGGCCTGACCGGCGGCAACATCTTCCACGGCGAGCTCGCGCTCGACCAGCTCTTCTTCATGCGGCCCGTGCGCGGCTGGGCGCGGTACCGCACGCCGATAAAACATCTCTACCTATGCGCCGCGGGCACTCACCCCGGCGGCGGTGTCATGGGCGGCTCGGGCCGCTTGGCCGCGCTGGAAATTTTGAAGGATTGGAAAAACCGGAAGATTTAGCGCCGCATTTCGCGTGGGACCTGCGACAACCTTAGAAGTAGTCTTTCTTCTTGAAATAGTAGTAGACCCCGGCGGAGATTGCCGTCATGAGCGCCAGGATGGCGGGATAGCCGTAGCGCCATTTAAGTTCCGGCATGTATTCGAAGTTCATTCCGTAGATGCCGGCGATGGCCGTGAGAATGACGAAGATCGTGCCCCACGCCGTCAGCCGCTTCATC
>MGSS01000127.1 GCA_001798595.1 Deltaproteobacteria bacterium RIFCSPLOWO2_12_FULL_60_19 | reverse complement strand
TCAACACCACGTCCGCGTGGCCCTTGGCCACGCCCGCGGCAATGGTGCCGACGCCGACTTCGGCGACGAGCTTCACGCTGATGCGCGCATGATGGTTGGCGTTCTTCAAGTCGTGAATGAGCTGCGCCAGGTCTTCGATCGAATAGATATCGTGGTGCGGTGGCGGCGAGATGAGGCCGACGCCCGGCGTCGAGTAGCGCACCTTCGCGATCCACGGATAGACTTTGCGTCCGGGCAGCTCGCCGCCTTCGCCGGGCTTGGCGCCCTGCGCCATCTTGATCTGCAGCTCTTTCGCCTGGGTGAGATAGTAGCTCGTCACGCCGAAGCGGCCGGACGCGACCTGCTTGATCGCGCTGTTGCGCGAGTCGCCGTTGGCGTCGGGCACGTAGCGCGCCGGATCTTCGCCGCCCTCCCCGGTATTGCTCTTGCCGCCGATGCGGTTCATCGCGATGGCGAGCGCCTCGTGCGCCTCTTTGCTGATCGAGCCGTACGACATCGCGCCGGTCTTGAAGCGTTTGACGATCTCTTCCACCGGCTCGACTTCCTCGAGCGGAACCGGCTTGGCGGCGAACTTGAGCTCCATCAGCGCGCGCAGCGTGGCGATGCGCTCGGACTGATCATCGACGAGCTTCGTGTATTCTTTGAACGTCGCATAGTTGTTGGTGCGGGCCGCCTTCTGCAAAAGGTGGATCGTTTTCGGATTGAATAGATGCAGCTCGCCGTCGGCGCGGTACTGATACTGCCCGTGCACTTCGAGCGTGCGGCCGTCGAGCGGATAGGTGGGATACGCTTTGGCGTGCTGGCGCTCGGCTTCCAGAGCGACGTCTTCGAGGCCGATGCCGCCGACGCGCGAAGGCGTCCAGGTGAAATATTTGTCGATCAGCTCCCGGCCGAGGCCCACCGCTTCGAAAATCTGCGCGCCGCAGTAAGACTTGATGGTCGAGATCCCCATCTTCGCCATCACTTTGACGACGCCTTTGACGCCGGCCTTGATGTAGCCTTTCACCGCGTCGTAGTAGGCGATGTCCTTCAGCATGCCTTCGCCGATCATATAGTTGAGGCACTCGAAGGCGAGATAAGGATTGACCGCCTGGATACCGTAACCGATCAGCAGGCAGAAGTGGTGCACCTCGCGCGGCTCGCCGGATTCAAGGACCAATCCCACACGCGTACGCGCGCCGGTCCGGATCAGGTGATGATGCAGTCCCGCCGAGGCCAAGAGCGCGGGAATCGGCGCGTGAGTTCGATCGGCGCCCTTGTCCGACAGAATCAAAATCGTCGCGCCGCCCGCGATCGCCCGATCGGCGGCGGCGAATAATTCTTCGAGCGCTCCTTCGAGACCGGTCTTGCCCTCGTGGGGATTGAAAAGTATCGGCAACGTGACCGGCTTGATTCCGGGACGGTCGATTTGCCTGAGCTTCTCCATCTCGGAATTTTTCAAAATCGGACCCGAGATTCTGAGCTGGCGGCAGCTCTCCGGCTTGGGATCGAGCAAATTGCCCTCCGACCCCAGCGTGAGCGTCGTCGAGGTGATCAGCTCCTCGCGGATCGGATCGATCGGCGGATTGGTGACCTGCGCGAAGAGCTGCTTGAAATAATTGTAGAGCAGCTGCGGCTTGTCGGACAGCACGGCCAGCGGCGTGTCGGTGCCCATCGAGCCGACCGGTTGGATGCCGTTCTGGGCCATCGGGCCGATGTTGATGCGCAGATCTTCGAAGCTGTACCCGAACGTCTGCAAGCGCTCCAGCGTGGCCTGGCGGCGGTGCGGCGGCTGCTTCTCATCGACGCCCGGGAGCTTGTCGAAATGCACGGAATTTTCGTCCAGCCATTGACGGTACGGCCGCTCGCCCGCCATCCCCTGCTTGATCTCCTCGTCGCTGATGATGCGCCCCTCTTGCGTGTCCACGAGGAACATGCGGCCGGGCTGCAAGCGGCGCTTCTCCAGGACGCGCTCCGGCGGCACGTCGAGCACGCCGACCTCCGAGGCCATGATCACGAGATCGTCTTTCGTGACGTAATAGCGCGACGGCCGCAGCCCGTTGCGGTCGAGCACCGCGCCGACGACCGTGCCGTCGGTGAACGCGATCGACGCCGGGCCGTCCCACGGCTCGCTGAGCGCGCTGTGAAATTCGTAGAAGGCGCGTTTTTTCTCGTCCATGCTCTCGTGATTTTCCCACGGCTCGGGGATCATCATCATCATCGCGTGCGGCAGGGAGCGGCCGGAAAGGGCGAGAAATTCGAGGCAATTGTCGAATTTGGCCGAGTCGCTGCCGTCTTCCTGAATGATCGGAAAGAGCTTCGGCAGGTCGCCGTCGAACAGCGCTGACGCCAGCATCGACTGGCGCGCGTGCGTCCAGTTCTCGTTGCCGCGGAGCGTGTTGATCTCGCCGTTGTGAATCAAGTAGCGATACGGATGCGCGCGGCCCCAGCTCGGAAACGTATTCGTGCTGAAGCGGGAGTGCACGACGGCGATCGCGGCTTCGACCAGCGGATCGGTCAGGTCGGGGTAGAAGGTGGCGAGCTGGCGCGCGGTCAGCATGCCTTTATAGATGATCGTCTTGCATGACATGCTGGGCACGTAAAAATATTCGCCGACCGCGTCCTTGCCGTAGCGCAGCGCGTTTTCCGCGCGCCGGCGGATCACGTAGAGCTTCCGCTCAAAGGCCAGGTCGTCCTTGATCCCCTTGCCGCGGGCGATAAAGACCTGCCGGACGAACGGCTCGCAGGCCTTGGCCGTGTCGCCCAGGTACATGTTGTCGGTCGGAACCTTGCGCCATCCGAGCAGCTTCTGCCCCTCGTCGGCGATAATCTTTTCCAACGTTTTCTCGCACCGCGGGCGCAGCTTGCGGTCGTCCGGCAAAAAGATCATGCCGACGCCGTATTCCCCCGGCTCCGGCAGACTGAATCCCAGCCCCTTGCACGCGTGCTGAAAAAAAGCGTGCGGGATTTGCAGCAGAATGCCGGCGCCGTCGCCGGTGTTCTCTTCGCAGCCGCACGCGCCGCGGTGGTCGAGATTCTCCAGGACGGTAATCGCCTGCTCGACGATCTGATGCGATTTCTCGCCCTTGATATGGACGACGAACCCGACGCCGCAGGCATCGTGCTCGTGCGCGGGATCGTAAAGACCCTGTTTGGGAGGGTAGCCGGGGTTTTTCATTTCGAATCCTCCGCGGCTTTAGACTCTTTCTTTCGCTCGCTCAATTTTTTCACGCTCTCGGCGACTCCGTTATCCAACTCGAACTTCTGGCTCTCCTTGACGCTGGACAGCACCACTTTAGTCACCGTCCGCGTCACGCCTTCGACGGAACGGATTTCTCCCAAAAGCTTCTCCAGCGACTCGGTGTTTTCCGTCTTGACCTTCAAAAGAAAACTTTCTTCGCCCGTCACGTGATGGCACTCAAGCACGTCGCGCTGCCGCCCGATATACGCGGCGAAGTTGTCGATGTAGCGCTGGTGGCTGACCGACACGCCGATGAAGGCCGTGATGTCCTTTCCGAGTTTCTTGGCATCGATGACCGCCTGGTAACCCTTGATGATGCCATGCGCCTCAAGCTTCTTGACCCGCTCCATCACGGCCGGCGACGAAAGCTCCACCTCTTTGGCAATGTCGGCGAGATGGCGCCGGCCTTGGGTCTGGAGGATATCGAGGATTCTTAGGTCAATCTGGTCAAACAAGCTTAGTTTCTTAGGCGTAAACGCCAAGCCGCCTAAGTTCTTATGTCAAGTTAAATAACGGTTGTCAAGCCCTTTTTTCAGGAAAAATGGCTAAAAACGGGCTTTTTTTGGGGAGGTCAGAGGGTGGGGAGGGATGGGCAGCGCCGATGGGCCTTTTTCACCGGCCTGATTAGCCGGTGATGTAGCGTTCCAGCTGTTGGATGATGAACTTCTGCTCCGCGATGATCGACTTCACCAGGTCGCCGATCGAGATGACGCCGACCATCTCCCCGGCCTCGATGACCGGCAGGTGGCGCACGCGCTTTTCCGTCATCAACGCCATGCACTCTTCGATATTCTGGTCGGGCTGAGCGTACACCACGCGGGTGGTCATGATTTCCCTCACCTGCGTGGTCCTCGAAGAGCGTCCGTGAAGGATGACCTTCCTCGCGTAGTCTCTCTCCGAGATGATCCCGATCAGTTTCGCCCCCTCCATCACCATCAGCGAGCCGATCTCTTTCTCGGCCATGAGCTTCATGGCGTCGTAGACCGAAGCTCCGGGCTCGATGGACCAGATATCGTGCCCTTTGACGGCTAATATATCCCTGGCTCTCTTCATGGCTCACCTCCGGGCCGGCCGGGCGCCACGCATGGCGCTGTGGCAGCGCACCGGCGTTCAACGCGGTCGGGCCTAGTCGATGGGGAAAATTTACTGCGGATAGTTGCGTTTGTAAAGCGGGTTACCCTTTGCCACCTCCCATTGACAAGCATCCTCGTCTGCGACAAAAAGAATAATCACCAAGTTATATACAAAGGGAGGACAGCTCGATGGCGGAGAAACGCAAACTGAGAGTGATCTACCGGTCGAATGCCCACGCCCCGCTTTGGGTCGTGGCCGACAAGAGCGGGATCTGGGGAGAGAACGGGTTGGAGGTCGATACGAGCCCGCAGCTGATCCGCGAGAAAGCGGTCGAGTCGCTGAAGAGCGGCCAGGTCGATGTGATTTCCGGCAACCATCACAACCTCTACGAGCGCAACGCGATCAAGAAAGACGACTTTGTCCACCTGGCGCAGGCGGCCAACACCTGGACGGATAATCTCATGGTGGTGTCGAACGGGATCAAGCAGGTGCAGGACCTCCGCGGCAAGAAGATCGCCGTCGATAAATTGAGTTCCCACTCCGGGCTAAACGTCTGGCTGTTTTTGCGCCAGGAAGGCCTCGACGTCGATCGCGGCGACATCGAGCTTGTGGCGGTTCCGGGCCCCGCCGAGGAAAGATACAACCGGGTCCTGAAGGGCGAATTCGCCGCCACCTTCGTCTGCATCCCCCACGACATGCGCGTCGCTAAAGCCGGCGGTCGCGTTATTCCCGTGCGCGTCATGCCCATGATTCGCGGCGTGACGCTTACGACTACGATGACTTTCGTCAAGAGCCACGAAGAGGAGATCCGCCGGCTCATTCGCGGCTTCGTGGACGCGATTCACTTCTTCCTCACCCGCAAGGAAGAGACGCTCAGAATCTTAAAAAACCACCTCCCGGCCGCCCTCGGTCTCAAAACCGACGAGGAGTTCGCGGCGTTGTACGGCGAATGGGCGCAGTCGTTGGAGCGAAAACCCTACCCCTCGACGGCGGCTATGGCCAACGTGTTTGAGCTGGCGCTCAGGCGCAATCCGGAAATCGCGGGCTACAATCCGGTGGCGATGTGGAATACGCATTACGTGCGCGAGCTGGATGACAGCGGCTACATCGACAAGCTGTACTCAGGCCGCTGAAAAAGGCCCATCTACCGCGTTGCGCTTGATCTGCCTCGCTCGACGTACTGCGAAGAGTACGCCTGCGCTCGTCAGCTCGGCGCGCGCCTTGTGGCTATCTCAACTTGGACCCTTTTGACCGGCCTGGGGGAGTTTTCAAAACGGAGCGGGAATACGCTCGTATCGGGCAACAGGATCAACTCTCTCACCGCGCGCCGGCGAAGATTTCCCGATATTGCCTGCCGATAGCGTCGTAGCGCCGCCCGATGTCGAGGAGATCGGGCACCCTGATCTCGAAGCCTTCCAAAACCTGAGCTTCCGCCGGTTTCACCTTCGCGTGTGCTGGCATCCGATTCGTCGAAGCGACGATGCGCTGGCCGTCTTCCGAGAGCAGATAGTCGATGAACAGCGCCGCGGCGTGCGGATGCGGCGCGTTCTGGCTGAGATAGACCAGGCTGGGGCTGTAGAAAAGCGGCCGGATCGGGGCGAACCAGAGCGGCGCGCCCTGGCCCGCCAGAGAGAGGACCGAATTGAGGTTGGTCTCAATCGCCATGTCGAATTCGCCCGCCGCGACCAACTGGCTCAGCAGGCGGCGGCCACGGACGTGTCTTGGCCCCTGCTCGTTCAATCTCTTCATAAAGCGAAGGCCTGCCTCTTCGCCGAGCTGCTGCACCATCGTGCCGAACCACACGTAGGACTGGCTGTCCATCGCGAGCTTTCCTTTCCAGCGCGGATTGAGAAGGTCGTCGACAACGCGCGGCGCCTCCTCTTTTTTCACCAGTCTCGTGTTGTAGGCGCTGACCATGACGTTGGTCATGTAGACGGTCCAGGAACCGTCTTTGTCCTTGAAGCCGTCGCGATAGAACTGCCGCTGCGGCGAGACGTAGCGCGCCGCCATTTTGCGATCCATTAAGGCGAGCATGCCGAGTTGGCCGCTATCGATCACATCGGAGGAAACTTTACCTGCCCTGGTCTCCGATTCCACGCGGTTGATGATCGCCGCCCCGGAGAAACGCACGGTGTGCGCCTTCACAAACGGATATTTCTTCATGAAGCCGTCGTCGAGAAGCTTTGCGGCGGCCACATCGAGATTGCCGTAGGCGACAATCTCGCCTTCGCTTTTCGCCGCTTCCACAAGCCGCGCCTGGCGCTCTTGCACGGGCAGAGATTCGAGCCAGGCCAGCTTCGCCTCGGTCGACTGCGCGCAGAGATGCGGCAGATCGGCGAGGAAGAGGAAGATCAACAGGGCGAGCCGTTGAGCCATAGGTCCTCCGATCGTGGACAATTATAGATAGCCTTTCTCGCGGTAATACTTCTTTGCGCCGGGGTGAAGCGGAATGGTCAGTGCGCCGCCTTCGCCACCGCGACAAAATTCCTGCATGGTCATGGTCGTCCGGCCGAGATGATCGGCTTCAATCCGCTCATGGCAGCGGTCGATCGCCAGCGCCATCCGATAGGCCAGCGGCGGGGAAAAATCCCGGTGGCAGAAGAAAACCCAGCCGCTGAAATCCACCGTGGGAATTTCTTCCTCCAGGCCCGGAAACGCCGCTCTCGTCAGCGGCGCGCCGACAAAACCCAGCCGCTGAATTCGCTTGCGCACGTCGTCGCGCACCGGCAGGAACTTCATGCCCGATTCCAGCGCCGTATCGCCCCAACTCTTGATTCCCTCGTCGAACACGGCGAGCGCCTTCCCCGAGCGTATGTGATCGGCGCGGGCCGGATCGCTGGGGCTGTTCGCGCGGAGAATTTTTCCGCCCCATTTTTCGATGTCGGCGAAACTAAAGCCGTAGGCCCTGAGCACCTGATCGATGACATAGAGCGTGGTATGAAACCGGGTCCCGCTGCGGGTGGAGACGACCAGCGGAACTTTCTTCTCTTTGATCTCGTCGAGGGAGCGGATGCCGGAATCCTTCCGCACGGCGAACACAAGCCGGTCCCACGAGGGAAATACGCCGATGGCGCTGAGCGCGAGCTTCTTTTTGTAGGGTCCGACTCCGAGCAGCGCCATGCGCGCCAGGCCCGCCGGGTTGGCGAAGCCGAAGGCGACTTTTTTCCGATCGACAAGCGTGGGGACGGCCGTTCCGCCCAGTTTCGAATCGCGGTAGCCCATCGCGAGGGTGACTTGTGAAGTCGTGGAAAGAGCGGCCGTGCGATAGAACGACATCGCAACTTGCGCGGCGATGTCGGCTCTGCGCGAAGTCGTGGCGATGGTGAGTTCGACCGGCCGGCTCATGACGCCGCCGTCATACTGATTTTCGCCGGCGCCAGATGTTTCGAGAAAAACTCCAGCATCCGCGCCCACGCCGTCTCGGCGGATTGCGGCCGGTATTTGTCGCTATGCGGGTCCATGAAGGCGTGGCCGGTGGCGGCGTAGGAATAGAATTCATGCGGCTTGCCGAGCCGGGTCAGCTCGGCGTCGAGCTTGCGAACGTCTTCGGGCGATGGATTGTTATCTTCCACGCCGAAATGGCCCTGGATCGGGCAGCCGATCTCGCGCGTGCGCTGAAAGGGCGACGGCCCGTCGCCCCACGGCGAGAAGACGTTGCCGCCGTAATAATCCGCCGCCGCCTTGAACGCGGGATTGGCGGCGGCCATCAGGTAAGAGACACGGCCGCCCATGCAGAAGCCGATGATCGCCAGCGGCCGGCCGTCGACGGAGCGCTGCCGCTTGAGAAATTCGACCGCCGCGTTGACGTCGCTGATGACGGTCGCGTCGCGCAGTCGCTCGCGCCGGGTCGGCGCGTCGTCGCGACAATCGGGGGGGTCGCGATGATAAAGCTCGGGCGCCGCGGCCACGTAGCCGGCGCTCGCGAGCCTCTGGGTCGTCTCTTCGATGAAACGATCGACTCCCTTCTGACCCTGGATCACCACGACGGCGGGGAATGGCCCCGGGCTGTCCGGGCGGCTCACGTGAAGCCGCATCGTTCCATCGGCAACTTTGATCGACTCCCAGCCTGTAACCATGGAGCACCTCCTCGTCTCAATTCTTGAACGGGTCGAACAAGCGAAACCGTTCAAGTTGTTCAAAAGGTTCAAAGTGGTTCAACGCTGTTCAACGCTTCGCTTCGAGTTCTTCCTTGACCTCGTTCACTAACCGCAGGCTTAGAACCTTCTCCGGAGGAATGTCATCCTTTATCTTAAGTGGGACCCTGACGTCGAAGTCGAGTACATTTTTGATGCCTTGCGGAGAAGGAAGCCCCGGAATTCCGTCCGTTAGGGCGCGGACGAAGCGGCGAACGCCTTCGACGAGCATCGGCCGGCTCATGTTGCGCAAGGAGAGTTTTTTGACGGCGATGTCCGCCGCCTCTTCCGGCCGTTCACGAATAAAAACCAGGGCGCGGATCATCGCGCGGAGCCATCTTTTGATCTCGCCGGGTTTTTCGGCGATTTTCCTATCCGTCGCCAGAAAGCCCTGGAAAGGGTAGGGGAACAGGTCGCCGACGAAGGCGAGCGTGCGGAAGCCTTCTCTTTCGGCCAGCAGCGCCTCGTCGCCGTTTGTCGTGGCGGCGTGAATCGCCCCGGTCTTGAGACCCAGAAGCGTCATCATTGTGTTTCTGCCGGGCATCGCCACGCGCGTAATGTCGCGCGCGGACAGTCCTTCTTTCTCGACCAGCATCGTGATCAGCGTGTCCTGCGTGTCGCCGATGGTTCCGACGGCGACCTTCTTGCCCTTCAAGTCCGAGATTTTGACAACCTCCGGCGCCGTCACCAGATACCAGCTCACTTTCTCGGTCTGGAACATGATCGCCTTGATCGGCGCGCCGTTTACCGCCGCCCGCATCCCGCTCCCTCCCGCGCCGCTGTAATCCACGTCGCCGCTGATCAGCGCCGCAATCGCGGTGGTGCCTGAGATGACCACGGTCTCGTTTTCCAGTCCCTCGCTGCGGAAAAACCCTTTCTCCTCGGCGACCTGGATGGAAAGATAGTTGAGCGTGGCCCGCGGAATGGCCGTTCTAACCTTCTGGGCATGCCCGTTTACTGCAAGCGTGAGCGCCAGCAATACCGTCAAACCGGCCGTGGTTACGTTCTTCATCTCCCAACACCCAGTTCTTTCTGCGCCTCTCTCAGCAGAGAAAAATCGACCAGCTTGGCGATCGGCGGGGATTCTTTGAGCTTGAGGGGCTGGGTGATGGTCAGCTCTATATTTTTCCAGAGCGATTCCTCGTCGGCGCCGCCCAGGTTGCGGCGGTCGATGGCCTTGATCGACACGTCCGCGGCGCCTTCGGTGACGTCTCGCGGATGACCGAACTCCGCCATCGCGATGCGCAGCGTCTCCTCCCGCCTGTTGAGCATGAAGAGGAGACTCTTGACCATCGCCCGCAGCCAGCGTTTGATTTTGTCGCGCTCGTTCACGAGCTTTGCGTCGGTCGTCGCATAACCGGCCCACGGCCAGGCCCCCAGATCGGCGAGCGACGCCAGTTCGGTGAAGCCCTTCTTTTTCAGGAGAAAAGCGGCGTCGGGGTTGAAAGCTCGCGCTTGAATCGTTCCCTGCTGCATGGCCAGCACCGAGGTCTCGGCGCCGCCGGCGGAGAAATAGGTGACGTCCTTCCTGGGATTCAAGCCGTGAGCTTCGAGCACCATCGCCGCCGCAAGCTCCGTGCTGCTGCCGGGAGAGGTTATGCCGATGACTTTGCCCTTGAGATCCCGGACTTTTTTTATTTCCGGCGCGCCGATCAAGACGAAGGTGGATTTATAGTGCGGGAAGAAAATCGCCTTCAGCGCTGCGCCTCGCGTCGCCGCCCTCATGGCCGAGCCGGCGGAAGCGGCGACGTCGAGCTCTCCGCCGATCAAGGCCGTGACGACGACGCTCGTGTTCACCTGGATCCACTGAATCTCCAACCCCTCTTCTCTGAACAGGCCCGCCCGCATGCCGATGAAAAGCGGCAGATAGCCGAAGTCTCTGGTGGAGAGGGCAACACGGACTCGGTCGAGCGCCACGGCGCGCGCGGGCAGACACAGCGCGTGAAGAGCTAAGAGCAAAGCGCAAAGCGCAAGGCGCAGAACGTTCTTGCGTAGGGAGGTGCTCATGCCGGCTCATCCTCCTTAGGTTGTCTTTCGCGGCGTCGGGAAGTGCAGCTCCAGATAATTTCCCTCGGTGTCGAACATGTAGATGGTTTTGCCGCTGCTGCGCTCGACGATGCGGTGAAACGTTCCCAGCTCTTTGGCCTTCTTGAGCGCTTCGTCGTAATCGTTCCAGTCCATGTCGAATGCCTGGTGCGCGATGCCGTCCTGGTCCAGCGCGTCTCGCCGGATCGGCCGCGGCCGCTCGAATAAAACGACATCGTCGTTGCCGCAGCGCAGCCGGTCGAGCCGCTGCACTTTGCCGTGGATCTCCAGGGCATCGGGGTTGTTCGGGTTGCCGCCGACGCGATCCATGAACTGCATGCCCAGGACCTCGGTGTAAAATTTTTGCGCGCGGTCGAGATCGTCCACCGGAATCCCCACGTGATACAGGCTTTTGACTTTCATAAAACGTGCCTCCTTATTCTCCGGTATGGCTCCACTCCATAAATTCTTCCAGCCCAAGTCTTGTCAATGTATCCCGGAAAGGCCGCCCGCTCCGCTCGTGCCGGCCGGAGAGGCGGTAATACTCGTAAATCATATCGGGCAGCCATTTGGCGATCGTAAAGCCTTGATATTTCCCGTCGGGGATCGGTTCGAGGAAGCGCGGGCCGACATCTTTCCAATCGTGCTCCGCGATCCAGCCCCGCTGCGTCGCGAACAGGCTCTGCAAGATCATGCTGCGATGGCCCGCCTCCAGCGCCTGATCGAGGCTGAAATTCCAACCGGTAATGGCGTTCAGGGCATCGACGATGCTGTTCAAGCCGTCCGGCTTGTGTTGCATCTGCGCGAACCAGCAGCCGCCGAAGATGCCGGTGAACTGGCGGTGTTGCTCGGAGAGAATATGCGACCACGGCCAGCCGTCCGGGCTGTTGTCGTCGAGCGGCCCCCACTTTTCCCGATAGCGCAAGTCGGGCGGCGGCTTCGCCGAACCGCCGCCTTGAGGCTTCATGCCGCCGCTGGCGACCAGCTCACGCAACATCTCTCCGAGCTTGGGACGCCACTCGTGCATCGCCGGCGTGCCGCCCTTGGTATGGACCGCCCATTTGGGCGCGTCGCCGCCGAGGGCTTCGGCCAGTTGTTTCGGCCCTTCCGCCAGCAGGTTCCCCAGCCAACCTTCGCGGCGCGCCGCCATGTCCAGGAGTTTGTCCACCGCCTCGACGTTCCCCCATTCGAGCTTCAAGCCGTTGGTCCGGTCCGGGCCGAGCAGCCCTTTTTCCCAGGCCTCGAACGCCACGCCCGCGCCGCAGGAAAAATGGCTGCACTCGATTCCAAGATCGTTGATGCGCTCGGCCAGGTACAGCACGGCGTTGCCTTTGATGCCGAGATTAAAAAAGGCATCGAGCCATTCGCCGCCGGCGTTGAAGCGCACGATCGTCCCCCGATACGGCCCTTCGCCGATTCTCGCGTCCCACGGGCAGAGCCTCTGGCACTGAAAGCAAGGCCTTAACACCACGTCGTTCCGGTCGAAGCCGCCGATGTGCGCGGGAGTGATCTCCGTGCTACGCCAGTTGAGGTTGTTAAGCGCGCCCCACGACTCGCCGTGGCCATACTTCGTCTGCTTTTTATTGACGTCGTGCACCTGGAGAATAGCGCGCCATCGCGCGCCCGCGTCGATCAACTTTGCCTTGTCGTGGAGTTTGGCGCGGGCCGTGCCGCTGACCACGATCGCCTTCAGCTTCTTGGAGCCGAAGACGGCTCCGCCGCTGTGCGCTGCAAAGTGGTTGTAATCGTTGGCCAGCATCGCCGCGCGGTTGAGGTTCTCGCCCGCGGGACCGATGCAGAGCACCCTGGCGTCTTTGATCCCGACCTCTTCGCGCAGCCGATCTTCGGTTTGCCGCGTTCCCAATCCCCAGATTCTCCCGGCGTCCCGCAGCTCCGCTTTGCCCTCGTGAATGAACAGGTAGCAGGGCCTCTCTGCCGTGCCGCTGACGACGAGGCCGTCGTATCCCGCGGCCTTAAGATACGTTCCCCAAAAGCCGCTGGTCGCGCCGCGCCCCAGCGTGTGCTCGGTCAGCGGGCTGAGATAGACGGCGGTCATTTTGGTCCCGCCGGGCGTGAAGCCGTTGCCGGTGAGCGGGCCGGTCATGATGACCACCCGGTTTTCCGGGCCGAACGGCTTCGCGTTCAACGGCAATTCGTTGAGCAGGACGTAGCTGGCCAGCGCTTGGCCGCCGATCAATTTTTCGAGCAGATCGGTTTCGGGAAGGTTCTCGTCGCTGAGCGAGCCGGAGGTCAGATCGACGCGGAGGATCTTGCCCATGTAGCCGCCCGGCAGGGCGGTCTTGCGCGACACGGGGAACAGGTCGGAAGTTATCGGCATCTCAACTCCGCTTGGTGTGAAACATAGGAGAAGCGAGGGATTGCGTCAAGGGCAGGGTGGCTTCGTAGCGGAAAGTGTGCGGTTTCACGGTTCTACGTGGACGCCCCAATCCCTTCGCTTCGGTGCCTCCTCGTCGGGAAGTCTAAACTGCTCGCTTCGGGCAGCATCGAAACTCGTCAGCCAAAAGACGCGGCTGACTCAAACATCGATGCTGCTTATCCTCAGCTTCGCAGAGACTTCCAACGACTCGAAGTCAATCTTCGCTCAGGGACCGGGACGTCCACTTTTCCTATTTGCTTCCGTGCGAGGCTTTTGAATATACTCCGCATGCGGGGAAGATGGATGGTTAAGTCATTTTTTAAAGTGGTCACGCCGCAGGAGGCGCGGGAGATTCTGCTCAAGCAGTCTCCCGTCGGAAGCGAAACGGTCGAGACGGTTCGCGCGCGCGGCCGGGTTTTGGCCGAAGACCTCTATTCACAAGTCGATCTGCCCCATTTTCACCGCGCGGCGATGGACGGCTACGCCGTGCGGGCGAGAGATACCTTCGGCGCGAGCGCCAGCCAGCCCGCTTATCTCAAGCTCGCAGGCGTTATTGAGATGGGCAAAGAGGCGACCCGCCCGCTCGCCAAAGGCGAGGCGATGCGGATCTCGACCGGCGGGATGCTCCCGCCCGAGTGTGACGGGGTGGTGATGGTCGAATACACCGAGGAACTCAGCGACGGAACGATCGAGATTCATCGCGGGGTGTCGCCGTGGCAGAACGTCGCCCAGATCGGCGACGATATCCAGAAGGGCGCGCCGGTGTTTCCGCGCGGGCGGCGGCTTCGGGCGCACGATCTCGGCGCCCTGACCGGCATCGGGCTGTCGACGCTCCCGGTCTTCAAAAAACCGCGCATCGCTCTCATCTCCACCGGCGACGAGATCGTCGAAGCCGACGAAGAGCCGAGGCCCGGGCAGATCCGCAACATCAACCAGCACTCGCTCGTGGGTCTCATCGAAGAGTGCGGCGGCGAGTTGAAAGACCTGGGCGTCGTTCGCGACGACCGCGCCGCGCTTTCCGGGGCGCTCGATCACGCGCTTCGCTGGGCCGATCTCGTTCTCCTCTCCGGCGGCAGCTCGATGGGAGCCAAAGATATCGCTCTCGATGCGATTCTTTCTTTCCCCGAGGCGCAGATGATCTTTCACGGTATCTCCGTCAGTCCCGGCAAGCCGACCATTTTCGCCCAAGCCGCGGGCAAGCCGATCCTCGGCCTGCCGGGCTATCCGGTTTCGGCCCTCGTGATCTTCGAACTGTTCGCCGCGCCGCTCATCCGCAAGCTCGGCGGCGAGGATGCCGCGACGGCGTGCCGGTTCCACAACACCACGCGGGCGATTCTTAAAACCAACGTCGCTTCACAAATCGGGCGCGAGGACTACGTGCGCGTTACCCTGAACAAAGTGGGTGATAAACTCTACGCGCAGCCGCTGCCGAGCAAGTCCGGAGCGATCTTCACGCTCGTCAAGGCGGACGGAATGATTCGGATCGATCTGAATCAGGAAGGAGTGGAGCAGGGGGAGGAAGTAGAAGTAATTCTGTTTTAATTTTGAATTTTAAATTTTTAGTTTTGAATTGCAATTAAGAATTCAAAATTCATAATTCAACATTTGAACGGCTATGGCCCGCAAGAGATATCTCAAGAAAACGCCGCTCAAAGAGGCACGCGAGCTGTTTGTCGCGCGGGTCGATAGCTCGACGCTGGCGACCGAGACGGTGGAGGTGGATCAAGCGCTCCATCGCATCACCGCCGAGCCGGTGTTCGCGCGCATCTCGTCGCCGCACTACCACGCCGCCGCGATGGACGGGATCTGCGTCCGCGCGGAGGACACCTATGGGGCGACCGAATTTGCGCCCAAGCGGCTTCGCCGTGCCTCCGCGGACAAAGCGAAGGAGGAAAGCTTTCAGTACGTGGACACCGGCAACGCGCTTCCCCAATGGGCGAACGCCGTCGTGATGATCGAAAAGGTGAGGCAGGTCGATGAAGAGACCGTGGAGATCTTCGAGTCGGCGCCGCCGTGGCACCATGTGCGGCTGGTGGGTGAGGATGTCGTGGCGACGGAGCTACTGCTTCCGCGCTGCCACAGACTCCGGCCGTACGACCTGGGGGCGCTGCTCGCTTCCGGCCACACTACAGTTAAAGTCAAAGAGCGGCCTAGAGTTGCGGTCCTTCCCACCGGCGATGAGCTGATCGAGCCGGGAGCCAAGCCCACTCCGGGCGCGGTGATCGAGTTCAATTCAAGCGTCCTCGGGGCGTTTGTCCGGGAATGGGGCGGAGAGCCGGTTAAATCTTCCAGAGTGAAGGACGATCCGGCATTGCTGCGCGCGGCGCTCAGGCAAGCGGCGGAAAAAAATCACATCGTCACCATCATTGCCGGCTCCTCGGCGGGCGAGCACGATTTTACCGCGGAGGCGATCGCGGCGGAAGGCGAGCTTTTGGCCCACGGGATCGACGTCATGCCGGGCAAGCCGGCCGTGCTTGGCATCGTCGCGGGAAAACCGGTGATCGGTGTCCCCGGATATCCGGTGTCGGCGATCGTGATCGCGCGCGAGATCCTCCGCCCGGCGGTGGAAGCGCTGCTAGGCTCAAAATCGGAGTCGATGGTTACCGCCCGCGCGCTGGTGCCAAAAAAGATTCCTTCCCACCTTGGGTTGGAAGAATTTGTCCGCGTCACGCTGGGGCGGGTCGGCGCCAGGCTCATCGCCGTCCCGCTGGCGCGCGGCGCGGGCGCCATCACGACGATGGTCCATGCCGACGGCTTCCTGCGGATTCCCAATTTAGTCGAGGGGATCAACGCCGGCGAGGGGGTCGAGGTCGAGCTGCTGCGTCCCGCCGACGACATCGAAAATACGATTCTCTGCACCGGCAGCCACGACCTCGCGATCGGCGTGCTCGAAGATCAACTCAAGCTCCGCCATCCCGAGCTGAAGATCGCGGCGACCAACGTCGGCAGCCTGGGCGGCCTGCTCGCGCAGCAGCGCGGCGAGACGCACGTCGCCGGCACACATCTGCTCGATCCGGCCACCGGCGTCTACAACATTCCCGACATCAAGCGCGTGATCCCCAATGTTCCCGTGGTTCTCGTTCATCTCACGCAGCGCGAGCAGGGCTTGATGGTTCCGAAGGGAAATCCGCAACGGATCGCCGCGTTGCAGGATCTGCTGAGAAAGGACGTTACCTTCGTCAACCGCCAGCCCGGCTCCGGCACGCGCGTGCTGCTCGACTACGAGCTAAAGCGGCTCGGCATCGATCCGGCGCAGATTCGCGGCTACGAGCGGGAAGAATTCACCCACATGTCCGTAGGCGTCGCGGTTGCGAGCGGCTTAGCCGATGTCGCACTGGGCGTGCGCTCCGCGGCCAACGCCCTCGGTCTCGACTTCATCCCGATCGGCAACGAGCAGTACGATCTGCTGTTTATGCGTTCTTTCTTTGAGTCGGAGAAAGGCGAAAGACTCATGCAAGTGATCCGCTCCGACGCCTTCAAACAGGCCGTGACCGCCCTAGGCGGCTACGACCCGCGCCGCGCCGGCGAGATTCTTTACCGAAGTTAGCGTTGAGTTGTCAGCAGAGCTGGTGCGCCCGCCGAGACTCGAACTCGGACTTAAGGCTTCGGAGGCCTTCGTGATATCCTTTTCACTACGGGCGCGCGCATCTTTTCTAACACCGGGCTTGCGCCCAGTCA
The DNA here is from genome assembly GCA_001798595.1 of Deltaproteobacteria bacterium RIFCSPLOWO2_12_FULL_60_19. Lineage (GTDB taxonomy): Bacteria > Desulfobacterota > Binatia > UBA9968 > UBA9968 > 2-12-FULL-60-19. Next base: position 4,275 of record MGSS01000127.1, on the reverse strand, counting down.
ATGTAATCAAACCCCCATCAGCTTTAAGGCGTCAAGCATCTCCGCGTGAATCAGGCCGTTGGAGGCCAGCGTCTCTTCACCCAAGATGGAAAACGGCTTGCCGGCGAAATCCGTGACCGTCCCGCCCGCTTCGCGGACAATCAAACTTCCCGCCGCCGTGTCCCACGGGTGGAGCTTCAGCTCCCAGAAGCCGTCGATCCGCCCGCAGGCAAGATAGCAGAGATCGAGCGCCGCCGCGCCGGCCCGCCGGATGCCTTGGGCGCGCACCATGAACGCCCTGAAGTAGCGCAGGTAATAATCCGGATTTTCCCTGTGGTCGTAAGGAAAACCGGTGGCGAGGAGCGCTTTGTTCAACTCGGCGACTTCCGTGGTGTGGACAGGTTGGCCGTTAAGCCGGGCGCCCTGGCCTTTGACGGCCGTGAACTCTTCTTCGCGCAGCGGGTCGTACACCACGCCGAGGATGATCTCGCCGGCTTGCTCTAAACCGATCGACACGCCGAACTGAGGATAAGCGTGGACGAAGTTCGTCGTGCCGTCCAGCGGATCGATAATCCAGCGATAGCCGCCTTCCGATCCGCTGATTGAAGTCTCTTCCTCAGCGAGAACGGAGTGGCCGGGAAAGTTTTTCAACAGCAGGCCGACGATCATCTCTTCGGCCCGCCGATCGATCGTGGTCACGAGGTTGATCGCGGACTTGTAGTGAACCTGTTTAGCCTGCCGCCAATTTTCGCGGATGAGCGCCCCTGCGCTTCTGGCCGCTTGCGACGCGACTGAAAGAAAACTCTCCATCGATTCCTGCACGGGTTTCATTCCTGGCAAAGCCTGGGTCCCTATGTTACCTAAACAACCATGCGGATACGAGCGCCGGCGAAAATAAATCTGTCTCTGCGCGTCGTCGGGCGCGGGCGCGACGGCTACCATCTCGTCGACACCGTCATGATTCCCGTGAATCTGTACGACGAGATTGAGATCACGCGGCCAAAGAAAGCGCGGCAGCCTCTGAGCGTCACCTGCAATCATCCGCTGGTGCCGTCGGGGAAGAAAAATCTCGCCTATCGGGCGGCGGCGCTTCTGCTCAAGAAAGCGGGCATTCAGGCGCCCATTCGCATTCGTATCCGCAAGAGAATTCCGGTCGGCGCGGGACTGGGCGGCGGCAGTAGCGATGCGGCGGCGACTCTGGTCGGATTAAATCGGCTCCTGCGTCTCGGTTGGGAACGGAAGCGGTTGCTGCCGCTCGCAGGCTCGCTCGGCGCGGACGTTCCATTTTTCATTTTAGGCAAACCGGCAAGGGGACGCGGCATCGGGGACAAGCTGTCGGAGATCGGACCGATCCGCCGCCTCTGGCTCGTTATCCTCTATCCCGGCTTTCCCGTCTCGACCCGCTGGGCTTATGGCCGGCTCGCGCGTAAGTTGACAAAACATATTGAAAATACTAGCATTAATCTTTCCTTGAGGGGCCGCCGGGTGCTTGCAGAGCTGTCGGTTAACGACTTGGAGAAAGTTGTCTTTCAGCGCTACCCTCGTGTGGCGCGGCTGAAAGCACGGCTGATCCAGGAAGGCGCAGCAGGCGCTCTGATGTCCGGGAGCGGCTCATCGGTCTTTGGAATTTTTTTTTCGCGGCGCCAGGCGACAAAAGCGTTAATCCACCTGCGCAAGGAGGTTGGGGTTCAGGCGTATCTTGTGCGCTCGTTGAATTGAGACAAAAGCCCGACAGGCGGTTCACCGCCATAAAGGCAGACCCGCTGCAATGGAGGTCCCTATGGAGATCACGGAAGTTAGGGTCTTTCCTGTCAACGAAGAGAAGCTGAGGGCTTACGTTACAATCACCCTCGACCATTGTTTCGTCATTCGAGACTTAAAGATCATACAGGGCACAACCGGCCTGTTTGTCTCGATGCCCAGCAAAAAGCGCAAAGATGGGACGTATCGGGACATCGCCCATCCCATCAACAACGAAACCCGCAGGCTCCTGGAAGACAAGATCATCGCGGAATACCATAGGGTGGAAGCCGAGGGTGGAGGGCGGCGGGCGCTAGGTGGGGAATGAATTCGGTTCACGACGGCTTGGACGTTTTTGGCTTGATGTAAGTTCGGGGATGGGCGGTCGCCAAGCGGTAAGGCCCCGGACTTTGGATCCGGTATCGAAGGTTCGAATCCTTCCCGCCCAGCCAGTTTTTTCGTGCGATTCGTGAGGCGTTGCGATCGACCCTTCGACGCGGGCCACGGCCTCTGGCCGTGGGCTTTGCTCAGGGTCGTCCTGAGCAAGCGAAGCGAGTCGAAGGACGACGTAGCCCATCGGGCTATTTTTTTTGAAAGGTCTATCATGCGCACCCATCAGGGGCCGGACGAACTGAAGATATTCGCCGGGAATTCCAATCCGGCCCTGGCCCGCGAGATCTGCGGCTATTTAAAAGTACCGCTGGGGCAGGCCACGGTGGATACCTTCAGCGACGGAGAGAGCAAGGTCGAGGTGAAGGAGAACGTCCGCGGCGGCGACATCTTCGTCATCCAGTCGACCTGCGCGCCGGGGAACAACAATCTGATGGAGCTGCTGCTGATGCTGGACGCCTTCAAGCGCGCCTCGGCGGAGCGGATCACGGCGGTGATCCCGTATTACGGCTACGCGCGCCAGGACCGCAAAGTGGCGCCGCGAGTGCCGATCAGCGCCAAGCTCGTGGCGGACCTGATTACAACGGCGGGGGCGTCGCGGATCTTAACGATGGATCTCCACTCGGGACAGATCCAGGGCTTCTTCAATATCCCGGTGGACAATCTCTATGCGACGCCCGTGCTGATTCAATATATCAAGCGGCGGCTCAACCGCCATGCGGTGACGATCGTCTCGCCCGACGCCGGCGGCGTGGAGCGGGCGCGCGACTTTGCGACGCGGCTGAACGCCTCGCTGGCGATTATCGACAAGCGCCGCGCCGGCCCCAACGTGGTGGCCGAGATGAACATCATCGGCGAAGTGAAGGGCCAGACGGCGATCCTGCTGGACGACATGGTGGACACGGCCGGCACTCTGACGATGGCCGCCGAGGCGCTCAGGAAAGAGGGGGCGAAGAAGATTCTCGCCTGTTGCACCCATCCGGTGCTGTCGGGTCCCGCGATACAAAAGATCACCGCATCTCCGCTGGAAGAGTTGATTGTGACCAATTCCGTTCCGCTTGGTCCGAAGGCCGAGGCGTGCAAGAAGATCAAAGCCCTGTCGGTCGCGCATCTGATCGGAGAGGCGATCCGCCGGACTCACGAAGAGCGGTCGATCAGCTCGCTGTTCGACTAAGCTGGAATGTAATCAGATAGAAGGTAGGAGGTAAATTCTCTTGGAAACAATTGAGATCCAGATCGAGCCGCGTGACGCGGGAACCAAAGGCGCGGTGAAGCGGTTGCGGCGCGAAGGAAAAGTGCCGGGGGTATTTTACGGTCCCAAGACGCCGCCGGTTCTATTGGCGGTGGACCGCAAGCAGTTTTCGACCCGGGTGGCCGAGCTGGAAGGCTCGCACCTGATTCGCATCAAATCGGATTCTCCGCTGCTCGCCGAAAAAGTGGCGCTGGTCAAGGAGACGCAGCTTCATCCGGTCACCGGCGAGGTGATGCACGCCGATCTTTACGAGGTCGATCTCACGGCAAAGATCCGCGTCAACGTCCCGCTCCATTTTGTCGGCAAGGCCGTCGGCGTCGTGCGCGGCGGCATTCTCCAGCCGGTGGTGCGCGAGGTCGAGGTCGAGTGCTTGCCCATGGCCATCCCGGAGTATCTGAACGTCGAGGTCTCGGATCTCGATATCGGCGATTCTCTGCACGTCACCAACCTGGCCATGCCCGAAGGAGTCGTCGCGGTTTCGGAAACCGGCCTGACGCTGGTCACCGTCGTGCCGCCGAGTATTGAGGAGGCTCCGACCGTCGAGGCGCCTGTGGCCGTGGTCGAGGGGGCTGAAGTTGCTCCTGCCGCTGTCGCGGAAGAGAAGAAAAAGGAAGAGCCCTCGGCGTCCTAGTCGGTTTTGCGGCTGCTTGCGGGACATCTTAAGTGAAGCTCGTTGTTGGGCTGGGCAACCCGGGGAGAAAATACCAGCGCACCAGGCACAATCTCGGCTTCCTTGTCGTCGACCGGTTGGCCGAGAAGCATGGCGTGGCGGTCACCCAGAAGAAACATGACGCGCTCGTCGGCTCCTGGCACAGAGAAGGAGAAGAGGTCCTCCTCGTCAAGCCTCAGACCTACATGAACCGGAGCGGCGAGGCGGTCAAGAGCCTGTTGCGCTACCTCCCCGTTCGAAGCCA
>MGSS01000126.1 GCA_001798595.1 Deltaproteobacteria bacterium RIFCSPLOWO2_12_FULL_60_19 | reverse complement strand
CTTTCGGGGGCGCTTTGCTTGCGCGTTTGGGAGATGAAGCAAGCGCTATGCCAGGGCGGTTGCTCGGTGCGGATTGGAAAGGGCATTCAGCACGGCGCGAGGAGCCAAGTGGAGCGTTCGCGCCGGATTTGAAGCGCTCCATCTTTCATGCTATAGACTTCTTTCAGAGGTTAATATGAAACAAGGCATCCATCCCGAATACAAAGCGGCGACGATCACCTGCGCGTGCGGCCACGTGGCCGAAACCCGCTCAACGGCAAAGAGCCTCCACGTGGACATTTGTTCTTATTGCCACCCTTTTTTTACTGGCAAACAGAAGTTGATCGATTCAGCGGGCCGGGTCGAGAGATTCAAGCGCAAGTACGGGATGAAGAACTGAGCCTGGCACAGGTCGTAAGACTGAATGTGATTTCTTAGGGACTTCCAGTAGAGAAAGGGCAAGGGGCAGGTACACTCCCTTTGCCCTTTTTTATTCAGGCCGCTGAAAAGGGCCCATATGCCGTCAGCCCGCCCGGGAATCTCTCTCCGGGCCGATGCGATACGTCGTTGTTGCGCTGCTCCTGAGAGATGAGAGTAGCCAGGAGGTACGATTGGCACCTCTCGTCCCACGCATAGGCCCTTCGAGAGACCCCCAGGCGGGCGGTGGTGATAGTTGCGCTCGGCCTGGCTGGTCCAACGCCCGCCAGTGGCGGGCTAGGGCGTCAACGTACTAAAAAGTACGCCTCCGCTCGCGGACCTTCGCGCGCCTTGCATCTGGGACCCTTTTGACCGGCCTGAAAAGGCATTCTGTAAGGATGATGTTGCGGGTAAAGTATGTTGGACAAACTTGCTGAAGTTGAAAAGCGCTACACCCATTTGGAAGGCCTCATGAACGATCCGGCGTTTCTGGGCGGGCAGAGAGAATATGCCAAAGTCGCCAAGGAGCGCGCCGAGCTGGAAGAGATCGTCATTTGCTACCGGGACTGGAAAAAGACCGAGCAGGAGATCCAGGCGAACCGCGAGCTGCTGGATGAAGAAGACGAGGCGATGCGCGAGATGGCCAAGGAGGAGCTGGGACTGCTGCGCGAGCGCAAGGAGCAGCTCGAAGCCCGGCTCAAGTGGCTGCTGCTGCCGAAGGACCCCAACGACAGCAAGAACGTGATCTTCGAAATTCGCGCCGGTACCGGCGGAGAAGAGGCGGCGCTCTTTGCCGCCGAGCTTTCGCGCATGTACACGCGCTACGCGGAGGGCAGAGGATGGAGGGTCGAGGTGATGAGCTCAAACCCCACGGGCCTTGGCGGCTTGAAGGAAATCATCCTGCTCGTGGAGGGGAAAGGCGCCTACAGCCGGCTCAAGTTCGAGGGCGGCGTTCACCGGGTGCAGCGGATTCCTGTAACCGAGGGCTCGGGCCGCATCCATACTTCCACCGTCACCGTAGCGGTGCTCGCCGAGGCCGACGAAGTCGAAGTGGGGATCGAGGCCAAAGATCTCAAGGTCGATGTCTTTCGCGCCTCCGGACCCGGCGGGCAGAGCGTCAATACCACCGACTCTGCGGTCCGGATGACGCATATTCCCACGGGACTGGTGGTTTCGTGCCAGGACGAAAAGTCGCAGCATAAAAACCGGGCCAAGGCGCTGAAGATTTTGAGCGCGCGGCTGCTGGAAAAGAAACAGGAGGAACAGCGTTCGGAGATCGCGGCCACGCGCAAGCTCATGGTGGGCAGCGGCGACCGGAGCGAGCGCATCCGGACCTATAATTTTCCTCAGGGACGAATGACCGATCATCGGATCAATTTCACCCTCTATAAGCTGGACCGGATCCTCGAGGGAGAAATAGAGGAGCTGCTCGACGCGCTGAACACGCACTATCAGACTGAGGCCCTGCAAGGGACGAATTAAAACCAAATGAACGGAGAACCTGAAACGCTATCCGCCTTCGGCCGGCGGCCGGCCACGCCCCGGCGGGCGCTCGAGCAGGCAGCTGGCGCGCTGTCACGCGCCGGCATCGAGAGCGCCAGGCTCGACGCGGAGGCGCTGTTGGCCCACGTCCTGGGTGTGACGCGAGAACGGCTCTACCTCGACTACGACGCGCCGCTGGCCGCCGACCGGCAGGAGCGCTTTCTCTCGCTGATCGCGCGGCGCTGCCGAGGCGAGCCGGTGGCCTATCTCACCGGCCGGCGCGAGTTCTGGTCGCTCGACTTTCTCGTCACGCCCGCGGTGCTTGTGCCGCGGCCCGACACCGAGCTGTTGGTGGAGACGGCCGTGGGACTGATCGGAGAGGCGCCGACTCTGGAACTCGGATTTAAGATTTTGGAATTAGGGACGGGAAGCGGGGCGATAGCGGTAAGCCTGGCGAAAGAAAAGCCCGCTGCGGAGATATGGGCGACCGATATTTCGCCGGCGGCGCTTGAAGTCGCGCGGACGAACGCTTCCCGTCATGGCGTGGCGCACAAGATTCACTTTTGCGCGGGTGATCTTTTCGAGGCGGTGGCCTATCTCACCGGGCGGCGGGGATTTTTCCAGATGATCGTCTCGAACCCGCCCTACGTTCGCAGCGAGGAGTTCGATCGGCTGCCGCGCGACGTGCGCGACTTCGAGCCGCGGGTCGCGCTCGATGGAGGCCCGGACGGATTGGATTTTTATCGCCGCATCGTTCGAGCGGGACGGCTCTATCTCGCGTCGAGCGGGCTTGTGCTCTTTGAGATCGGCGAGGACATGGCCGACGAGGTCGTGCGTCTTTTCACCGACGCCGGCTGTTTTACGCTGGCCCGCGTTTACCGGGATTATTCGGGCAGGGATCGGGTCGTCAGCGCGCGCAAGCTCCCGTGAGCTTACATCCGATTGGAAGGCGGTTTCGGTGGACAAGATTCTAGTGTCTGGCGGCCGGCGTCTCGAGGGCGAGGTGCGAGCGAGCGGCTCGAAGAACGCCGCCCTGCCGGTCCTCATCTCGTCGCTGTTGACGGCGGAGCCGTGCAGCTATGAGAGCATCCCGGACCTGATGGATATCCAGACCGTCTTGAAGCTCCTCAAAGGGCTGGGCGTTAAGGTTGACGGCGATCTGCGATCGGGTCGGGTGACGCTCGCGGCGGGTCGCGTCGATAAGCTCGAGGCGCCATACGATCTGGTCAAGACGATGCGCGCCTCTTTTTTAGTCCTGGGGCCGCTGCTCGCCCGCTTTGGCGAGGCGCGCGTCTCCACCCCCGGCGGCTGCGCCATCGGCGCGCGCCCGGTGAATCTCCATCTCAATGGGCTGGCGGAGTTGGGGGCCGAGATTCAAATGACACACGGCTATGTCGAGGCGCGCGCCAAGCGGCTGCGTGGAGCGAAAATTTATCTCGATCTGCCGTCCGTCGGCGCGACGGAGAATCTCATGATGGCCGCCGCCCTCGCCGAAGGCTCGACGGTGATCGAGAATGCGGCGAAGGAGCCTGAGATAGAGGATCTCGCGTCCGCGCTCAACCGGATGGGCGCCCGGATTCAAGGCGCCGGGAGCGACATCGTCAAGATCGAAGGCGCGCGCGAGCTGCACGGCTTGTCGCATCGCGTGATCCCCGACCGGATCGAGGCCGGGAGCTTCATGGTGGCGAGCGCGCTCACGCGCGGGGACGTTCTCGTGCGGGACGTCCGGCCGGATCATCTCGACGTCTTTGTCCTCAAGCTGAGGGAGGCCGGCGTCGAGTGCTCGGTGGAGCCGGATAAGGTCCGAATCAAGGGCAACGGGCGAGTCAAGGGGGTCGATATCACGACGCTGCCTTATCCCGGCTTTCCGACGGACCTGCAGGCGCAGATGATGGTGCTGATGACGGTGGCGGACGGTGTCAGCGTGATTACGGAGAATATTTTTGAGAACCGCTTCATGCACGCGCTGGAGCTGGACCGGATGGGCGCGGATATCCGGCTCGAAGGAAATCGCGCCGTGGTGCGAGGCGTGGCGAGTCTCTCCGGCGCGCCGGTGATGGCGACCGATCTGCGCGCCAGCGTCTCGCTGGTCTTGGCGGGCCTTGTCGCGAACGGCACGACGGAGATCTCCAGGGTTTATCACCTGGATCGAGGCTACGAGCACATCGAGAGGAAACTCTCGGCGTTGGGAGCGGAGATCAAAAGGATCAAGGGACAATGAATTTTAGATTTTCGATTGCCGATTTTAGATTGGCCGGAACCGGAAATCTGAAATCAGCTCCGAGTAATCTAAAATCCAAAATCTAAAATCGAAAATGGTGGGGGGATGAAAATTCGGTTAATTAAGACAAGCGATCCGCGCTTTCAGGCCACGCTCAAGAAGATCATGCAGCGTCGGGACGGAGGGGGAGTCGGAGTCGAGCGGACCGTCGCGGAGATCATCGAGGCGGTCAGGCGCAACGGAGATCGCGCGCTGTTCCATTACACCCGGCTCTACGACGGTATCAAGCTCAATCGCCGCACGGTCGAGGTGTCAAAGCGCGAGGTGGACCGCGCGGTCAACAACGTTCCCGAGCGCAATCTCAGAACGCTTCGGCTCGCGGCGAAGCGAATCGCCGCCTTTCATCGCCGGCAGATGGAGCGGAGCTGGGGTTATCGCGATTCGCTCGGCCTCTATCTGGGGCAGAGGATCACGGCGCTTGAGCGCGCCGGCGTCTACGTTCCCGGCGGGAAGGCGGCCTATCCTTCGACGGTACTGATGAATGCGATTCCGGCTAAGGTCGCCGGCGTTAAAGAAGTGGTGATGACCTCTCCCGTCAGGGAAGACAGCGATCTCATCCTAGCGGCGGCGCGCATCGCCGGCGTGGACCGGATTTTTCGCGTCGGAGGATCGCAGGCCGTTGCCGCGATGGCGTTCGGCACGGCATCGATCCCCAGGGTTGACAAGATCGTCGGCCCGGGAAATATCTACGTGGCGACGGCCAAGCGGCTGGTCTTTGGCGCGGTGGATATCGACTCGATCGCCGGGCCGAGCGAAATCCTCTTGCTGGCGGACGCGACGGCGGACCCGGATCATATCGCGGCGGACATGCTGTCGCAGGCCGAGCACGACGAGCTGGCGGCGGCGCTCTGCGTCACCCCGTCCCTTGTCCTCGCTGAGCGGGTTCGCGAGGCATTGGAGCGGCAGCTCCGCGAGACCAAGCGGCGCGCGATTACGCTCAAGGCTTTGGAAAACTACGGGGCGATCATCGTCAGCCGCAACTTCGCGGAAGCGGTGGACATCGCCAACGCGATCGCGCCGGAGCACGTCGCGCTGATCGTGAAACGGCCGGAGCAGTGGACGAATCGGGTGCGCAACGCGGGGGCGCTGTTCATCGGCCCCTACTCCACGCCGCCGCTCGGCGATTATATGGCCGGGCCGAACCATGTACTGCCAACGGGCGGCAGCGCGCGTTTCTTTTCGCCGCTCGGAACGTACGATTTCCTCAAGCGGACGAGCGTCATCCACGCGACTAAGAAGGCGCTCAGCGCGCTCGCGCCGGAGATTACTCGCCTGGCGCGTCTCGAAGGGCTGGACGATCACGCGCGGGCGGTTGAAGTTAGGTTTAAGAAGAAGGAGGGGTGACGATGGGACGCACTGCGAAAACGGAGCGAAAGACGAAAGAAAGCGAGATCTCCATCGAGCTCGATCTCGACGGCAGCGGCAACGCCGAAATCGAGACCGGCATGCCCTTTTTCAATCACATGCTGGAGATCTTCGCCCGCCACGGCCTGTTCGATCTCAAGCTCAAGGCCAAAGGCGATATTCAGGTCGACTACCATCACACGGTGGAGGATGTCGGCCTCACGCTCGGGCAGGCCTTCAAGCAGGCGCTCGGCGACAAGGCCGGCATCAGCCGCTTCGGCGAGGCGACTATCCCGTTGGACGAGGCGCTGACCCAGGTCGTGGTCGATCTGAGCGGCCGGCCTTATCTCGCCTACAACGTGAAGATCCGGTCCGGCCGCGTGGGAGATTTCGACACCGATCTGCCACACGAATTCTTCCAGGCCTTCGCCAATCAGCTCGGGATGAATCTCCACATCAACGTGAGCCAGGGGGAGAATCCGCACCACATCATCGAGGCCAGCTTCAAGGCGCTGGCGCGCGCGATGGAAAAGGCCACGCGCGTCGATCAACGCATCAAGGGGGTTTTGTCCACCAAAGGGAGCCTATGACCCCGATCCAAAAAAAGGGGTTGGGGTGACAATGAGGCAGAGGGCTATATCTTTAAGTGTTACCGAGGGCGGTACGGTAAAACCAAAGGATTGGATCGGGGTATGATCGCGATCGTCGACTACGGCATGGGAAATCTCCGCAGCGTGCAGAAGGGGTTCGAGCGCGTCGGCGCCAGGGCGGAGATCACCCGGGACGCGCAGACGATCCTCGCCGCCGCCGGCGTCGTGCTCCCCGGCGTCGGGGCGTTCAACGCCTGCATGGACAATCTGAGGCGCTACGGCCTGATCGAGCCGATTCGCGACGTCGTGCGCGGGAAGAAGCCCTTCCTCGGCATCTGCCTGGGATTTCAGCTCCTGTTCACCGAGAGCGAGGAGTTCGGGCTTCAGCGAGGGCTCGATATTTTTCCCGGTCGCGTCGTCGGCTTCCGCGCGGAGAACGGCCTTAAAGTGCCTCACATGGGCTGGAACGTCGTCGAGAAAAAAAAGCCGTCGCCGTTTTTGGACGGCATTGCCGACGGGGATTATCTCTACTTCGTCCACTCTTTTTATGTCATGCCCGAGGACGCCGCGCTGGTCGCCACGACGACCTCTTACGGCGGGTCGTTTGCCTCCAGCGTGGCGACTGATCATCTGTTCGCCTGCCAGTTTCACCCGGAGAAGAGCCAGAAGGTCGGGCTGCGCATCCTCGCAAACTTCGCGCGATTCGCGGAGGGATCTCAGCCAATGAAAATTGCAAAGTGAAAAATGCAAAGTTTTAGGGACCGTATTCGCGCTTCGACAAGCTCAGCACGAACGGTCGAGTTATGTGCTGTCACACATTGTGCCGGTCACCTTGAGCTCGTCGAAGGGCGACGAAAGAGTTTTTCAACGGTTCATTTTACTTTTTGCAATTTGCCTTTTGCATTTTGAATTGAGGTGACGGAGTGCTCATCGTTCCGGCGATCGACATCAAAGACGGCCAGTGCGTTCGCCTCTACCAGGGGGAGATGGACAAAGAGACGGTCTACTTCGCGAGCCCCGTGGAGGCGGCGAAACACTGGGTGGAGCAGGGGGCCGAATGGCTCCACGTCGTCGATCTGAACGGCGCGGTCGAAGGCCGCCCGGTGCATAAGCAGGCGGTGGCGGCGATCTGCATGGGCTTTGGCGTCTCGGTCCAGCTGGGCGGCGGCCTGCGCTCGCTCGAAGCCGTCGAAGAGGCGCTCGCGCTCGGCATCGCGCGCGTCATTCTGGGCACCGCGGCCTATGAGAATCGCGATTTCCTCAAGCAGGCTTGCTCGAAGTTTCCGGGAAAAATCGTCGTCGGCATCGACGCGCGCGCCGGACAGGTCGCAGTCAAGGGCTGGAAAGAGGATACCTCGATGGACGCCGTGGAGCTGGCGGTCCGCTGCGAAGCGGACGGCGCCTCGACCATCATCTACACCGACATCGGCCGCGACGGGACGCGCGAGGGAGTGAACGTCCAAGACACGCTGCGCGTCGCCCGCGCGGTTAAGATCCCTATTTTCGCCTCCGGCGGCGTGGCCGCGTTGGACGATATCCGCCGGCTCAAAGAGGTCGAGCGGGAAGGCGTCGCCGGCGTCATCGTCGGACGCGCGCTCTATGCCGGCTCGTTCACGCTGAGAGAGGCGCTGGAAGCCGGCGCGTCGCACCGACAGGAACATTAGCGCGCCAGCCCCAACTCTTTTCTCGCCTTGTCCACAAAGCTGTAGTCTACCACCTGCGCAACGGTCACCGGCCGCGCGACCTTCGCGCTTTCGCGCTGGAGGTCGATCAGTAACTGGACGGACTCGGGCTTGACCTGCGCGTCTTTCGTAAGGACGCGGCGGGTATGGCGCAGCATCTCCGCAGCCATGCCGCGGTTGTTGATCTTCCACTGTTTCATGATGATGTCGAGGACTTGCTCGTTGCTTTTCGCGTCCCATACGAAGGATAGGCCGCGGAGCGTCGCGCGGACCATCCGGTAGGCCTCATCGGGATTTTCCCGGATCTTCTTCTCCGACGTGCCGAATCCGTTCTGCGGCATTTCGACGACGTCGCCGAGAAACAGCAATTCGTTGTAGCCCTTCTCCTGAGCGAAAATGATCTCGGGCAACGAGAGGAGCGAGGCATCGACAGCGCCGGACTCCAAGACCGCGAATCGGCTGGCGGCCGTGCCTCCCATTGGGAGGACCGTGACATCCTTTCCCGGCTCCAGACCGAAATGTCTCAGGGCCTGATTGGCCAGCAGCGTCGCCGAGCCTCCCGGCGAGCTCCCGGCGATCTTCTTGCCCCTGAGCTGGCCCGGCTCTTTGATCTCCTTTTTGCTCGCCAAAAACAGCAACGGCCGGTCTACGGTGAAGATCACCACTCTTACCGGCCGTCCCTGAACCGCGGCGCCGATAACGCCGGTCACGGCGCCGTTGTAGTCGAGATCGCCGGCAAGCACCGCGGTGCTCGCAAGGTTGGCGGCGATAGAGATGATCTCAAGCTCGATCCCCTCCTCGCGATAAAAGCCCTTATGGTAGGCCGCAAACATCGGCAGAAACGACACGTTGGTCGATGACAGGCCGATGCGGACTTTTTTGAGCGCCGTCTGGGCTGCCGCAGGGTCGGCGAGACCCACAGATGCCAAGAACGCCATAGAGAGCAAGAGGATTCTGCTAACCATCGTTTTTTCTCCCTTCAATCGGCGGCAGCCCAGAGCACTCGATCCGCCGGTAGCTGAATCGGCAGCTCCTGCCAGCTTTCGCCTCGATCGCGCGTCACCAAAAGCTGTCCCGCGCCGCCGCTGCCGGAAGCGTGTCCGCGGGCCACCAGGCCCAGACCGGCGAAGACGGTGTTCGGATCATACGGGTGGTGCGCCAGCGCCCAGACCATCAAATCGAGATTTTCCGGCAGGCCGCGTTCCAGGCGCTGCCAGGATTGGGCGCAGTCGTCGCTCCTGAAGATCGCCGCGCGGGCGCCGCGATTCTCCCGCCGCCAGAAGCCGGGCGATTTATCCCCCGTCGCGATCAGCATCGTCGGATTCCCACCGGCGCGCGCCGGAGGCAGGAAGAGAAAATCGTGGAAGTAATCGCGCGTAAATCCGTTCTCAGCGCGAACCCAGCCGCGCGCCGGCTCCTCGCTGGTATAAAAGCCGCGCGCCGTGGCGACGTAATAGGGGCTGAGCTCGCCGGGTAAACTGGAGATCACGTGGATGTCGAGATAGTCGATGCCGCCGCTCACGTCCTCCCAGCTCTCGCCGCGGTCGAAGCTGCGGACAATGCCGCCATGCTCGATGCAGAGGTAGAGGATCTTCGGGTTGTTGGGATGAATAAAAATATTTCGGATGTGGCCCTGGTGCGGCGGTTGGGGAAAGGTCCAGTTTTTGCGGACCGCTTCCGGCAGCTTCAGGAGCCCGGGCAGCTCTTTCCAGCTCTTGCCGCGATCTTCGCTGCGAAACAGCTGCGCCGGCTCCGTGCCGGTATAAATCACATCGTCATTGGTCGGATCGACGGCGACTGAGCGAATATCGCCCTCCAGCACTTTCGTCCACTGCTTTCCTCCATCCTGCGTCCGGTAGAGGCCGTCGTGCGTGACGCCTACAAAAACGCACTCGGGCGCGCGGTGACAGCCGGCGATCGAGTCGATGATGCCGTCGCGAAAGCCGCGGCTGACCTCTTCCCAGCCGCCGTTGTTCGATCGCCAGACGATCAGCCCGTGCTGCGTGCCGGCGTAAAGACGAACTCGCTCGTTCATAGTAATGCCTTCGGGATTAGGAATTAGGGGTTGGGAATTGGCCAATCCGAACCCTAATTCCTAACCCCTAATCCCTGATTCCAATCCCTACGGGAAGAGTTCCATCTTTCCCGTAGCCGGCTGCCGGTCCCAGCGCGCCTCAAGATGGGAAAAATAGTCCCACGCCCGCTGCGCGCGGCGGGCCAATGCAATCTCCGCCCCGAATGCCTGGGACTCTTCCGGACTGACGAAGCTCAACTTGCCCAACGTCGCCGCTTGCAAACTCTTTTTGGAATCGTCTTCCAAAATCAGCGAGGCGTAAAGGACTTCAGCCAGATTTTTTCCCGCCACGACGATGCCGTGAGCGCGCAGGAGGCTCGCGCGCTGGTTCCCGATCGCTTCAACCAGCCGCTTCCCGCGCTCCGGCGTCGTGATGAGATGGGCTTCGTTGTAGAGCGGCACGCCGCTGCTGAAGATCGCCCCTTGCAGCGTAACGGGGCGAAACTTGCGCTTGGCGATGGCGAAGAGCGTCGCATAGGGAGAGTGAAGGTGCGCGACCGCCAGAGCGTCCTTGCGCGCGGCGTGGAGCGCCGTGTGGATCGGCCACTCCACCGGCGGGCGGCCGTCGCCCTCGACCACTTTGCCGTCGAGGTCCATGACGACCATGTCGGTCGCGCGGAGCTTCGCCTTGTCGGAGCCCATGCCCGGCGTGATAAAAATCTTTCCGGCCTCGGGATCGTACGCGCTCACGTGGCCGAAAAGTCCCAACATCCCCTGCATCGCGTAGATGCGCGCGCAGGCGGCTAGCTTCTCTCTCAAGTCGCTCTCGGCGGTCATTCTTTCCTCAATCCAGTTGCGCCCACTCCTTGAACTCCTCAAGGCCGAGCTTCTTGAGCGTGTCCATGTAAGGGCGGCCGGTTCTCTCGTGCCGGCCCATCAAGCGGTGATACTCGTACACCATGTCGGGCAGCCACTTGGCGATGGTGAAACCTTTGTGTTTGCCGTCCGGCACCGGCTCGAGAAATCGCGGCCCGACGTCTTTCCAATCGTGCTCCGCGATCCAGCCGCGCTGCGTGCCGAAGATGCTCTGCAGCATGGCGCTACGATGGCCGGCCTCCAGCGCCTGGTCGATGTCGAAGTCCCATCCCGTCGTCGCGTTGAAAGAATCCACGATGCTTTTAATGCCGTCCGGCTTCATGTGCATCTGCGCGAACCAGCAGCCGCCGATCAGGCCGCAGAACTGGCGGTACTGCTCGGAGAGCGCGTTCGACCAGGACCAACCGGCGGGATTGTCCCGATCCAGCGGCCCCCACTTCTCGCGATACTTGAGATCCGGCGGGGGGTTGATCGACCCGCCGCCTTGCGGCTTCATGCCGCCGCTCGAGACGATCTCGCGGATCATCTGCCCGAAGTGCGGCCGCCAGTCGTGCAGCGCCGGCGTTCCCTTTTTCGTGTGGACGATCCACTCGGGCGCGTCGCCGCCGATCGCCGCGGCCACCTCGACCGGACCTTCGGCCAGGAGATTTCCCCAGTAGCCTTCGCGCCGCGCCGTCATGTCGAGCAGCCGATCGACGACCTCGACGTTGCCCCACTCGAATTTAAGCCCGCCGGTCTTCTGCGCGTCGAGCAAGCCTTTTTCCCAGGCCTCGAAGGCGACGCCGACGCCGCAGGAGAAATGGCTGCACTCGATGCCGAGATCGTTGATCCGCTGGGCGAGATAGAGGGCGTCATTGCCGCGCACGCCGAGATTGTAGAAGGTGTCGAGCCACTCGCTGCCGGCGTTGAAGTGGCCGACCGTGCCGCTGTGATTTCCCGCTTTCAGCTCGACGTCCCACGGGCAGAGCCGCTGGCACTGAAAACAGGGCCGCAGCGTCACGCGGTTTTTGTCGAAGCCTTCGATATGGCTCTCTTCGATAACGGTGCTGCGGAAATTGAAATTCGGCGCGGCGCCGAGATCGACGGCGTGGCCCGCGGTCCTTTTCTCCGCCTCGTGCCGCACCATCAATGTCTTTCTCCATCTGAGGCCCGCTTCGATCAATGCCGCCCGGTCGTGGAGCGGCGGCCGCGCCGTGCCGTAGACGACGATCGCTTTCAGTTTCTTCGAGCCGAAGACCGCGCCGCCGCTGTGCGCCGCGTTGTGGTTGTAGTCGTTGCAGAGCATCGCCGCGTGGACGAGATTTTCTCCCGCCGGGCCGATGCACATCACCTTGGCGTCTTTGATTCCGACTTCCGCTCGAAGCAGGTCCTCGGTCTCGGTCGCGCCCTTGCCCCACACGCTGCTCGCGTCGCGCAGTTCGGGCTTGCCGTCGTTGATAAAGAGATAAGTCGGTTTCGCCGCCGCGCCCTCGACGATGATCCCGTCGTAGCCGGCCGCTTTGAGATAGACCGCCCAGAAGCCGCTCGCCGCGCCGCGCCCCAGCGTGTGGTTGGTCAACGGGCTAAGATAAACGGCGGTAACTTTCGTCCCGCCGGGGGTGAAGCCGGTGCCGGTGATCGGCCCGGTCATCATGACGACTTTGTTCTCCAGCCCGTAGGGCTTGGCGTCGAGCGGAATCTCTTTGAGCAAGATATAGCTCGCCAGCGCCTGGCCGCCGATGAATTGTTTGAGCAGCGGCTCTTCGGGAAGATTTTCATCTCTCAGTGACCCGCTGGTGAGATCGACGCGCAGAATCCTGCCCATGTAGCCGCCGGGCAATCGGGTAGCGCGCTGTTTAGGGAAAAACTCGGTGGTGTTCGCCATGCCGGAGGTCCTTTCTAATTTGCGCTGCGCCACGGCCAGTAGCGGTAAATGAGACGGCCAGGATGGATGACCGCGAGATAGAGCGCGCGCAGCTTGCCCGGGACGCCGCAGCGGAGCGTGAACAGATCCTTCAACATCAGACCCAGAGGGATTTTGTGCCGAGGATATTTTTGCGGCCCGACCGCGCGGACGCCGTAGCTCTCTTTTTTCTCCTTCAGCACGTAGAGCACCTGTGTTCCGCCGGCCTCTTTGTCGCCGTAAACGTAGCCGTTCGCCGCTTCCGCCCGCGTTTTGGCTTTGGCGGATATCTCCTCTTGCAGGCCGAAGTCGAGCGCATCGGCGGGACAGGCCTGGACGCAAAACGGTTTCTTGTCCTCGCTCATCCGGTCGCTGCACATCGTGCACTTCTCCGCCTTGTGAGTAAGATCGTTCTTGGAGATGACGCCCCACGGGCAGGCGTAGACGCAGTACTCGCAGCCGATGCAGAGGTCTTGATTGATGACGACCGGTCCCTCTTCGTACTTCGTGATCGCTTCCACCGGGCAGACCGCGGCGCAGGCCGGAAACTCGCAGTGCATGCAGCTGTTGCGCGCCCAGAGAGGGGAGAGGCCCTCCAGCACCGGCGGCTCC
>MGSS01000125.1:4321-58314 GCA_001798595.1 Deltaproteobacteria bacterium RIFCSPLOWO2_12_FULL_60_19 | reverse complement strand
GGCTCTTTTGCCGAAACCGGAGGAAAAAGCGCCAAAATAAGGGTTACCGCTGTGAATATCGAAAAGTAAGACATTGTGTCCGTGCCTTTCTGTAAGCCATTCTCGTCAGTCTTTGCATTGCTCCAAAGTGTTGGGCGCGAAAAGCTCTGCCGGTCTAAGCTTGCGGGTCGCCAGGCCTTGCTCGTAGGAGTACAGGGCTGCTGCTTCCAGCGTCTTCCAGTTAGACGCCGCTCCTGAAGGAAAGATCTCCGTGCCAAAAAGCTTTTGAGCTTCCTCCCAATCTTGTTGCACCCAAGGAAGCGTATATCTCAACGCGCTGTGAAACAGGGTCGATTCAACAGAAGACGACGCTTTCACCAACGCTTTGTACAAACTCTGCGTAACCCAGGGTTCTCTCTCGTATATCTCTCGCTTCATCACAACCGTATGCATGATCGGGAGAATACCGGTTCTGCGAAAATAGTCCATTTCAACTTCTTTGAAATTCGGGAAGAGAAGACCAACATTGCCGGTGTTTTTCAGGAAACAAAGGGGCCTGTGGGGACTGATAAGCGCGCTAATCAGGCCCCGTTCAAGCATATCACTGAGTGTTTGATCCGGTGGGATTTCATGGACGCGGATCCTTTTCGGGAGTTCCTCTTCGATCCGCTTCTTCCTTCCGGTTTCCTCTAGCCCGCCCAGGTACCATTCGACATCCTCAGGAGAGACACCATAATCATGTTGGAGGAAACCCCTTACCCAGAGCGCTGCTGTTAGATGATACTCTGGGACGCCGATCTTTTTACCCTTGAGATCCTCAGGAGTTCGGATCCCGGCATTTCTGTTTATAAAAAGAGCCGAATGTCTGAACACGCGCAGGGGAAAGAATGGGAGCGCAATAAAACGAGGCCTCGCGGAACATTGGTCAATGATGTAGGCGGATAAAGATATCTCCGAGGCATCAAAATCCTCATATTTGAGCATGCGCCAAAAGATCTCGACTGGAGAAAGGGAGAGACAGTTGAGATCGATCCCCTCAGCTTGAATCAACCCGTCGATGATGGGGCGAAGGCGAGGATGATCCCAACATGCGAATGTAATTTTAAGTTTGGCCACAAAGACCGAATCTCATGGATGATTCGACTCATCTCGACTCGAAGCACCAAGCTCAAAGGTTGTCAAGGTGATCGACTACGAGAGAGTATCTGTGTTTATTGGGCGACTCCTCTAAGTGGACTCTAACGAGCCAATCCACACCAAATTGTGAGTGCTAGATTCACAAGTCCAATCTTGTCACGGCTTGCTGCCTATCATCGCGCAATCTCCGTGCCATGTACGAACGATCTTCCTTAGACCATGACTAATCTACGGATTTCTAAAGGTTTTTGAGAGGCCTATAGGGCGCGTAACGAAAGCGCCTATGGATTTCAAAAGTAGGAAAAGCGCCCGCTTTTTTCTCCTTTATTGGAGCAAATGACTCTAACCCCTATCGCGTTGGCAACGTCTTTTTAGAGGAGTCCTGGCTCTAATCTCCGCTTCCTAATATGGCACCCTAAGGTCTTGAGAGTCCTGGGATATTTCGGAGGTAAAGGTTTTGGGACCTTCAGGGTCAGATGGCAAAAAGGCAACGCGGGAGTGTCCCTGCGGCTTCTTCACCGATCCACAGAAAGAATGCGGCTGTACGCCGCCGCAGATTCAACGCTATCGCTCGCGCGTCTCCGGCCCGTTGCTCGATCGAATCGACATTCAAGTTGAAGTCCCGGCGCTGCGCTACCAGGAGCTTGCAAGTAAAGACGCCAGCGAGCCGTCGTCGGCGATCCGCGAGCGCGTTAACCGCGCCCGCCTGGTCCAGCTCGCCCGGTTTCAGAAAAAGGGCCTCCACGCCAACGCGCAGATGGGAACGCGGGACATCAAGCGCTACTGCGCCGTGAAACAGGAAGCGGAAAAATTGCTGGAAGTGGCGATCAATAAACTGGGCTTAAGCGCCCGCGCCTACAGCCGCGTCTTAAAAGTCGCCCGCACCATCGCCGACCTCGCAGGCTCCGAAGACATCCAGCCCGCCCACGTCTCCGAGGCGATCCAGTATCGGAGTTTGGATCGGCGATTATGAAGGAAAAAGCCGAGTGGCGCGCACGACCGTCTAGAATACTTCGAGATTCTCAAAGACACATCATTGACTCGAAAACGGCCCTACACTAGATTTGCAGCCATGCAGGCGCCGTCCATCGCCGTTCTTTTCGGTCTAGGCGAGCTGGCACCAGCGAAGCGCAGAGCCCTTACGCTGGTTTTTGCTTCGAGCATGGCGCTGATGATGGGCGTCAACTTCATCCAGCCGGGGCTTCCGGCAATGATAGAGCCGCTTGGAATAAGCGACTCGGCCCTGAGCTTGGTCATGACGGTATACACGGGGCCCGCGATTATCCTCGCGCCTCTTTTTGGTATCGTTGCTGACCTCTACGGGCGGCGGCTCCTACTCGCAGGGGGCCTTCTCCTTTTTGGCTTCAGTGGAGCGGCTATTGCCTTCGCGCCGACATTCGGTTGGGTTCTCATACTCAGGGCCGTTCAAGGGATAGGCTTCAGCGCGGTCATCCCTCTAACCGTAGTCCTCATCGGCGACCTCCTGGAAGGCGACAACGAGGTAGGCGGCCAAGGGCTCAAGGTCTTCCTCGACCGAGTGGCCTACTTGGTCTTTCCTCCCCTGGGCGGAATATTAGCCGCGATCGCCTGGTTCTGGCCGTTCGTCCTCTATATTCTCGTGGTTCCCCTTGGGCTGATGGTTTTATTGTGGATGCCTGAGACAAAGGGAAGTGTGAATAGCGGAACCTGGACTTACCTTGGATACATGCTCCGCCTCACCCGTCACCCGCGTCTGTTAGTCGCATTCTCTGCCGGTTTTCTCCGCTTCTTTCTTGACTACGGTTTTCTCACCTACTTTCCCCTCTTCTTAGTGCGCAGCCACGGGATCAGCACTGCCACGGCAGGATTGCTTTACGCCTTCTTTGCAGCCGGAGCCATGCTGACATCGAGTCAGGCGGGCCGTTTGGCCACCGGCCATGACAAGGCACGGCTCCTGTTCCTTGCGTTTGTGGTCAGCGGCATCGCCCTAGTCGCCGTCCCGTTCATGCCGGGCGTATGGCTCGTCGGTACCGCGCTTTTCTTTTACGGTCTTGCCAATGGCGTGATCTCGCCCATGCAGAAGAGTCTCCTGACACAGAATACGCCGCCGGAGCTGCGTGGGGGAATCGTCTCCTTCGATCGGCTCCTTCAAGAAGTGTCGAAGACCGTCTCGACCTCCGTTGTCGGCCTGCTCTTACTAATGGCGGAACTCTCCACGATATTCTGGCTTCTCGGTCTGCTCTCTTTTGTCAGCGTTGCTTTGATGGCCGTATTGCTACCCCGTAGAAGGCCATAGCCACAAATGGCGTTCTATGAAAAGTAAATTCTTTGCGGCACTGCTGGTTACTCTCTCCTGCCTTTTCGCTCCTCCAGCGGAGGCGCAGGTCAACTTCCACACTTGAAAGGTCGAAGTTTCGGAATCTCAACGGGTTAGAGTTCGATTCTCGGCGGGCGCACCAGATTGAATTTCAGGATTTTATATCGACATCTCCGTGCCGATGCCTTTCGCTCGCGCAAGTCCGTAAACCCACGAGGCCATAGCCGGATCCCAGACGGAAGAAGCCGGCACCAGGCAGGTGATAATCTCCTCATCGTTTGTCCGACCCGGCAGAGTGCCGCTAACCACGTCGTGGAACTCCTGGCATTTCTCTTCAAACTCGACAAGCCGGCCCTGGGCCTCCAAAGTTTTGAAGGGTTCCCGGGAGGGTCGATCGTGGAGCGCCTGCTCTTTCCAGGTCGAGAAAAAACGCCCCCGTTCCAAGGTCTTCACATCCACTTCGCCCGGCGCCAGCGAGATCACGAGCACGCCGGGTTCAAGCCAGTCGCCGTCGTAAACCGGACGATGCGCGTTGGTCGCCGTGATGAGAATATCCGCGCTCTCCACAACTGTCCTGGGACTTTCCTCCGACTCCACCTCGACACGAAGGAGTTCTCCGATATCCCTGGCATAGCTCAGACGATGCTCCGGGCTCGGGCTGTAAACTTTGATGCGCCGAAATTTACGCACGCAGGCTACCGCCTCCGCCGCCCGGCGCGCGATCCGTCCCGTGCCGATGACCCCCAGGGTGTCGATGCTGGAGCGGGACAGGTACTTCGCCGCCACCCCGGCCGGCGCACCGGTGCGGATGTAATGGAGCCAGGTGTCGTTGATGATGGCTTTAAGCGTCATGTCTTCAAAACTAAAAAGAACGAGCAAGGCGCTGGCTTCGCCGCTTTTTCTCGGCCCGATGGCATAGGTGCGAAAACCCGCGGCGTCGAAGGCCGGCACAATCGCCGGCAATACGCGCAGTGTGCGCTCGCCAAAACCCGCGCGCCGCTCAGAATGGCCGCTGGGTGGATACGGCAGGTGCACGCGCGGATGGTTGGTGACCTCTCCCGATGCCTGGAGTTGAAAACATCTCTCGATGACCTTGATCGCTCCGTCCATCGGCGGATTCAATGCCTTTACGTCTGCGTCATTCAGGATCAGGGCCATAAAACTAAGCTGCCCTTCCAACGTGGCTGGTCATCGTACAATCCTGCCGGGACTAAGTGATCGGAAAGAGGGAGTCCACGCTGGGCTTTGTTTGAATCACGCCGTCGAGAACAAGGTAATCCAGGAAAGCCTCGATCGCCCGCCGCTCTTTTGCCCCCATCACCCAGGCGTAGGGATCGTCTCCTCCCAGGATAGGTCTGTCCTGTTCCCATATCTCTTTGTCGCCCTGGGGCAGCTTTCCTAAGGCCGCATACTGCGGCGTCAGGGCTGCCGCCTTTCGCAAGGCTTCGAGAAGATTTCGCGGCACCCAGGGATTATCGCGGGCGATGCGCTCGTTGACAACTGCCGTGTGAATGATGGGATAGATGCTGGTCCTGCGGTAGTACTCGGTCTCGACCTCGGCGAAGTTTGAAAAGAGGCGGGAGATGCCCGGCCGCGTAATGTTGACCGGACCTACGGCCGCGTCCAACTCGCCGCGCAGGACCATTTGGGCGATGTATTCGTTGAAATCGGCGGCACCCGGCGACGGGATGAGCGTGATCGAAACACCGGCTTGAATCGCGCCCTCGGCGCCCTGGGTGCTCAACGTGTGCCACTGAATATCCTGAGGATGAATGCCGAACTCGTCGCGCAGGATACCCCGGACCCATATCATCGTGGAGGCCGCATAGACGTGAAGCCCCACCCTCTTCCCCTTCAGATCCGAAGGCTTCTTAATGCCTGCGCTGTCCCGGCAGTAGATGCTTCGATGGCGGAAAGAGCGATTGGGATAGACGGGAATGCCGATGAGCGGCGCTCCTCGTGTTTTAGCTTCGATGTAGAATGACATGGAAAGCTCTCCACCGTCGAGCTTGCCTTCGAGGATGCGATCATGCCGGACGATGGTCGAGGGTTCGGGAAAGTCGGTGACGCAAGTGAGATCGATGCCCTCGGGTTTCACCGTGCCGTCGATCAGCCCCCGGAGCGACGGGCGATAGGCAACGCCGATGGTCATGGAGGCGCGCTGATTTACCGACATGAATTCCTCCTGTTGAACGGCTCGAACGTTTTAAACCTCCTGCGGCGGCAATCCATACTTCTCCCATTGCGCATCCACCGTGCGTAAGTGTCCATCGGGAGGAAGGGCCAAGGGGGGAAACGCATGCTTGCGGGTCGCATCGATAATCGCCTTAGAGCTTGTCAAGCGTGAGGGATGTCCCTGCGGCACGTCGGGCGGGGCCTGCGATGGATCCAGACCGATCGCCTTCACGCCGCGCACGATGTCGATATCCTTTTCCGGCTGAACGTGAAAGCTCATGGCCCATTCCACCTGGGCGTGATCGCGCACATCCACATCGTCATCCACCACCACGATGAACTTGCCGAAGGGCGAAGCGAATCCCATGGCCGCGTGGACCACCTCTTTGACCTGCCAGGGAAGAGCTTTTTTTATCGAGACAATCATCCATCCGGCTGCCCCGCTGCTCTCGGGCAGGTGGAGATCGCAAACCGGAAGGCCCAAATCGCCCTTCAAGTGCTTGAGCATGGATTGTTCCCATCCGGTGCGCCGGATGCAGCTCGACTCCGATGGCGGCATCTGACTGAAGAAAGCGCGGTAAATAGGGCGATTGCGGTGGGTGATGCAGGTCACCTGGATAATGGGCAGGTCACCGCCGGCGCCCATGTAGCCGGTGTACTCGCCAAAAGGCCCTTCGGGCTCGCGCACGCCATACGGGATCTCTCCCTCGATGACGATCTCGGCACTGGCTGGAACCTCCAAAGGCACTGTCTCACAGGGCACCAAAGGCACGGCTTCTCTCCTGAGCCCTCCGGCGATGTCGAACTCGCCGATGGTAGGGCTGAACTTGGTCACCGAAACCATCTCGATCGTCGGCTCCGCCCCCAACACCACCGCCACCGGCATCGACTGCTTCTTAGCTTCATGCTTGCGCCGATGCGCGGAGAGATGCTGCGCTTCAGCAGCCCAGAGGCCGAGCTTCCTTTTCTCCTTAACCTGCAACCGATAAGTGCCCACGTTGGTGATCCCGGTATCCGGGTCTTTGCTGACGATGCACGGGGCGGTGATATACGGACCCGGATCGTGCTCAACGGTCCAGATGGGATGAGGAAAAATCGTCAGGTCGGCTTCTTCGCCTTTAAGGATTTTCTCCTTGCACGGGCCGTTTGAGACCCGAACAGGTTTGATGGGGTGGAGTTGGGCCTCCTCCCACCGCTTCCCGATCTCCTCAACCGGACACTGAAGGGCTATCGAGTAAACTTCAGGAGAAGCCCCCAGCGATCCCACCAGAATTGGAATACTAAACCCCTTCACCCGATCGAAGAGCATTACGGGGCGCTTCGCCGATGGAATTTTTTGAAAGACCCGCCGGCAGACTGCGGCTATCTCCCAATCTTTATCGACCTCGGCCTTTACATGGTGAAACTTTCCCCGTTTTTCCAAAGCGGCGAGATATTCTCTCAGGTCGGCATAAGCCATAGCTATCTTCCCCTGTTAAACTACCAGCGCGATTGGTTGTTCGGTCCTAAGAAATTCCATATTCCTTCCACCGCGCCTTGACCGCGGCCATTGTCTCCGCCGTCGATTGGACCGGGTCAGGCCACGCGAAGCCCTTGAACTGCGTCGTGGCATCGATGCCGATGCGGGAGCTCTGATTGATCGGATATGGGCGAACCTCCGGCGGGATGGAGGGATCCAAATGAAGCCCACGCTCCCGTTCGTCGCTGATGACGATGTCCCGGTGAGGCTGCACGCGGGTCGACAAGGCCCACTCCACCTGCTCCCAATCGAAGACGTCGATGTCCCCGTCCACGACGATCACCCACTTGACGCCGCCAGCCACCGCCCAAACCGCATCGATCACCTGTCTTGCATGGCCGCCGTAATACTGCCGCTCAAGAGAGATAACGGCGATAAAGGAGGCGCAGCCACGCAGAAAAACATCCTTGATCCCGGGCACGCCGGTCTTTTTTAACTTCTCCCAAAGGCCGGCGGTGTGACCGATGGTGCGCAGCACCGCGCTCTCGTTCGGAGGGGCGTCTTCAAAGGTTCCCTGATAGATGGGACGATCGCGATGGGTCACGGCACTGAGGTAGATGGTCGGGCGTTTCATTCGATCGCCGCCGTAGTAGCCGGTGAATTCTCCGAAGGGTCCCTCCTCCATCCACTGCGCATCGTCAGGCGGGATGCTTCCCTCAAGGACGATCTCGGCCGACGCCGGCACCTGGAGATCGACGGTCTTGCACTGGACCAACTCCACCGGCTCGCCTCGAAGGGCGCCGGCGATGCCCAACTCGTCTTCACCCAGCGGGAGCTGTAGACAACTTGCCGCCAGAATAGCAGGGTCCACGCCGATGCAGGTGGCGATCGGCATGGGCCGCTTCATGGCCCGGTATTTCTGAAGCGTAATCCCAACGTGCTGGGCGGCAAGGAGGCCGGTCTTGTCCCGATCCAATATCTGCTCCCGGTAGATTCCCATGTTGCGCTTTCCAGTTTCCGGGTCCCTTGTGATTACGACACCCAAAGTCCCGATGAAGCGGCCGCCGTCCAGGGGATGCCAGTGGGGCGTGGGAAAGCGATAGAGATCGATCTCTTTCCCCCGCAGGACGTTCTCCTGGCAGGCGCCGCGAGCGGCGGCGACCGGCACCGTCGGTTTTCCAACAGCGTCTAGTATTTTCGCCAGGATAGAGCGGATGTCGTTGGCGCAATCGATGCCGATCGCGTACCGCTCATAAGTCCCCATGGCGCCGGAGAGGAGGGGAACGTCGCTGTCCTTGACCCGTTCAAAGACAACGGCCGGACCGCCGGCGTCGAAGACGCGCTTCATGATAGCGCCGACTTCCAGATTCCAGTCCACCTCTTTCTTTACCCGGCTGAGGAGACTGCGCTTCTCTAACTCGGCAATAAATTCGCGCAAATCTTTAAAGGCCATTTTTCGCTTCGCCCCTTACGATAAATTTCGACTCCCTAGCGCCACTCGCAGGGAAACCATAATTCTCCCAGCGGCGGCAGGCCATCCTCCTGCCATCGCTGACGGACCTGCTGAAGCATCTCCCGCGGCGGCAGGGAGATCTCCGGATAGCGCCACTTATAGGTCGCGTCGATGACGACACGGCCGCTGAGTCCGCCCCGGCCCCTCTTGGCCGTCTCCTCCGGCGATCCGGCTGAGGGATCCAAAGGCATGGCATCGACCCCATCTACGACTCTGATGTCATGCTCCGGCCGGACGCGATAGGAGAGCACCCATTCGCGCGCGAAAGGATCGCGGATATCCACGTCATCATCGCAAACCACGATCCACTTTCCCGCCCCGGTTCCCATATAGGCGATCAAAGCCGCCACCGCCCGCTCCACCTGTGGCCCGCCTATTTTGCGGATCTTGATCCAGCTCCATCCCCAGGTCCCGCCGGAGACGGGAAAATGAAAATCACGCACCCAATCAAACATCAACTCATGGCGCATGTGCTTGAAAACCGAAGCCTCGCGCGTGGCCTGGCGCAGGATAGAGCTTTCACTCAAAGGAAACTGGGCGCTAAGTCCGAGGGCGATGGGATCGCGCCGATGGGTGATGCAGGTAACGGTGAGAACCGGCATTGGCACAGAGGACGCCGCCATATAACCGGTGAATTCACCAAAGGGTCCCTCCGGCTCCAGATCTCCAGGGTGGAACTCGCCTTCAATGACGATCTCGGCGGTCGCGGGAACCTCCAGCGGCACGGTCTCACATGAAATCAGCTCCACGGCTTCGCCGCGCAGTCCCCCTGCCGCCTCGCTCTCGTCAAATCCATAGGGCATCTTGGAGCCCGCAGCCAGATAGAAGGCCGGATCCGCCCCGATGACAAGAGCCGCGGGGCAGGGTTTGCCCTGAGCAAACCAGCGGGAGATATTGCGCTGCGCATCCTGTGGAGTCCAGATGGCCAACTTGTGCCGCCCCTTGACTTGCGAGCGGTAGATGCCGATGTTGCGCCGGCCCGTTTCCGGATCGCGAGTAAACCACATGGGCGTAAAATAAGGGCCGGCGTCCTTCCCCGGACTCCACACCACCGCGGGAAAGCGGCGGACATCCACATCGTCTCCCTTACAAATAACCTCTTTGCACGGACCGCGCGCAACGATCTTGGGGGCGATGGGATGCGAGAGGCCGGCGCTCATCTTCTGCAAAAGAGCTTCCCCTTCCGACGTCGTCTCCATAGCCGCAGCGACATGCGCGAGAGAGATCCCGACCGCCCCGACCACCAGAGCCTTCCCTGGAAATCCCTTAACGCGGCGAAAGCCCAGGGCAAAGCGTTTTCCCTCGGGTAAGCCGTGCAGGACCGAACGATTCATGCAAGAGATCTCCCACTCGGGATCCACCTCCCTTTCGATCCACTTAAGGAGCCCCTTCACCTCTAGCCGCTCCAGATATTGGCGTAGATCCTTGTAAGCCATGACTTGCCTAAATGGATAAACTTGCCTGCGCTTAAGCCCCTTTGTTCTGCGCCATCTTTTCCGCCGCCGCTTTGATCGCCTTGACGATGTTGACGTACCCCGTGCAGCGGCAAAGGTTCCCGGCTATTCCGCGGCGGATTTCTAAATCGGTGGGCCTGGGATTGACGGTAAGAAAATAAAGCGCGTTCATCAGCATCCCCGGCGTGCAGAATCCGCACTGAAGCCCGTGGTGCTCCCAGAAAGATTCCTGCAGGGGGTGCAGGACTCCGTCCTTGGCCAACCCCTCGACCGTCATGATCTTCGCCCCGTCCGCCTGCGTCGCCAGAAGCAGACAGGACTTCATGCTCACTCCGTTAAAGAGAATCGTGCACGTGCCGCACTGACCGTGCTCGCATCCCAAATGGGTCCCGGTAAGACCCAAATCCTCGCGGATGAAATCGGAGAGCAGCTTGCGCGCATCCATCTCACGCGTATAGAGAGTCCCGTTAACCGTAACCGTGATGATATGCCTGGTCACTTCATCTCCTCTTGATGTTTGCGACTCGCATTGCGGAGGTTCCATCCCACCAGCCACCGGAGCAGCTCGCGGCGGTAACCGGCAGAGGCATGAACATCGGAGGAAGGATCAGCCTCGGTCGCCGCCAGCTCGGCCAACTCCACAATGAGCTTCTCATCGAGCCGATTTCCGACACAGCTTTGCTCCGCTTTGTAAGCCCTGAGCGGTGTGGGACCGACACCGAACATCCCTACACGGCAAGCCCCGCACCTGCCCTCCCCGTCAAAATCCAAGGCGATCCCTACGCCGGCGAGGACAAAGTCGCCAAAGCGCGGAGCGATGCCGCGAAAGGACCAGGCGGCTCCCTTGATTCGCGCCACCCGCACCTCAGTCGCAATTTCCCGGGGCGTCAAGGCGGTTGTCAGGGGCGCCTCAAAGAATTCTTCTACGGGAATGACGCGTGAGCCGCCGGCATGGCGCGCTACGATCTCACCTCCGAGAGTATAAACCACGGCGCAGAACTCCGACGCCGGATCTGCGTGCGCGATGCTGCCGCCAAAAGTGCCCCGATTCCTAACCTGAAGATCGCCGACAAATTGCGCCGCGTGGGGCAGCATGGGACAACTTTTCTTAAGGACGTTCGAGGAAGCGACGCTCGCGTGGCGCGTAAGCGCTCCGATAGCGATCATCCCGTCGTCTTCCCGGATGTAGTCCAGACCAGGGAGACGGTTGATATCCACCAGCACCGCCGGCCTGGCCAAGCGCATATTGATGAGCGGCATGAGGCTCTGCCCTCCGGCGAGGAGTTTGGCCTCGTCGCCGTGTTGTCCCAGGAGAGCCAAAACCTCCTCCAGCGTGGAGGGGGCATAGTAGTCAAAAGGTGCCGGCTTCATTTTCGCCCACGCTTACCCGGCGCGCGCCTCCCGCAACATGGAGAGAACTTTTTCCGGCGTGTGGCGCGACCAGGTGATGCGGAACTGTTTTAACGGGCTCAGAGCATCCTCCAATGCCTGGGCCAACAGGGCGGGGACCGGGCCGCTCCCTTCACCCATCCCTTTGACCCCATAGGCGGTAAAGGGCGAGGGCGTGACGATGTGCTCGACCTCGATGTCGGGGATATCGGTTGCTTTAGGGCAGAGGTAGTCGACCCAGCTTCCATTAAGAAGCTGTCCCTCGTCGTTGTAAATAAACTCTTCCAGCATCGCGGCCCCCAAACTGTGAGCGACCGCGCCATGGACTTGCCCGTCGGCAATCAAGGGGTTGATCAGCGTGCCGGCGTCGTGCACCACCACATACTTGAGAATCTCGTATTGACCTGTGTGAGGATTTACCTCCAGGGCCACGGCGTGGACCACGTTCGCGTAGGTGGCGGCAAAATTGGCCCGTCCGGAATCGTCCATTTCATTAGCCTTGGGGTAATTATAAATGAAGGTGGATTCCATCCCCGGCTTCACACCCGGAGGCAGCTTCGCCGGAGAATAGGTTGCCAGGGCTGCAAGTTGGGCCAGGGGCATGAACTTGCCGGCGCCGCCTTTTTCCCTGACCTTGCCCTCGGAGAATTCCAACTTCTCCGCATCCGTCCTCCAGAGATGGGCGGCGATGCGAATCATTTTTTCTTTGAGCTCGGCCGCGGCGCCCTGGAGCGCGCCCGACGCCATCGCGGCGAAACGGCTGGCGTAGGTTCCGGAACTCCCGGCCACGGGGTGGGTTGCCGTGTCGATCCCGGGAACGACGTAGACATCCTCAAAGGGGATGCCGAACTCGTACGCCACGACTTGCGCGCAGGTGGTCTCGTGACCTTGCCCCCAGGATCCCGTGAGGACGGTGATCGTGCCGCTGGGATCGATGGTCAGCGACGCGGCCTCGCCGGTGGTGGACATCTTGAGGCTCTTGTCGAACAGCCCCACCATGGCCATGTTGGTCACCCCGGGATCCATGATGCTGACCAGGCCGAGTCCGATGTAGCGCCCCTGTTCGCGCGCCTTGGCCTGCTCTTTTTTCCAGCGCTCCCAGTCCAAAGTCTCCTGGGCCTTGTGCACGCACGCGGCGTACTGGCCGCTGTCGTACAGCGCGCCGTTGGTCGATTCATAGGGAAACTCTTCCGGGCGGATGAAATTCTTCAGGCGCAGGTCGACCGGGTCCATCTTGAGCTCTTGGGCCACCCGGTCCATCATCCTCTCGATGAGAAATTGATGCTGCATACGGCCATAACCACGGTTCGGCGCCACCGGACACTTGTTGGTCAGCACCGAATAACACTCCATGGCGACGTTGCGAAAGCGATAGCAACCCTGAGGGATATGAGACCATTCCACCATCCCCAAAGGCTCAGGCATGTGGACATAGGCCCCCGCGTTGTGAATGATCTTGGCGCGGAGTCCCAGGATCGTGCCGTCTTTTTTGGCGGCAAACTCCACATAGGAAGTCTGCTCGGATCCGTGGTGGCTGGCGGCCTGGTGCTCGAGACGGTCCTCGACCCATTTCACCGGCCGCATCACCTTCATGGAGACAAAGGCGACCAGGATCGCCCAGGGATGCAACGGCATCTTCAAGCCGAATCCGCCGCCTATGTCCGGCGGCGTAATCAGGCGCACCCGGTTCATCGGGATTCCTAAAGAATGGGCGATGCGCAGGCGAAAGATGGCCGGACTTTGGAAATTGCCCCAGATCGTGATGCTGTGGTCGACCGATTGGTAGTTGGCAAGTATCGCATATCCTTCCATGGGAGTGGAGCTAAAACGGTGGAAGTAGAGCTTGTCTTTAACCACCAGGTCGGCCTCGGCGAAGGCCTGCTCGACCGCGCCGTACTGGAAGCTTCCCTGCCAGTAAATATTGCTGCCGGCTTCCTCGAACAACAGGGGCGCGTTCTCTTTCATAGCTTCCTCGGCGTCAACCACCACCGGCAGAGGCTCGTACTCGACCTCGATCTGCTCCATGGCATCCTCGGCCACGTAGCGGTCCGAAGCAACGACCACAGCCACCGGCTCTCCCATGTAGCGCACCTTGGAAACCGCCAGGGGATAATCGTGAGGCTGAGTCGGGGCCTGCTTTCCCGCGAAGTTGTACCAGGAGGCCAGCGGCTCCAGATGCTGCTTGAGATCTGCCCCGGTGAAGACGGCGACGGCGCCGGGAACTTTGAGCGCGCCGCTCGGGTCGATCCGTTTAATTCGCGCGTGAGCGTGGGGGCTTCTGAGCAGCGCCGCGTGCAGCATACCGTGGATAACCAGGTCCGCCATATATTGGCCTTTCCCGGTCAGCAGGCGGGGATCCTCTCTACGTTTTATACGCTCACCGATCATAATCAGGACTTAAGCCTCAAGAAGATAGTTGCCGAGCCGGTCTACCTGACAATGAAACGAAGGAGGAACGACCAGCGTCGTAATCCCTTCTTCAATGATCGCCGGACCTCTGAGCCTTGCGCCGGGGCTCAACTGAGAACCGGCAAAGATCGGCGTTTTCACCGACCGCTTCCCGAAGCAACATTCCCTCGTCCCCGCCTGAGCCTCGCGCAATGCGCCTTTCTTGGCCTTCCGAGGCCGAAGCACGGGTTTATCCATGAGCAGAGAGGCCCGCACGCGATAATGGATGAACTCCAGCTCCATATCCGGCACTCGAAAATGAAAAAGACGCTCGTGGCGGCGGTGAAACGCCTCCGTGACCGCCTTGATCTCTCGAGACCCCAACCGTCCGGCGGGAACCTCCACCTCGGTCTCATGAAACTGCCCGTAGTAGCGCGCCTCTACAAGCCGCTGCAAAGAGACGCGGCCGTTGCCCAAAGTGCTCTTGGCCTCTTCTTCCATCTCGCGATAAGCAGCAGCGAGCCACTGGAGATCGGCCTGCGCCGAGGCCATCACTCTGGAGCGGACGAAATCGAGAGTCATATCCGAGCGCAGCCAACCGAAAGCGCAGTAGGCGCCGGCCAAGTTGGGGATCACGACCTGAGAGAGGCCCAACTCCTCGGCGACAAACGCCGCGTGCGTAGGGCCGGCCCCGCCCCCAGCTATGAGGGTGAAATCCCTCGGGTCAGCTCCACGCTCCATGCACTCCCGGCGAATGGCCTCCGCCGACTGGTGCACCAGGACTGCAATGACCCCGCTGGCCGCCTCCTTCAAGCTCACCTTCAATGGAGCGGCGATCTTGTCGCGCAGAGCCTTTTCCGCGAGTTGTGAATCCAGACGCCGCTCTCCGCCGAGAAAGTTGGCGGGATTGAGATAACCCAGGATCAGATCGGCATCGGTAACGGTCGGTTCCAGTCCCTCTTTGGCATAACAAGCCGGCCCCGGCGCCGCTCCGGCGCTTTGCGGACCTACGCGCAAAACGCCCGCCGGATCCACCCACGCAACGCTGCCTCCGCCCGCGCCTATCGACCGCACCTTGACCAGAGGAACGGCCAAGCGGTAAGGGCCGACCCACTCCTCGGTGGTCACCTGGGCTTCGTTGTCAACGATCAACAGAACATCGAAGCTCGTGCCCCCCATGTCCACCGAGATGATATTCTTCGACCGGAACAGTTTTCCGAAATAAAGGCCCGCAGGGGCAGCGGCGGCCGGACCGGACGAGAGAGTCCAGACGGGCCTCGTAAGCACGACCTCGGGAGTAGCCACGCTGCCATTGGCTTGACCGATCAGCAGCCGTCCTCTGAACCCTTGAGCGTGGAGCTTTTCATTTAGAGTCTTAAGATAGGCGCCTACCGACGGGGTGGTAAAGGCGTCTAATACAGTGGTGCTAAAGCGCTCGAATTCCTCGATGCGGGGCAGCACCTCTGAGGAAAGGGAAACAGGCGCCTCCGGCCATTCCTCGCGCACGATCTCCCGCGCGCGCTTCTCATGAGCGGAGTTCAGAAAGGAGAAGAGAAAGGTGATCGCGATCGATTCGGCCCCGCGCGCCTTGAGAAGGCGCACGGCCTGGCGGCATCCCTGCTCGTCCACAGCCTCGAGCACCGCTCCCGTGTAAGAGACGCGTTCCCGCACCTCGGCCCGAAGGTGGCGCGGTGAGAGCAGCGGAGGATAATCCACCTTGAGGTTATAAAGGGTATCCCTGGCACCCCGGCGCAGCTCCACAATATCTCTGAAGCCCTGGGTCACCAGACAGCCCACCTTGGGACCTTTCCCCTGAATCACGGCATTCGTGCCCACGGTGGTGCCGTGAAGAAAAAGCTCGGTTTCGGCCAACAGCTCCCGGAGAATCTTGCCCGCTTGGCCGGCCAGCTTCGCGCACGAGGCCAGCACTCCCCGGGTTAAATCGTCAGGAGTGGTCTCTGCCTTGGCAATGAGGAGTTGCCCGCGGTTGTCAACCGCAATGGAATCGGTATGGGTCCCTCCAACGTCGATAGCTACGCGATACATCCAACCTTCCCGCCGCGCAGTTTTTGGGTTTCCCGGCAATCGATTTCGAATGTCTCGGGGTCGATGACTACTTGGTAAACGTTGCGCGCTTTCTCGATCGAAACATACTCATTCATCACATCCCATCTAACCTTCTCCGGATCCCGCTCAGCCGGATCTCCCACGCCCGCCCCTCCCTGAGACATCTGCACGAGCACATCCCCCTCTTCCATAAAAAACGGACCGCGCTTGGTATAAAGGAAGACTTTCTCGTTGCTCTTTTTCTTAAGCAGGTACTGCTGATTGCGCTCGGGAATGCGGCCCCCTTTAATCGCGTAGATGTCCGTGAGGATTCCGTCCGCGTTGCCGGTCGTGAAAGCATGCTCCTTGGCTGTATCATTGAGCCACTCTATGTGAACCCCCAGCCCGCCGCGCCAGCGGCCATCCCCCGCGCTGTCCCGTCGCATGTCATATTTCAAGATCCTCCAGGCATAGCGGCTCTCAATTGTCTCCACGTTCCCTTTCCTGAGCGCGCCAAGCGAGGAGAACATGCCGAGATGGGGCCAGCCATCGTGTCCCCACATGGCGCCCGAGCCTCCATGAGAGCTGAATTGCGCCGTGAAGAATCGCTTGCCGGCGCGGTCGACCCCAAACTCATCGAAGGCGAGCTGCCTCGCCCAGCCCGAGGTCACCTGCTCGGGGACGGCCTGGCCTAGACATTTAAGCACGCTCTCAAATATCTGCAGCCCGACATTGACAGGACACGCCCCCACTGTGGTGGGGTATTTGGAATTGACGACGGAGCCTTCGGGCGCGAAGACGCGAAAGGCAAGGTAGCTGCCTTCATTGTGATAAAAGGCGAGGCTTGGATCTAAAGTCGTGAAGAAGGCCGCGGCCACGCGGGGGTGAGTGTTGGCCCATGGGCTGGAGACATAATTGGTTTGCGGGTCGCTGCCGGTAAAATCAAAAAAGAGATCATCTTTCTTGATGCTCGCCTTGCAGCGCACCCAGATCGGGCGATCGGGGTGCGTCCCGTCGTCATCGGCCGCTGACTCGCCCGAGTAAATACCGTCAGGCATCTTTTTGATTTCGGCCTTCACCGCCCGGTGCATGACCTCGATCATCAGATCGACCGAACGGCGCACCGTATCCCTGCCGTACCGCTCCAGGAGCCTGATGCAGCGCTCCTCGCAGAGCTTTAAAGAGGCAAACATCGCATCGATGTCCAGTTTCTGCCGGTCCTTGTAACGGATGTTGTTCAGGATGAGATCCTGCACATGCGGGATCGGTCTTCCCTTCTCAGACCACTTGATGGCCGGAATCATGAGCCCCTCGGCATGGATGTCGTAGGCCCCGGGAAAGTAGCCTCCAGGATAGGCCCCACTTGAATCCAACTGGTGAGCCTTGGAGAAAGAGAAAAAAACCAGCTCCCCCTTATAAAAGATCGGGCGAATGAAGGTCCAGTCGGGAATATGCGTTCCGTAAGCAGTGTAGGGACAATTCATGATGAACTCGTCCCCCGGATAGATATTTCCCTTGAATTTTTTCGCCACCAGTTGAGCCTGAAAGCGGCCGGCGCCCGCCAGTGCAGGCAAAGTCAAGGCAGATGCGATCACCCTACCGTTCGGATCGTAAACCCCTGTGTGATGGTCGCGAAGTTGGGAGGTGATGTAGTTGCCGCACGTGCGGATCAGGAGTTGGCTCATGTCCTGCGCGATGCTGACAAAGGCGTCGCGCAGCACTGCCAGCGTAGTCGGATCGATCTTTTTCATCTCCTGCTCTTTCCGCCTCAACGCGCCTCGTGCGCCTTGATCCAGGCGGCCGGATTAGGAGCGTAATCTTTCCAGTAATCGCCCTCCGAACTGATCCCAGGGACCTGGGGAATCCAGGCTTCTTTGAGAAGCTCCTTCGGATCGCCGAATTTTTTCGCCAGAGCGATCACCTCCGGATCGTCGAGAGAGGTCAAATGGCCACGGTCGATGATCTTGAACTTTTGTCCGCTCTTGGTCGTCAGCTCATAAGTGGCAAAATTCAGGTGGACGTGAATGTGGCCGAAGGAGACTCCCTTCTCTCTCGCCCAATCTTCCGAGGGACTGAGGATTCTGGTGCCAAAGCCCACGTGGATAATACCGGAGCGAAGCCGCTCATAAACCGTCCCTCTAGAGCGATTGAGAACGTTGTACGGCCGGAAAAACTTTGGATTGGTCCCTATCGCCGTCTCCCACAGCCAGAAAAGTCCGGAGCGAGGGTAATCGGGGTAGGTGATATTTTTCGTCGCCTCCAGCAACTGCCGCCAGGCCTCGCCGTATTTTCCGCCTCCCTCTACCCGCTGCACCTGGCCTTTTTCAACATGGACTTTGATATGGGAAAAAGGACGGCCCCAATGGTTCAAAGTTCCCGCCACCACGCCCGCGGCATCCTCGCCACCGGAATAGGGCGGAAGAGGATGGCCGTGGAGGTGACCCCAAAAAGGCTCCGAGGTAAAGCCGTATCTCGGTTTGTCGAAATGCTCTTCTAAAAAGGTGAAACTGTAGTCCGTTCCCTCGGGGTCGGTGACCCGCACTCTACCCCCTCGGGCGTTTTTCCAAATAGTGTCCCAACTCTTCTTTTGCAGCAAACCCCAAAGGTCATAAGGGAAGGTCACCGCTTGACTGGCAAAAATCTCCCGACTGATCCAAGGAATTCCTTCGTACCGAAAGTTCGTCTTTGGGGTAGGACCGCCGAGGCCGCGGATCAGGAGGTGGTATCCCATCTTCTCGGTGAAAGCCTCGATGTCCGTGCGCCAGGTCGGCGGCTCCATAGGCTCTTTACCCCAGGGCGTGTTGCCCATGAATGTCCGGATTTCATCGTGCTCGTCTAGTTCACGATCCGGGCCCATGTCCATCGTCACAAGATCCGCGGTGGCCCCCTCCTCCCGTATCGCCTGGACGATGGCCTGCACGAGAAGAGGATCCTGCCAACTGTCAACCGCAACTAAAACCTTCTCACCCGCACGGATGCCGTAGCCGGCCGGCAAGCTGCGGCGCACGGACGGACCCTTGACGAGATGGCGGGCAAACGGGAGCAGAGCCTCCAAGTCCAGGGACAATCGAGCCGATTCCTGATCCATTAGGAACTCCTTGCGTGTAATTTGCCGATGTTAAGCCGCAATTCTCATGCCACGCACCGGACTTTCTTATTTGCGACTACTTTGCCGGATCCCTCTTCTTACCGGTCGGAATATCGGTGAGGTTTTTATCACGTTTAAGAAACGGCGATGCGATTATTTCACCCGCATCTCCGCCGCGAGTTTGTTGAGTTCCTCTACTCCGTTTTCAGTCACGATCACGGTTCCGCCGATGTTCACGCGGCGTCTTCCCTTGCAGGCGTTGGGCTCGAACGCAAAAACCATTCCCGGTTGGATGACGAGCTCTCCTTCTTTAGCCGGCCGAGACTGAATTCCCACGTATTTTTCACTGCCGGACATCTTCTCCCGCATCCGCACGCCGGTCGCGCTCACGACCGCAAGCGGGTTGAGACTGTGAATCAGAGGGGTGAGATGCCAGCAGTCGGCATCTGCGAGCGGCGCTTCCATCGCCTCCGCGACCCGGCCGAAAGTCATGCCGGGCTTGAGCGTCCTCAAGCCGACCTCGTAAGCAGCGCGAGCCACCTGAGCGCATTCCTTATTGATCGGGTGGAGAGGCTTCAGCGCCACGGACATCTGCTGTTGGCTCTCGAGGCTGCCGTAGGCGGAAAAGATCTCCGCTTGGATCAGATCGCCTGCTTGAAGGGTTCTCGGCCGCTGCCCGCGCATGAGCCACATCGGCGCCCCCCAGCCGGGGTTGTCGGCGCCCGACTGAAGGATTAACGGCGTGATATAGGGAGAGACGCTGCCACGCGCGCCGCAGCGGTAGAGCGTGGCCATCACCGCAGCGTACACTTCGCTCTCGCTCACGCCGGGCCGAGCTGTCTCCAGCATCGTTTCACAGGCAAACTCCCCGATCGCCGCAGCTTTGCGCAAAAGCTTGAGCTCTTCCTTGCTTTTGACCAACATAAGCCTGAAGAAGTCCGCTGAAGCCTCGATCCATTTTGCTCCGGGCAACTGTTCAAGGATACGAGTCCAGGTTTTGTACGGCACCCAACCTTCAGACTCGCCGGGGAGTTCCGCG
This sequence comes from Deltaproteobacteria bacterium RIFCSPLOWO2_12_FULL_60_19, assembly GCA_001798595.1. GTDB lineage: Bacteria > Desulfobacterota > Binatia > UBA9968 > UBA9968 > 2-12-FULL-60-19. Next base: position 38,351 of record MGSS01000125.1, on the reverse strand, counting down.
TCGAGGCCCAACACGCCGACGCAGCCTTTGTCCAGTCCCTTTTCACGCAAGACCTTCACGACACCGGCGCCGCTCGCTCCCACTCTTACGTCCTCCACCCAGGAAGGCTCCCCTCTTAGCGCGCTCTCCGAATGGGCGGCGATGTCGAAGTTGGTCCACGTTAGATGGACCAACGCGCCGTCCAACGGAAAAACCACGATCCCGCCGGTGCGGTCGTTGGTGAGATAGTGGTCGACCTGTTCCCGGCCCTTCAGCCCGAACGCGATCAGAGCGTCGAGACCTCTTTCTCTCATGAAGGCGCGCACGCGCGCCCAGCGGCCATCGCGCTCTGTTAGCGACAATTCAGGAAATTCCGCGGCAGACATAAGCTCACCTCGCGCAGAAATGAATCGAACCGAACACGACGTTCAAATAGTCTCCAGTACCGGCCGGACTTTTTCGTGAAAGCGCCTTAGTTGCTCCAGGGGATCGAGCGAAGCGAACATGATGACGATCCGCTTGATCCGCACCACGTCGCTCCCCGCCGTCCACTGGCGCACCCTGGCGCCGACCCGCTCCGGCGGGCCGAAGCTGCCGCCCTCGCGCAGGGAATCGAAGCTCGGATTGCCCTGCACCTGGTAAAATCCCCTGCGCTCCCGGCTGGCGTAAAACTTCTGCGCCTCTTTTTCGGCTTGAGCCCAGTCATCGTCGATATTGATCCCGGAATAGTTCACCACGCTGAGCTCGAAGCTCGCCTCGTCAATATCGCGCCCGACGGCTTTGCCGGCCGCTTTGATCTTGTCTATTCCTTCTCTCAACGCCGCCGGCCTTCCGGCGATTTCTCCCGCCGGGATCCAGCCGTCGCCGAAGCGGCCGATCCTTTTGATCGCCAGCGGAGCGAAGCCCGGCTTGCGCGGGGCGTCGGGCGAGCCGCGCTGCGTGGTGTGGTATCCGCCGCCGATAAAGATTTTTGGGTAGGGCTTAGTGATGGGCTTGGGGAGCAGAACGACCTCTTTGACCTGATAGTATTTTCCCTCGTATGTTACCTCCTCCTCGGTCCACAGCCGCGTCATCAGCTCAAGCGACTCGGTGGTGCGGCCGGAGCGTTCTTTGAAAGGCAACCCGAGGTTTTCAAATTCCCGCGGAATCCAACCGATGCCGATGCCGAAGAGGTAGCGGCCATTCGAAATGTGGTCGAGCGTGACCACCCGGCGGGCAAGATCGATCGGATGATACAGAGGCGCCTGGAGCACGCAGGTGCCGAGCAGGATGCGCCTGGTGCGGACCGCCACGGCGCACAGGACGTCCAGAGCGTCAAAGCCGTGGATATCCCGGGAGACGTAATGCGGGTACCAGAAAGACTCGTAACCGAGCCTTTCTATTTCTTCGGCAAATTCCCAGCGCACGGCGGCTGGAATTCCCGAACCTACGGGCAACGCAAAGCCGATCGCAACCATTTCATGCGCCTCCTCTTCTTGTTTTCGCCGCTCCTAGTAACTCATCAATAACGCGTCAATAACGCATCAAGGGCTTGATGTTTTGCGGATCGATACAGACGTCAACCTGATCGCCGGCCTTAAGCTCGTGCGAGCGGGTCAGGCGCGCGCGCAGTCGAACCCCGCTCACGCTCACCTCGCAGTCGAGATCGGGGCCGAGAAAGATCGCTTGCGTCACTTCCCCGCGCCATCGATTGGGCATGTTCGATTCAGGCCCGGCCGCAGAGTGCGGGCTGACGCAGATATCCTCGGGACGAATGAGGAAATCTACCTCCTCGCCGGCCGGCTCGGAGCAGCCGGGTGAGGCATAGCACAGGGTTCCCAGCTCCGTCTCCGCCGCTTTCCATCCTCCCTCGCTTAGCCCGCTCCGGCGGCCGCGAACCAGGTTGGCCGTGCCGATAAATTCAGCCCCGAATCTCGTGCGCGGGCGCTCATAAACCCCTCGCGGCGTGTCCAGCTCCACGAGCCTTCCATTGTGCATGACGCCGACCATGTCGGACATACTGAGCGCCTCCACTTGATCGTGAGTCACATAAACCGTGGTGATCCCTAACTGACGTTGGAGCCGGCGGATCTCCACCCGCATCCCTTCGCGCAGCTTGGCATCGAGGTTGGAGAGCGGCTCGTCGAGCAGAAGGACCTCAGGTTCCATGACCAGGGCGCGCGCCAGAGCGACGCGCTGCTGCTCTCCGCCGCTCAAATTCGGGGCAAGGCGTTGCTCCAGGCGACCTAACCCAACCAGCTCAAGGCAGTGCTCAACCCTGCGGCGGATCTCGCCCTTAGCGATGCCCATGCTCTGAAGGGGATAGGCGACATTTCGGAATACCGTCATATGGGGCCAGATGGCATACGATTGAAACACCATGCCGATCGGTCTCTGGTTCACGGGCATGTAGATTCCTCTGCTCGTAGAGACTACGACCTGACCGGAGAGAATGATCTCGCCCTCATCGGGACGCTCCAGACCGGCAAGACAGCGAAGCGTGGTGGTCTTGCCGCAGCCGCTCGGACCCAAAAGAGTGAGAAAGGCCCCCTTTTCCACCGTGAGGCTCACCCCGCGCACGGCAAAGACTCCTTTCTCCCCGACGCCGAATACTTTGGTTAGGTTGCGGATCTCAACGGACATAAGCTACGCCTCCCTCACCCCGAACCGCTCGCTGATTTTTTTCGAGATCGTGACCAGAAACGACATGATCGCGAAAACCACGACGCCCAAGGCGGCCAGCACGCCGTAGGACCCTCCCTCCCAGAGATCGAAGATCGCCACCGAAATGGGCTCGGTGCCGGAATAGTAGAGCATCATGGCGATGGAGAGCTCACGGAACGCGTGGATGATGATCCAGATCCAACCCGCCATAAAGCCCGGCTTGAGAAGCGGCAGCAGGACGACAAAAAAGGTCCTGCGCCAGCTTGCGCGGCAAACCAGCGAGGCCTCCTCCAGTTCGTTGGAGAGCTGCTTAAAGGAGGCTGACATGATCCTGGTGGAGACATCCATATATTTTGTGACGTAGGCGAGGAAGATGATCCATAGGGTGCCGTAAACCGGGATGGGGATAACGAGATAGACCCACATGACCGCAAGGGCCAACGTCATCCCCGGAATGGCAATGGGAGAAAACGCGAGTATGTCCAGGAGCGCTCTTCCACGAAGTCGGGTTTTGACAACGATGTAGGAGACCAGCGCCGCCAGCAGCATCACGACCGTCGCGCTCCCCAAGCCGAGGATCGCGCTGTTCTTGAGCGCATTCAGAGCAAACGGGTAGTTCCACAACTCGTGGTAATTCCGCAGGCCGACCAAAGCAAAGCTTTCCCAGGAAGGGCTCTGATAAAAGGGCAAAAGGGACGACCAGACGATGACGAAAAAGGCCAAACCGAAAGTGCCGAAGACGAGGAGCAGCGACGAGACGCAGGTCGCGTATTTCCAGGATCCCAGGTCGAAGGCTCGAGGGCGGTAGGCCTTGCCGGTGATCGTGACAAACCTGGCCCCCTCACCGGTGAGCCTGATATAAAGAGAGACCAGGAAAGCGGAGAGAAGAAGGAGGGTCATCGCATAAGCGCCCGCCAGGCCGTGGTCCGCAGGGGCCGAGGTCGCCGTAAGATAGATCTTGGTGGAATAGACGTGGATCCCCGCCGGCATTCCGATGATCGCAGGCACCTCAAAGGCGTCGATCACGCGGAGAAACAGGAGAATGTAGACTGAAAGGATCGAAGGCAAAGCCAGAGGCAACGTGACGCGGCGAAAGGTGGCGAAAACCCCCGTGCGGCAGGTAAGAGAGGCTTCTTCCAGATTGGGGTCCATAGAGCGGAAAGTTCCGGCCATGAGGAGAAATGCCAGGGGAATAACTTCAACCGTCTCGACCCAAATCATCCCAGCCAGGCTGTAAATATTGAACGGTGGGCTCGCCAAATCGAAGAGCCGTTGGAAGATCTGGTTGAGGATGCCGATCTCAGGACTCAAAAGCAGCACCCAAGAGATCGTAATGAGGATTCCCGGCATGATGACCCGGACCACTGCAAGGAGAAAAATCAGCTTTCTGAGCGGTGTGTTGGACCGCTCGGTGATCCAGGCGAGAAAAGAGCCCACAATGAAGGCCAGGGTGCTTACGCAGGCGGCAAAAATGAAGGAGTTCTGCGTGGCCTGCCAGAAGCCCGCGCTCCCATAAGCGCGGGCATAGTTGGCCAGGCTCAACTTGAGACTGAGATAGTCGGGGTGACCCGGAGGAACGGTCTTAAAGCTCCCGAATACGAGGAAGAAGAGCGGGACAAGAACCTGATAGAGGAGGATAAGAGTTACCAGGCCGAGGATCAGCCATTTCCAGTCCCAGAACCGTCTCTGTTTTGTCCCGCTCGATACGTCCAAGCCGCTCAACGCCTTTCGATAAAGATCCGGCGGTAGTCCTGAGCGATCTGCTCGTAACGCCCCGGCGGGTAAAGATCCGGCGTGTCGTACTGGATGCGGAGGGCCTCGATGCGCTCCAGGTAGGGGTGGGGGACGCCCTTGCGGCTCGCTCCACGCATCTGCTCCACATTCAGCTTCTGTCCTTCCTCGGAGATGGTGAAATCCACCGTCAGCGCCGCCGCGTGGGGATGAGGGGCGCGCTTGGCAACGCCGACGGTCCCGACGATGCCGACAACCGGGTCCGGATTGACCATCTCCACGGGCGCTCCTCTTTTCTTCACAAGAGCGACGCGGTGGCCATACATTCCCACCACCACCGGGAACTCACCCCCGGCGAGGAGCTCCGCCAAAAGGCTATGGCCCTTGCGGATCAGCAACTGCTGCTCGGCGAGCCGACGGAAAAAATCGTGGGCCTTTTCTTTCCCCCAGAAATTCTCGAGCGCTCCGAACCAAAAGTAAGCGTCATCGGCCATTCCAAGTTTTCCCTTCCACCGGGGGTCGAGCAGATCTTCCCAGCGCTTCGGCGCCTGCTCTTTGCGCACGATCTTGGTGTTGTAGGCGATGTGATAAGTCCTGAGCCGGGTGGCGACCCAGTAGCCGTCCCGGCCCGCCAGGCCGGAGTGAAGATATTGAAACTCGGGCGACGAATAACGGGCGAGAATCCCGTTCTGAATCAGGACTGCGTCTTCCGTGGAGCCGATCCCGATGATATCGGCGAGATGCCGGCCGACGCGGCTTTCGGTCAAGACGCGCTCCAGGAGCTTGCCCCGGCTGGCGGTCACGGCTTCGACCTTGAGAAAAGGGTATTTCGTCCTGAGCGCCGTCTCGAATTCGCGAAGCTCTTGCCGCGCGCTGGTATCGTACACCACCACGACTCCCTCCCGCTTCGCCCCTGCGATGAGTCTCTGTTGGCGCTCTTGGGGAGGCAACTTCGCCAGCGCGGCATAAATCTCCTCGGGGCTTTGCGGATAGGCCGAGGAGGGCAAGAGAGCGAAAAAGATCGACCCTGCCAAAATTCGCAGCGAAGCTTTTTTGTAATCCGTCATAATCATAAGCCTCCAATTACTTTCTCGCCCAATTTTCGTGCCAGCACCAAAAAGCCACCCAATACAAATACCATCATAACCCCCAAGGCCGCCGCTTCGGGCACGTAACCAGCACTCCACAGGTTCCACACCAACGTGGAGAGCATCACATTTTTCGGCGAGCTCAGCGTCAAAGCCATCGTCACTTCCCGGAACGCAAGAAGGGAGATCCACAGCCAACCGTTGAGCAGGGCCGAACCAAGCAGAGGAGTGATAATCGAAGACAAAACCTTTACCTTGGAGGCGCCCGAAACCTCAGCAGCCTCTTCCAGGTCGTGGTGGATCTGGATCAGCGCTCCGTTGACCGTACGGGTACCGAAGCTGATGTATTTGATGGAGTTGGCCAAAACGATGATGGTTAACGTACCGTAAACGGGGAAAAACTCCCGGTAGGCGAGAGCTAAGTACGAGAGCGCCACGGCGAACAGAATGCTGGGCACTGCGTGAGGAAGAAAGGCGACTCCGTCCAGCACGTAGCGTCCCTTGACCTTAGAGCGAATCACAACCCAAGAGAGAATCAGGCTAAAGACCATGCTGATGGTCGGAGCAATCAGCATGAGGAGCGCGGTGTTTAAAAAAGGCCTGAGGCCAGCATAGTCGGGAACCTTGAGATAGTTGGCCAGAGTGACCTTAGTAAACGCCTCCGCGGATGGAACCTGGATATAGGGCACCAATGAAGCCCAGACCAGGGTAAGGAAAGGGAGAAAGATTTCGAGAGTGAAATAAATAAGAAGGAAAAGAATCGCCAAGCCTCGCAATCGCCCAAGCTCGACCAGTTTTGGCCGGTACCCCTTTCCTGTGACCACCTCATACTTGTGACTCTGGCGGATGACGCGATAATAAAAGTAGCTGCCAAGTAAAGCCAAGACCAGAACGATCATGCCATAGCCGCCGGCCAGACCGTACTTGGGAAGTCCCACCTCAGGATGGGTGGCATAGTAAATGAGAGTGCTGAAGACAAAGATGCGCGCCGGTGCACCGATGAGGCCCGGAACCTCAAAAACCTCGATGGCAGTGATAAACAGATAGAGTGTAGCGGCAATGATCGCGGGTAGACTAAGCGGGAAATTAATACGAATGAAGGTCACAAGGCCGCTCGCACCGCTCGCATAGGAAGCCTCCTCCAAGCTTGGATCCATCGATTTGTAAGCCGCGGCAATCATAAAGAAGGCGGGAGGAGTCAGAATGACGCCCTGGACGAAGGACATGCCCCATATGTTGTAAATGTTGAAAGGCGGACCACTGAGGCCAAAGGCGTCTATCAACAGCCTGTTGACGATGCCGATTTGCGGGCTCAAAAGCAGGATCCAGGCGATCGCCTTGAGAAAAGTCGGGATGACGATTCCGAGCGCCAGCAGGGTGAGCCAAAGCTTTTTAAGCGGGATATCGGTTCTTTGAATGAGCCAGGCGGACGGAACCGCGAAGAAGAGAATGACAACAACGGTGCCTAAGGCGAAGAAGAGTGTGTTCACCAGCACCTGCCAGGTGAAAGGATCGAAAAACGCTTCGCGATAATTTGCGAGGGTTAGAGGAGAGAACTCCCCGGGAAGGCCGACGCGAAAACTGGAGAGAATAATGGTGAGGACAGGAAGGATGATGAAAAAGGAAGCCACTAAAGACATCGACCCGATCGCCCAAAGACCCGGATTCCGCAACCGGATCTCCGGCGCTCGCCATGTCAAAGCCCGCATGACCCCCGCTCGCATGGACTCTGCTTCCTATCTTCTCAGGCCGATGATCCTTCCGTAGCGCTGAGTGAGTTCCGGTTCTCTCCGCAATATAAAATCCATTTCGCTAAAAAGGATCTCGTTGCCTCGGGCGGTCCTCCACGCCGGAGTTTCCTGGACGGAAGCTCGCGGCTATTTTATGCCCAGCGCATCGGCAAACTTATTCTCCAGTTTTTCAAACCGTTCGGGATTTTCCACGAGGGCTTTCATGTTCCTCATAAGGAGCTTTTTCCCGCGCCCGAATTTCGCCGCGGGCGTGCCCGGGATAAAGAGAGAGGACCTGCCGGTGAAATCGGCCCAGACCGCCTGCCCTTCGGGCGTAAGAGAAAAGGCGACGAAGAGCCGGGCGGCATTAGGATGGCGCGACCTTTTCGGCACTCCCATCATGTCGAAGAGCACCGGAACCGGCGTCACCCCGTCCACATAGTCAATGGGCATACCCCGCTGTCTTGCGACCTCCACGAACGGTGAGACCTGGCTAGCGGCCAGGGCGTACTCACCTGAGGCCAACCGGGTCTGGATTTCCGGATAGAGCGCGTAGAGAGGCTCCTGCGCCCGGAGCCTCTTGAGAAACTCAACGCTCTTTTCTTCTCCCCAGACCTCGGAAAGAGAGACCCAGTGCTGGACATACTTGGCCACCACCAATTTCTTCTTCCACCTGGGGGAGACGAGGTCCTCCCATTGCTTAGGTAAGTCCTGGCTCTTTATCAGGTTCGTGTTGTACACGGGAAGGGTGAAAATGGTGGCGATCAGAATCCCGCCGTCATCGAAGTGGATCGAGTCTCTGGTCACGTAGTTAAAGATCCCGCGCCAGTCGAAGGGATCAAGGAAGCCCCTGCTGTGGAGCTTGGCCATGTTGAATTCCGTGAGGTAGACCGCGTCGAAGGTAGGAGCCTGCCCCGCTTGAATCTCCGTGATAACCCTGGAAACCACCGCCGGATAGTTGGTTGAAGGGACATAGTTCAGCTTCAGCGCCAGACCGTTTTTCTTGTTTAGAGCGGCAATCAGAGCCTGCGCCCCTTTTGGAGTCAACGAAGAAGGCCCTGCAAAATCGATCTCCCCTTCCCGGCGCGCCGCCTCAATGAGTCGCGGCAGTCTCTCCGCCTGTGTAGGTGTGATTGCGTTGCCATTCCCCGGAAAGAGACCCGAGACCGACAAGACAACAAGCCAGGCCGATCCGACAAATCGCCAGCAATGACCACTCTCGCTCGGTCTTTCGTGGATCATCTGCTGTTCCCTTCTACTTTCCACTGTACAACTTCTGGATGAACCCGCCTTCATCAAGGTCGGCTACGAAGCTCATGTCCACAAACTCTTCAGCTCTGTGCTTCATGATCTCAGGTTTGGTCACGGCCACATATTCAAAACTGATCTTCATCCCTTCGGTATTTGGATATGGCACAGGTATGAAGTCCGGAGCATAGAGGCCATAGGACTCTTCCAGAAGCTTGCGATCGTCGATCTTCAGGTACTTGGCCATGACGTTGAGGATCAGCTCCTTCTGGGATTTAAATGCCTTGATCCCTTCCAGGTGAGCCTTCATATATTGGACCAGCCCGTCTCTGTCCTCACGGATCGTTCGGCGGGAATCACCAAGAGCGTGACGAAAAAGTAGCAGCGACGGAGCGTGAGTCTTCTCATTTTCTCCACTCACGGACTGGCAGATGGGAAAGATGATTGTCGGCAGAGGGGGGAGCAATTTAGATGCCATCAGCAGGACTCGTGCCGCCGGCCCAACCGGATCTGCAGGCAATCGGTCGCGACCTTAAGGGCTCGCAGGAGTCTCTGTTCGGTTCAAGGCCGGCTGGGCAACCGCTCTTCCCGATGACAGGAAAGCCAGACCGCCTGCTTCCTCTTGACAGTAGGAAAATATGCGGGGTTTTTATCAAATCTAAGAAAAGGATACGGCGTATAGACGATTTAAAACAACCTTAAGAGCGGGCCGTGTAGCACTCCTTGTTTCATAGTCTGCCTGGCACGTGCCTTGCAGCCTTACGCAATTCATCTTCTCCCCCCCTGATGGTCCAGGGATCTATCTGAAAGACGCAAAAGGAGATGAGACTTCCGCGTTTCGAATATCTGAGTCCCAAAACCCTTGAAGAAGCGACCGCTCTTCTTGGGACATATGGAAACCAGGCCAAGATTTTGGCCGGAGGAACGGATCTCCTGGTCGACCTCAAGAAAAGATCTTCGATCCAGGGATCTCGACGGTGGGGCAAGAAAGAGCGCGGCCCTTGTTATGTGATAGGCCTTAAAGGGGTAACCGGATTGACCCGCCTCAAATATTCTCCAGGAGAAACCTTGAGCGTAGGCCCCATCACAAGCTACGCCGATGTGGCCGATTCAACCATCGTCAAGGAAAGTTATCCGCTTTTGTGGCAGGCCTGTCGCACCTTCTCCCGCCCACAGATCCGCTCCGCAGGCACGCTTGTCGGCAACCTCTGCAATGGCTCACCTTCCGCGGACATCGTTCCCCCTCTGATCGCGCTGGGCGCCAAAGCAAGGGTCATCAGCGCGAGAGCGGAGAGGGAGGTCCCGGTGGAGGAGTTTTGCTCGGCCCCTTTCACGACCGTGCTGAAAGAGGACGAGCTCGTGGCCGAACTCAAAATTCCGCAGCCAGCCGAGCCCTATGGTTGGTCCTATCAGAGAACAACCAAGAGAACCGCGGAGGACGAGGCCTTGGTGGTTGTCGCGGTGCTACTCGAATTCGCCGATAGAGATAAGACGGTGCGGCGGGCGAGGATAGCCTTGGGCTCGGTGGCGCCAAGACCGTCGAGGGCTCTTGAATCGGAGAGCATGACCCAAGGAAAAAAATTGGATGAAGCTCTCATCCAAAAAATTTCCGAAACAGTCGCAGCCGAGACTTCGCCCCGATCCCGCTCAGACTACCGCCGGCTGATGACCTCGTATCTGGTGCGGAAGGCGCTGACGGAAGCTCTCGGCAACTAGCCCGCCGGCGGCTCCCTGACTACTACGGCCGACTCATGAAGCAAAGCTTGGAACTCACGGTTAACGGCCAGAGCCACGAGCTTCTCGTCGATCCGCACCGGACTCTCCTCGAGGTTCTGCGGGAGCAGTTGGGCCTCACGGGCGCCAAGGAGGGTTGCAATCTCGGCGATTGCGGCAGTTGCACCGTATTGCTCGATGGCAAGCCCTTTCTTTCCTGTCTGGTTCTGGCCGTGGAGGCTCAAGGGCGGGAGATCCTGACCATCGAGGGGCTGTCGCAAAACGGCAAGCTCCACCCGATTCAGGAATCTTTCGTGCAACACGGGGCAGTGCAGTGCGGCTTCTGCACTCCGGGAATGATCCTTTCGGCCAAAGCTCTTTTGGACCGCAACCCGCGCCCTACGGAAGCCGAGGTGAAAGAAGCTCTAAGCGGCAACCTTTGCCGTTGCACCGGCTATGTAAAGATTGTCGAAGCGATCATGGAAACGGCAAAAACTTGAAAGACTGCGCAAATTACTCTGTCATCGGTAAGAGGCTCCCGCTGATCGATGCCGTGACGAAAGTCACCGGTGAAGCCAAATTCACCGGAGATCTGTTCGTCCCGGGAATGCTCATCGGGGCCATTCTCCGGAGTCCTTATCCTCACGCCCGCATCTTGAATATCGATGCAAGTCGAGCCTTGAAGCATGCCGGGGTTCGGGCCGTGGTCACCGGAAAGGATACCGCCGGAGTCAAGTACGGGGCGCTGGAGCACCTGAGAGACGAAGCCGCTCTTGCCACGGACAAGGTACGCTACATCGGTGACGAAGTCGCGGCGGTCGCCGCAGTAGATGAGGAGACGGCGCGCGAGGCGCTGGATCTGATCGACGTCGAGTATGAGCCACTGCCTGCCGTCTTCACCACCGAGGAAGCCATGAGGCCCGGCGCGCCGCGCATCCACGATCATGTGGAAAACAACGTAAGCCTCTCCCTTCACATCCCCCTCGGCGATGTGGAGGCGGGCTTTGCCCGATCCGACTTTATCTTCGAAGATTCCTTTGAGACCCAGTGCGTGGCTCACTGCCCGCTCGAGCCGCATATCTCTTTGGCTGCCTGCGATGGGGGACAGATCGTCCTGTGGTCTTCAACCCAGGGACCCTTCTATCTGCGCCGCGATCTCTCTCTCACTCTGAAGCTGCCCTCGTCCAAGATCCGCGTGATCAAGCCCTTTGTCGGCGGCGGATTCGGCGGCAAGCGCGAGATGACGGCGGGCGATTTCTGCGCCGCGCTTCTGGCCGTAAAAACGAGCCGTCCGGTGAAGATTGCCTATGACCGTGAGGAAGAGTTCTCGGCCACGCGCCGTCGCGTGCCGATGAAAATCTATTTAAAGGCCGGCGTGATGAAGGACGGCACTCTGGTGGCGAAGCGCTGCCGCGTGATTGCCGACGGCGGAGCCTACAACGGTCGGGGGCCCATGATCGTGGCCTCGGGCGCAAGCCAAATGACTCTGGTTTACCGCTTCCCGCACTTCCTTTTCGAGGGCCACCACGTCTACACTAATAATCCGGTCACCTCTTCGATGCGCGGCTTCGGCAACAATCAGATCCGCTTTGCCGATGACAGCATGATGGAGCGCATGGCCAAAGAGCTGGGCATAGACCCGGTGGAGCTGCGTCTCAAAAACGTCCGCCGGCCCGGAGAGACCAGTCTCATGGGCGCAAAAGTAACCACCTGCGGGCTGCCGGAATGCATTGAGAAGGTGGCAGAGCGAGGCGGTCTTCATAAAAAACGGGCGCAGAATGGCTCAGGTGGAAATGGGCGCCAGGCTCTCCTACGGGGCTTCGGCGTCGCCTCGGCCGCTTACATCAGCGGCTGCAAGCTCTTCTTCGAGCACGACTCCTCCGCGGCCATCGTAAAGCTCGAGGAGGACGGCAGCGTGTGCCTCCTCACCGGCGCTTCCGACATCGGCCAGGGATCCAACACAGTTCTGGCTCAACTGGTAGCGGAGGAGCTGGGGATCGCTTTTGAGGATATGAGGGTCGTGAGCGCCGATACCGACACCACGCCGATGGACCTTGGGGCTTACGGCAGCCGCACCACCTTCGTCGCGGGGAACGCGGTTTTAGCCGCCGCCCGCGATGCCAAGAAGCAGGTGCTTGAAGTCGCGGCCGAGAGGCTGGAGGCCGATAGCGCCGATCTTGAAATCAGAGAGCGTTGGATCTGCGTCAAAGGCTCGCCGCAAAGAGGTATGACTTTCCAAGCGGCTGTCTCCGCGGCTCTTAACTCTCCCGATGGAAAGTCCATTATGGGCCGGGGCTATTATAATCCTCCCACCGACTATGACCCCAGAACCAGACGGGGCAACGTCTCCGCGGCTTACAGCTTCGCGGCTCAGAGCGCGGAGGTGGAGGTCAACCCCGAGACCGGCGAGGTTCGAGTCATCAACTTGGTGGCGGCGCAAGACTGCGGCTTCGCTATCAACCCAATGGCCACGGAGGGACAGATCGAAGGATCGGTCTCGATGGGGCTCGGGCAGGCGCTCTACGAGGATTTGGTTATGGAGGAGGGGCAAACTGTAAATGCTTCTTTCTCCGCGTACAAGATCCCCTCGGTTAGAGATATGCCGCCGGTCGAGTCGCACCTGATTCAAACGATAGACCCCGAGGGACCGCATGGAGCCAAGGGCATCGGCGAGATGACGTTGGTCCCGACCTCGCCGGCCATCGCCAACGCAATCTATGACGCCATCGGTGTACAGATCAAAAGCTTGCCGATCACGCCGGAGAAGATTCTCGCGGCGCTCAAGGAAAAAAGGGCTTGTTCGTAAAGTCGTCTAAAAGGAGAAGGCCCATGCATAAGAGAAAACTTTTCTTCCTGGCTCTAGGTATCAGTCTCGTGTCGGCCATACTGCCGTCCGACGGCCGGGCTCAGCTCCCGACTTCTCTGCCCAAGTCCACCCAGCAGATGCTGAAAGAGCTCAAGCTCGATCCCTCTATCCTCCAGGGATTGGACAAGGAGACGGCGGTTCCCAAGGCATGGACGGACGGGGCGAAAAAAGAGGGCAAGCTGCGCATCTTTTCCACCTGGGATCCGCCCCAGACGGAAAAGATGTTCACGCCTTTCAAAGAACGCTACCCTTTCATCGCCATCGAATATTCCCGGGCCAGCCATGAAGACCGCGCCGTCAAAACTATCGTGGCCTTCAAGAACAAGCGAAGTGTAACCGATGTCCTGACCGGCATCGGGGGGAGCTTTTTCATGTACAAGGAGGCCGGCGCTTTGGAGGACATGCGCCACCTCCCCAATTGGAAAAACAACCCCCCGGACACCAGCGACCCTGAGGGGTTATGGGCAGGGATGCATATGCGCTACTGGTGCATGGCCTACAACACCAAGCTGGTAAAAAAAGAGGAGGTCCCCAAGAAGTGGGAAGATTTCCTGACCAACCCCAGATGGCGCGGCGGCAATCTCGCCCTGGGCAACCGTCCTCAGCTCTGGGCTCTGCAACTGTGGAAGGCCAGAGGGGAGAAATGGCTCAGGGATTTTCTTGGCCGCCTATTCTCGGAGGTAAAACCGCAAATCCGCAAAGAGGGGATGAACGCCATGCTGGAGCTGTTAGTGGCGGGAGAGTTTCACGCCACGGTCCCGAGCGCTGAGTATCGCACCTATCAGAAGGTGCTGCAGGGAGGCCCCGTGAGTTACGCGTGCCCCGAACCGGTGCCGGCCGCCGTCTCCGAGATGGGCATTCTCAAAGGGGCGCCTAACATCAACGGCGCCTTTCTGTTCGTCAACTGGTTCCTCTCCAAAGAGGGGCAGCTCGCCCAGTACTATGCCGACTATGCGCCGCCGGTCCACAAAGGGATGCAGCGCAAGGAGCTGGTTCCGTTTGGCGACCAGATTTTCGGCAAAGAAACCGTTTTCAGAGATCCGGCCATCGAAATCGAGATCCAGCCCAAGCTCCTGGAGTTGTGGGATGAGCTCTGGCTGAGAGGGGGAGGAAAGAAACGGTAGCAAGACTTCGTTCAAGGCGTTCAAGATGTAGAAAACGTTTTGAACGCTTTGAGCCGTTTGAAGGTTAATGTTCAGGGTAGAAGCGATCAGAGTTCCTTGGCTGAGGGCTATGGATATCAATCCGTGGCCTTACCTTGTCTTGGGTTTGGTCTCCTTCCTGGTGCTGGCGCCACTCTCCCTTCTCGTTCTCGGCAGCTTCAGCACCGCCCGCCTGCCGACGGATTTCAGCCTCGCGCAAACGGGTCTGCAAAACTATCTCAAGGTCTATCTCGACCCGCTCACCTATGAGCTGATGGGAAATACCGTCATCTACGTTTCCGGCAGCGTCGCCCTGGGTATCAGCCTGGCCCTGACCCTGGCCTGGCTGGTGGAGCGCACCGATATGCCCGCAAAGATTCTGATCTATGCCGGAGTGCCGATGACGCTGGCGGTTCCGGGCATGCTTCAGGCGATGGCCTGGGTCCTGCTTTTGAGTCCGCGCATCGGGATGATCAACCGAGGGCTGATGGAATCTCTGGGTTTGGCAGAGGCCCCCATCAACATCTATTCCCTCGGCGGGATGATCTTTGTCGAGGGCTTGCGCCTGGTGCCGACGGCCTTTTTGATGTTGATCCCCCTGCTCCGCAGCATGGATCCCGCGCTGGAAGAGGCGGCAGCCACCTCCGGGATAAATCCCAGCGCCACCATCCGCAAGGTCACCCTGCGCCTCCTCGCCCCAGGCCTCTTCGCTGTCATGGTCTATCAGGCGATGACGGCCCTGGAGATATTCGAGGTACCGGGCATCTTGGGGCTGCCTTCAAGAATTTTCGTTTTCAGCACGAAGATATACGCGATCATCCATTCCGCCACGCTCATGCCGGTCTACGGCCAGGCCAACGCTCTGGCTATGATTTATCTCCTGATCGCCGTCGTTACTACTTACTTTTACAGCCGCATGATCGGCCGCGCTGAGCGCTTCGCCATCATCACCGGGAAAGGCTACCGCCCTCGCCCGCAGGAGCTTGGCGCATGGAAAATTCCCGCGCTGGCGGTCGCCTCGCTCTATCTCTTGCTCGCGGTCGTGCTGCCCTTCCTGGTTTTCCTCTACGCCTCCTTCCTGCCCTATCTTCAGATACCCTCGGCGGCAGCGCTGAAAAGTTTCACGCTAAAAAACTATCGCCTCCTGGCGACCTATGGGGAAGTCGGATCGGCGCTGAAAAATACCGCGATCATGGTCGTGGTGACCGCCACGGCCACCACGCTGCTCTCGTTCTTCATCTCGCTGGTGATCGTGCGCAGCCGCTTCTGGGGCCGCAAGCTGCTGGATCAGCTTGCATTCGCTCCCCACGCCATCCCCGGCATCGTCATGGGCCTGGCTTTCGTATGGGTGTTCCTGAGGCTCGACTTTCTCCCCATCTACGGGACGATCTGGGCCATGGTCATCGGCTTTACCACGAATTTTATCTCGTACGGGACGCGCGCCATGAACGCATCCTTGCTGCAGATCCACAAAGAGCTCGAGGAGGCGGCCTATGTCAGCGGCCTCCCGCCGTGGCGCACCATGCGGCGAATCTTTTTGCCTCTCATGATGCCCACCTTCGCGGGCGTCTGGATATGGGTGGTGCTGCACGCCGTGCGCATCGCCGGGATGCCTCTTATGCTCTACGAGGGATCCCAAAACCAGGTGCTGGCGATCCTCATCTGGAATATGTGGGATGAAGGCTATATTCCTGCGGCCGCCGCCATCGGCACGTTGCTCATGCTTTCTCTCCTTCTCCTGACTTTGCTCGTGCGCTCTGTCGGTTTCAGGACACAGAGGGCCGATGTGGGTGGAAGATGATCCGCATCGAGAACCTCCACATGCGCTATCGGTCGGCACAGGGGGAAGTCGATGCCGTTCGCGGGGTCAGCCTTCAGGTCGCCGAGGGACAATTTTATACGCTTCTCGGTCCCAGCGGCTGTGGCAAAACGACCACGCTCCGCTGCGTGGCCGGTCTGGAAAAACCGACCAGCGGAGAGATCGGCATCGGCGACCATATTGTCTTTTCCTCCCGGCAAGCCATCCACGTCCCCGCTCACCGGCGCGATGTCGGCATGGTTTTCCAGTCCTACGCCATCTGGCCCCACTTGAACGTCTTTGACAACGTCGCCCTTCCGTTGCGCGAGGGGAAGAAGAGCTACAGCGGGAAAGAGATCGAGGAAAAGGTAAGGGGCGCGCTGCACCTGGTCAAGTTGGGAGATCTGGAGAAGCGCCCGGCCCCTTTCTTAAGCGGCGGACAGCAGCAGAGGCTGGCCTTGGCTCGAGCCTTGGCCCGGGAGCCCCACGTCCTCCTTTTGGACGAGCCGCTGAGCAACCTCGACGCCAAGTTGCGCGAGGAGACTCGCCTGGAGATTTGCGACCTGGTGAAGCAACTAGGCATTACGACTCTCTACGTTACGCACGATCAGATCGAGGCCCTGGTGATGTCGGATGTTGTGGCGGTGATGAGCATGGGGGTCATCGTCCAGGAAGGGCCTCCGAAGGAAATTTACCAGTCGCCCCGCGAGCGCTTCGTGGCCGATTTTATCGGCATGGCCAACTTCATCGAAGGAAGCGTTGAATCTCCGGGCGAAGAAAATGGCGCGACCGGTCAGGTAAAGACGGCAAGCGGGCGGCTCCGTTGCCTCCTGCCGAGCGGGTCGGCTTGCGGGGATTCGGTGCTGATCTTGGTGCGGCCTGAAGATATAACGCTCTGTCACGACCGTTCCACCACGCAAGAAAACGTCCTGCCTGGCAGAGTGGAGATTGTCGCCTTCATGGGCGACTCGTTGGATTGCCAGGTCATGGTCGACTCGCAGATCGTCCGCATGAAACTTCATCCTGACGTTGATCTCTCCAGGGGTCAGAAGGTGTGGCTCTATCTCCCGCCCCAACGCTGCCGGGCCATTCGAAGATGAACCACGTCAGCTACGAACATCGGAGGAATCGGCTGAGCTTGAAGAGCCCATACCGGCCCCAAGGGTGAAGCGGAAGGAAGGAGAAGCTGCGCGGTGTACTACCACGACCTACGCGAGTTTATCGGTGAGTTGGAACGGCGGGGAAAGTTGCTCAGATGGAAGCGGCCCGTGTGCAAAGACACGGAACTCATGCCGCTCTTTCGTCTCCAGTTTCGCGGCCTGGCGGAAGAAGAGCGCAAAGCCTTCCTCTTTGAAAGAGTCCGCGACGTCCAGGGTCGAAGCCTCACGATGCAGGTGCTGGCCGGGAGCTACGGCGCGTCACGCGAGATCTTTGCCCTGGGCATGGGATGCGAAAGCCCGGAGGAGGTCTACGAAAAGTGGCACCACGCCGTGAACCACCCGATCGAGCCGGTCGTGATTTCGTCGGGACCGGTTCACGAGGAGATCCACCTGGGCCAAGAGATTCAGGAGATGGGTCTTAGCGAGCTTCCCGCGCCGGTGGAGGAGCCCGGTTTTAGCGGCACGATTCGCACCACCACGCCTTTTATCACCCGAGATCCCGACACCGGCGTCCGTAATGTGGGGACCTACAGCGGCCATTTCCGCGCGCCGGATCGTATGATGGCGGGGATCGGGACGGTCCATCATGCGATGATCTACCACTGGCGCAGCGCCAGAAGCCGCAAGGAGCCGCTGCCGGTAGCGATCACGGTCGGGACCACGCCCAACATCGTCGCGGTGGGCTCGGCGAATATCCCTTACGGAACCGATGAGCTGGCCGTCGCCGGGGGGATTGCCGGGAGGGCCGTGGAGCTGGTCCGGTGCAAGACCGTTCCCCTGGAAGTCCCTGCCACGGCCGAAATCGTGATTGAGGGAGAGCTCTCCACCGAATGGCAGGAGCCCTACTCGGCTTATGGAGAATACCCGGGCTATATGGCGGCGGAAAACAAATCCAACGCGGTCATTAAAGTCACCGCCATCACGCACCGCAAGGACGCGATCTTCACTCCCATCCTCGTCGGACTTCCGCCCAGCGAGTCGAACTGCATTTCACGCACCTGTCGTGAGATGATTCTCTACAACTTTCTCAAATACTACTGCAACCTCCCGGTGGTGCAGGAGGTCTGCTGCCCGGAAGCGGGCGGAGGATGGAACTTCTGGGTCATCCGGATCAAGAAGAGCCATCCCAGCCAGCCGAGACAAGTCCTCTATGCCGCCGCCGGCCAGGACTCCGGCGGAAAGGTCATCATCGTGGTGGACGATGACATTAATCCCAAAGATCCGGAGATGGTCAACTGGGCGCTCAGCTTTTCGATGCAACCCCACCGCGACGTGGAGATCCTCGAGGGCCGCGTGCCACGCTTGGATCCCTCGGGCGCCCCGCCTACGCTCGCGGGAGCGCGGGAACGGAGTTTTCCTCCCCCTAACGGCACTTCGGTTCTTTTGATCGACGCGACGCGAAAATGGCCCTACCCGCCCGTCGCGCTTCCCAAGAAAGAGTTCATGGAGCGCGCGCTAAAAATCTGGCAGGAGGAAAAACTCCCCGCTCTCCGCCTGAAGTCTCCCTGGTACGGTTACACGCTGGGGCCCTGGGAAAAGGAGGAAGAGGAAAACGCGCGCCTGATCGTTGCGGGCGAATACTTAAAGCTGGGAGAGAAGATGGCGAAGCGCCGGACACGGTTGAAGACATGACAGGGTGTGAACCATGGAGCCGCTGAGGATTACGATCGCTTGCGGGGATTACGACCGAACGCTGCCGCTGCGCGACGGCCGGGTCAAACCCCAACGGATCGATCTCAACTATATCGTCATGGAACCCTCGCGCCTCTTCCCCGAGATGCTGCGCTTCAAGTCCTTTGAGGCTTCCGAGCTATCGTTGTCGGCCTATCTGGCGACCCTTTGCCGGCCCGCTCCTCCCTTCATTGCCATGCCGATCTTCCCGCTCAGGAGCTTTCGGCACTCCAACCTGTATGTGCGGGACGATTCCGGCATCGAAAGAGCCGGGGATCTCAAGGGCAAACGTGTGGGCATCCACGACTACTTTTCAACCGCCGCCATATGGATACGCGGCTTCCTCGAACACGACTACGGGGTTGCCCCGAAGGAGGTCCGGTGGCACACGGGAGCGTTGGAGAGCGGAAAGCACGGGAGCTATCGGTCCTTTTCATGCCCGGACGGAGTCTGCGTGGAGGAAATCCCGCCGGAAAAAAACTTGAACGACATGTTGCTCCGAGGAGAACTCGACGCGCTGGTAAGCCTTCCCATCCCGTCGTCGTTTGCCGCAGGGGCCCCGAACGTGAAGCGTCTCTTTCCCAACTACAAGGAGACGGAAAAGGAATACTACCTCAAGACCAAGGTCATCCCCATTATGCACATTCTGGTTCTGCGCAGAGATATTTACGAACGGCATCCCTGGGTGGCGTCCTGCCTGACCGAGGCCTTTGAAGAGGCGGAGCGCCTCTGCTTTCGTTCCCTGCGGCAGAGCAGCGCGCCGCGTTATCCCCTCCACTGGTTTCTAGCCGAGGTGGAGGAGGAGCAACGGATTTTTGGGGAGGGACTGTGGCCTCAGGGAATCGAGGCAAATCGCTTGACGCTGGAGACCCTTATTCGCTACGCCTTCGAGCAGGGCGCCATTGACAGACTTCTTTCGCTGCACGAGCTTTTCGCGCCGAATACTCTGGAGCGTGCCGCATGAGTGACCGCGCCAGGTTAGAACTCGGCGAGCCCTACCCGCCCCCGCCTCTCAGTTGGGAGATCGAAACCGCTCCCAGAGAACAGCTGGAGAAAATCCAGGATCTGGGATTGAAGCGTCTCATCCAAAGGGCCTGGGACCACATCCCTTTCTACCGCGAGCGTTGGGAGGCTCAAGGGATTCATCCCAACGATATCCAGGGGCGCGGCGATCTCGGCAAGCTGCCCGTCGTTTGCAAGAGAGACCTTGAAGAGAGTCTCCTTCGCCATCCGCCCTTTGGCAACTACCAGGGCGACTTCCCTGCGGTGCGCATCCAGGCAAGCTCGGGCAGCACGGGCCAGCCCAAACCCTTTTTCCATACCCTGCGCGACTGGCAGGTTATCGCCAATTTTTCGGCCCGGCGGCTTCACGCGCAGGGAGTTCAAAGGGGGGATGTTCTTCAGGTCGTGCTTGCCTATTCCCTGTTCATCGTCGGCTTCACGTCAACCGAAGGGGCCATGAAGTTGGGCGCCTTGGTGGTCCCCACGGGAAGCGGCGCGGTCACGCCAAGCGAAAGGCAATTAAAAATCGCCCATGACTGGGGGACGACGGTTCTGGTGGGGACTCCCTCTTACGTTTTGCATCTGGCCGATGTCGCCGAGAGGATGGGTCTGGACACGCGGAAAGATTTCCGGCTGCGCTTGACGATTCACACCTCGGAGCCCTTGACCGAGCCGGCGCGCCGCGCGATCGAAGAAAGGTGGGGGGTCCAGGCTTATGACAATTTCGGGAGCGTTGAGACCGGGGCGCCGACGTTTGAGTGCCGGGAGAAAAACGGCTACCACATCAATGAGGATGGCTACATCTTCGAAGTCCTCGACCCGGAGAACTACGAACCGGTAGCCGCCGGGCAGGATGGAGTCCTGGTCGTGACCAGCCTGTTCAAAGAGGCCGCCCCGGTCATCCGCTACAGTCTGGAAGACATCAGCGCTTTTTTGGAAGGGCCCTGCCCCTGCGGCCGGAGCACCAGGAGACTCGCCAAGGTCAAAGGGCGGGTAAGTGAGATGGTAAAAATCCGCGGCGTCGCTTTTTATCCGACGATGGTCGAGACGGTTCTCGAGAGACTGCCCGAATTGATGCGCGAATATTTCGTCATCTTGGATCGCATAGGCCAACAGGATAAGGTGACGGTGCAGGTGGAATGCCGCCTGGATGGCGCGGCTAGAGCGTCCATTAAAGAAACGCTGGAAAGGGAGCTGAAGGCGACCACCGGGCTTTCCATAGCGGCCGAACTCCTCGCGCCGGGCGAACTGGCGCGCTCCTTGAAAATCGAGGAGAGGATCAAAGCAAAAAGAATTTGGGACAGGAGAGGTGAAAACGATGTCTGACGACACCCGGGAATTTATCGAAACCCTGCGCTCCACGGGCGATCTGCTGGAGATCGATGAAGAGGTGAGCTGGGATATGGAGTTGGGGGCGATCAGCAGGTTGGCGTGCGAAAAGGACGGGCCGGCTCTATGGTTCAAGAGCATCGCCGATTACCCAGAGGACGTGTCCGTGTTTGTCAATCCCATGGCGACATGGCGTCGTGTCGCCGCCGCTTTCGGAGTCGCGCCGACCTCTTCGGTCAAGGAGATTTATCAGGAGTATGAAAGGCGCGAGGGGAAACTGATTCCCCCTGTGACCGTCGATCAGGGCCCGTGCAAGGAAGTGCGATGGGTGGGAGACACGCTCGACCTGTTCAATCTCCCCGCTCCCATGTTGCACGACGGGGACGGTGGACGCTATATCGGCACGTGGGATCTCGCGGTCTCCCGCGACCCAAACACCGGCTGGGTCAATTGGGGCATGTATCGTTTTATGGTTTATGATTCAACCCATCTGACCGGCTTCCCCCGCCCTACGAGCCATCTGGGGAAGGTGTTCCAGGATCATTACGTCACCAAGGGCAAAGCCATGCCGCTGGCGATCGTGATCGGCGCGGACCCGCTCTCTCATTTTGCCGCCGCGGCGACTTACCACCTCGGGGGCGACGAGGCCGCACTTGCCGGCGGTCTCAGGGGAAGTCCGGTGGAGTTGATCCGCTGCGAGACCAGCGATCTCCTCGTGCCGGCAAGGGCAGAGATTGTGATTGAGGGCGAGGTGCTGCCCGATCGAGTGGCCCTCGAGGGGCCTTACGGAGAATACCCCGGCTACCGAACCGGGGAGATGGGAAACGGCATCCTTTTTCGGGCTACCGCCTTCACGCACCGGCGCCGTCCCATTCTTACCGTGGACGCAACGGGTTACAAGGACGACAGCTCCACCATCACCGCCATGTCAGGCGCCGTGGCTATCAAGCGCCGGCTCGAGCGCCATGGCGTCCCCGTGGTCGATGTCTACGTCCCGCCGGAGGGAGCCGTGCACTTGGCGGTGATAGGAGTCCAGTTTGGCGGGAAGGAAATAGCGCGCAAAATTCTGGAGACTCTGACTTCAAGGAGGGCGCTGCTCTCCAAGATTTTCATGGTGGAGACGGATGTGGATATCTTCGATATCGGCAAGGTGCTCCACGCCTTTTCCACCAAATGCCATCCCGCCCATGGTGTTCACGCGGTCCATTATGAAGGGCGGGCCAATACCTTGACTCCCTGCTACAGTCAAGGCGAGCGCGCCGCCCAAAAAGGGGCGACCGTGCTGTTCGATTGCACCTGGCCCGGCGAGTGGTCGAGACAATGGGAGGTCCCGGTGAAGGCCACCTTTGACTCGATCTTCCCGGAGTCTATTCGTCAGAAGGTGCTTGAGCGATGGAGGGGTTATGGCTTCAACCAATGAGCCAAAGATCTGGGAAACTTTTGTGCGGCGCCCGACAGATCTGGCGGAAGGAGCGGAGACTCCTCTCGTCCTCAGGGACCTCAATCCGGGGCGTCGAAAGTACGGGATGCGCCACGTGGTAGCCATAGTCAGCCAAAAGAAGGAGGATCTGCCGCAAATGGATATCCTGCGCGTGCGCACGGTCGTGGGCATTCTCCTTCCGGAGCCAAGGGGAATCAAAATCCTCCACGAGCTCCCCATCGAGCTTCCGGGCCAGGCTTACCGCGACTTTTTTACAGCCCTGCGCGCCGCGGCAGAAAAAAGGGAATAAGTGAATTCATCCTTAGTCAATCCGTCTTTTCCTTAGATGATCAGCTAAGGTATTGAGGTTACGGGGATACTTTTCAGGTTTGGGCTTCGAACTCTTCAGCCGAGCACGGCAAAAAGGCAACGCGGGAGTGTCCCTGCGGCTTCTTCACCGATCCGCAGAAAGAATGCGGCTGTACGCCGCCGCAGATCCAGCGCTACCGCTCCCGCGTCTCCGGCCCGTTGCTCGATCGAATCGACATTCAAGTTGAAGTCCCGGCGCTGCGCTACCAGGAGCTGGCGAGTAAAGACGCCGGCGAGCCGTCGTCGCGAGCTCTAAGTCGTCCCGGCCGCTCCGGGCCTTTCTACTATTGTTTCCTCCGGCCGCGCCGAGCTTTGCCTCGAGTCGACTTGCGCGTCTTCGGCTTGATCGCCATGATGTCGA
Organism: Deltaproteobacteria bacterium RIFCSPLOWO2_12_FULL_60_19; assembly: GCA_001798595.1. Lineage (GTDB taxonomy): Bacteria > Desulfobacterota > Binatia > UBA9968 > UBA9968 > 2-12-FULL-60-19. Next base: position 15,101 of record MGSS01000125.1, on the reverse strand, counting down.
CCTCGATGAGCATGCCGGGTCTGGCGAGCGCCGTCACCCCGACCGTGGAACTCGCCTTCGGATACGGGAGATACTTTTTCTCGATCTCCCCGACGACGCGGATATTTTTGAGCGGATCGACGAGATACGTGGTGCGGCGAATCACGTATTCCGGCGACGTGCCCGCTACTTTCAGGGATCTCACGATACGCTGAAAGACCATCTCCGCCTGCTCTTCGATGGTGGGCAGAACCGTGTCCGTCTCCGGATCGATCCCGCCGGTTCCCGAAAGGAGGACAAGGTCGCCGACCACGACGCCGCGCCAGTAGCGCTTGGGCACCTTGTATTCCGACGGCGTGATTTCTTTGATTTCCATACTCGTCCCCCATCTTACCTCGCCTTCCAGACGGGCTTTCTTTTTTCCGCGAAGGCCCGGGTTCCCTCCCTGCGGTCCTCCGTCGTCTGGATCGGGTTGCGAATGAGCACTCCCATGTCCTCGGCGTCCTTGTAGTGATATTCCAACCCCATCCCCCGGTGCAGAGTTTCTATGATCGCCCGGACGGCCAGGGGAGACTGCTCGAAAACCTGCTCCATAATTTCCGTCGCCCGCGGGATCAACCGGTCATGCGGCACGACCTCCGTGACCAAACCGAGGTCGTAAGCCCGTTTGGCATCGACCCGTTCCGTCGTGCCCATGATCGCCATGCGCATGACAACGGCGAACGGCAAGCGGGTTGCCATTCCCAGCATTTCTCTCACCGGCACCCAACCGCGCGTCACGTGAGGATCGAAGAACGTCGCCTGATCCGAGCAGATGATGATGTCGTTTTGCCAGATCCAGTGGACGCCGGCGCCGCAGCAGATGCCGTTCACCGCAACCAGCACCGGTTTCCACATGCCTTTGGGACGGTTGGGGAAGTTCGACGGATTGGATCCCCCCTTCTTGTGGAAGGTATCCTCCTCGTACGCGGCTCTTTGATCGATGCCGGTGCAGAAAAATTTGTCTCCCCCACCGGTGACGATGACGCCCCAAACGTCGTCATCCTGCTTGACGTCCTGCCAGACCGAGAGCACTTCGTTCTCCATCACCTTATCGTAGCTGTTGCCCCTGTGCGGGCGATTGAGCGTCAGATAGGCGATACGGTTCTTCTTTTCGTAGATAATTGCCTGGTAAGCCATTGCGATTTTCCCTCCTCTAGTCTGAATTTGCCGTTTGCCGAAAAAAATTTATCCGTCCCCCGGTACCACCAGCGCGTCGAGAATCTTGATTCCCCGTCCCTCGTCGAGGACGGCGACCGGATTGAACTCCATCTCGTTGATCCATGGATTGGCCAAAAAAATTCTCGAGGCCTGAACGATGCCGTCGGCGAGCGCGTTCAGGTCCTTGGCGGTTTGGCCCCGGAATCCTTTCAACAGTTTGAAGCACAGGCTTTCCTCGATCATGGCTTCAGCCTCCGCGCGAGCCAGAGGTATCGCCCGGTAAGTCGTGTCGCGCACCAGCTCGACCAAAATGCCTCCCGACCCGAACATCACGATCGGACCCAGCTCCTTGGAGCGTAAAAAGCCGACGATCACCTCTACCCCGCTACCCGCCATCTCCTCGACCAAGACTCCCGAACCGGGGCCAAACGAAGCACGGCCGTCTTTCAACTCGGCAAAAATCCGCCCGACTTCGGTTGCACCGCCGACGTTCAACTTCACCGCTCCCGCTTCGGTCTTGTGGCGGAGACCCGGCGCGGAGAGCTTCATGGCGACGGGATAGCCGAGGCGCTCGGCGATGGCGACCGCTTCGTCCGCGGAGCGGGCAAGGTCGCCGCGCGGCACCGGAACATATGGAGACAAAAGTTTTTTGACGCGAAATTCCGTCGTCTCCGCGCCGGTCAAGGCGGCGAGCGCGTAATTCTTTTCCTGCCAGCTTTCCGGAGCGTGCTCAGAGCCCCTCCTCACAAGTTTGGCGCGGTCGCTCACCGGTTTGAACATTGACAGGAGCTCCTCGGCGTCTTCGGACAAGAGGATGCGCCCGCTTTTTTTCAAGCCCTCTTTGATCTCGGTCGGAACGTCCGAAGAGACCGTGACGCCCATGAGCTTCCCGCTGGCTTCGGCGATGCGGATGAGATCGGTCCAGCACTGTGAAAGACAGCGGTGATTAACGCCGACGATCATCGATGTGACGCTTTTTTCCTGCGCCAGTAATTCGACCACCTGCCGTAGTTTGTCCGGTTGATTGTGGGTCACTTGCGCGGTGACGTCGATCGGGTTGCGGCACGAACCGGCCTCGGGGATCAAAGAGGCAATCGAAGCCTGGGTCTCGGCGGGAAGCTCGGCCAAAGCGACGCCCAACTCTTCCGCCAGATCGGCGATCAGAACGCCGTTGCCTCCCGAGCCGACGACTACGGCGAGGCGGACTTCCTCGGGAAGTTTTTCCAGAGTCGAGAACGCTTCCAAGGCAAGGCACAATTCATTGAACGTGCGCGCCTCGACGATTCCCGCCTGGCGAAAAACGCCGCGGTAAATCTGCGCCGCGCTCGACAGTCTCCCGGTATGCGACGAGATCGCCTCCAATCCCACGCTCGATTTCCCCGCTTTGAGAACGACGATGATCTTTCCGAGCTCCTGAGCGCGCCGTCCCAAGGCCAGAAGCCGGGGACCGCTCTTGACGCTTTCGATCAACGCGCCGATGACCTTCGTCTGCGGATCGCCGAGCAGATACTCGATAAAGTCGAGGCTCTCGATATCCGCTTCGTTGCCGGTGCTGACCTCGTACGTGAGGCCGAGCCCGCGGCTCACGCACCGGCGCACGACCCGCGCGCCCAAGAGGCCGCTCTGAGAGACGAACGCTATGTTGCCGGCGCCGAGATCTTTAGGGCTCTCGAGAAACGCGCCGAAGCTCGCCACGACGCCGTCTTTGAAGTTGATGAACCCCATGCAGTTGGGACCCAACAATCTCGTGCGGCCGGAGCGCGCGATTTCGGTGAGCCGTTTTTGCAGCCGCGCTCCTTCGGCGCTTGCTTCGGCAAACCCGGTCGAAGGAATCATCAGATAACCGACGCCTTTTTCCGTGCATTCCTCGACCACCTGAGTCACGCCTTGATTGGGAACCACGCAGATCGCGAGGTCCACCCGTTCCGGAATCGCCGAGACGCTCGGAAAACACGGGAGACCGGAGATCTCCTGATGGCGCGGATTCACCGGATAGATCGGCCCCTTGAACTCGTAGCGCTTCAAGTAGCGCAAGAACTGTCCGGATATGCTCCCGGGATTGGAAGAGGCGCCTACGATCGCGATGTTTTTCGGATTGAAAAGGGAATTCAGATCCAAGCTTTGCTCCATGACCGGCCCCTGCTAAAGACTCTTGGAAACGCCGAGCCCCATCAAATCGGCCAGCATCTCCGAATGATGCCGCGTGTCGCCGTACGCCAACTCCGCCGCCTTGGCTCTCCTGGTGTAGAGCTGGAGGTCGTATTCCTTGGTGAAACCGATCGCGCCGTGGGCCTGGTGGGAATCCAGACAAACCCGCGTGTAAGCGTCGCTCGTCCACGCCTTCGCGATCGCCACTTCGCGATCGCAGGGTAGATTTTCGCTCAGCAGCCATGCCGCCTGATAGGTGACGAATCTGGCGCCGTCGCAAGCGCCCGCCATATTGGCGCACTTGTGCTGGACCGCCTGGAAGCTGCCGACCGGCCGCTCGAATTGCACGCGGTCCTTCACATAGGCGACCGTTCTCTCGAGCACAGCCTGAGCGCCTCCGATCATCTCCGCCGAGGTCAACGTCGCCCCGCGCCGCAGCAGCATTTTCAACAGCGGCCATCCATCGCCCTCGCGGCCGAGAAGAGATTCGCGCCCTACCTCGACGCTTTCCATTTGCACATGGCACCGGGCGTCGCAGGCGATCGTCGGCACGGGGGAAACGGAGATTCCCTTGTGGTTACGATCGACGATGAACAAAGTGATGCCGTTTTCGCCGGCGCCCCCGGTGCGGGTCGCGACCAGATAGGCGTCCGCGATCGCGCCGTAAGGTACCAGCAGTTTCGCGCCGCGGATCACGTAACCGCCGCCTTTTTTGGCCGCGCCGCACTCGATCGCCCCGGGATGAAAAGAGAGCGTCGCGTCGTTCAGCGCCGGCGTCATGATCAGTTTACCTGAAGCCATCCGCGGCAGGAGCCGTTTCTTCTGCTCCGCGCTTCCTCCATCGATCAAGGCGTACTCGCAGAGCGCGGTGGAAATGAACGGAACCGGCGCCAACGCCCGCCCGATCTCTTCGACGAGCAGGCACATATCGAGGAAACCGGCGCCGCTGCCGCCGAGATCCTCTTCCACCGGCAATCCCACCCAACCGAGGCCGGCCATCTTCTCCCACAGCTCGCGGCTGTAGCCGGTTCCCTTCTCGACCTCGCGAACCAGCCGGGACGGGCACTCGGCGGTTAAAAATTCTCGCGCCGTCTTTTTGAGCAGTTCCTGATCTTCGTTCAAGTCGAAATCCATTGGCTTACCTCCGCGGCAGCGCCAGCCCCCGCTGGGCGATGATGTTTCGTTGAATCTCCGAGGTCCCCGAGCGGATCGTGTTCGAGATGGTGGAGAGAAAGCCCCGCGTGACGTTCCCATTCACGGGGGCGCCCGGAACTCCGTGGAGCAATTGACCGGCGAGGCCGAGAATCTTCATTCCGACGCGCATGACCTTTTGGCTTAACTCCTGGCCGAAAACACGCGCCATCGACGACTCGTAGCTCGGCACCTTGCCTTTGCTCTGCATCCACGCCACGCGATAGCAAAGCAGGCGCGCCACCTCGATCTCGGTCTGCAACTCCGCCAGCTGTTGGCGCACGATCGGATCCTGGCTGAGCGGTATACCGTTCCTCTGGGTTTGTTTGACGTAAACGATGAGATCGTCGAGCGCCCTTCGGGAGCTGGCGACTCTGCCGATTCCCGACCGCTCGAAGCTGAGAGTCCCCATCGCCTGGTACCAACCGCGGTTTTTCTCCCCGACCAGCGCGTCTTTCGGCACCCGCGCGTTGTCGAAAAAAATCTCGCAGAAATGCGTCGAGCCGAGCACCGTAACGATCGGGCGGACCGTGATGCCGGGAGTTTTCATGTCGACCGCGAAAGTGGTCAAGCCTTTATGTTTGGGCGCCTCCGGATCGGTTCGCGCCAACAACCAACAGTAGCTGGCGTGATGCGCTCTGGAGGACCAGATCTTTTGTCCGTTGACGATGTAAGAATCTCCGTCCTCGACGGCTTTGGTCCTGAGCGACGCCAGGTCGGAGCCGGAATTGGGTTCGCTGAAGCCTTGGCAAAACTCCGTGTCTCCGCGCGCGATCGCCGAGAGGTAACGCTTCTTTTGCTCTTCGTTGCCGTAGAGCATGATCGCCGGACCGACGATGTTGATTCCCATGCTGCTGCGCGAGGGCACCCGGCGGTACCCCATCTCTTCGTTAAAGACGACCTGCCGGGTGATCGACGCCGCCTGGCCGCCGTACTCCTTGGGCCAGTGCATGCAGAGCCATCCCTTGGCGGCGAGCTTCCGGTCGAAGGCGCCGGCGAATTCGAACTGCTCCGGCGAGAGGTCCAAGCCGTCGTAGTCGGCTTCCATTTCCGGCGGCACTTCCGCGCCGAGAAATTCCACCAGCTCTGTACGGAACGCTTCCTCTTCCGGGGAAAATCTGAGATCCATGCTTTATGTTCTCCTGAACGAAATGCTCACTTGAACTTGACCATGAAGTACTTCGGGTTCGACCGCTCATCGTCATGGAGCGGATCCTTGAGAGACACGGGCCTGGGATTGACCACCAGGACCGTGTACGTCCCGACTTTCTTGACCTGATCGGCCGGAATCGTCGCCTTGATCTGAGTGGCGCTCACGCGCTCGGTCGGCACCCTCAGCCCTCCCACCTGCACCACCGATCCCGCGACAAAGCCCTGTCCATCCACCGTCAAAGTCACAGAACCCGAATCTTCCACCGCGATGACGGGCGAAATCGCCGAGATCCTGGGCTGCGGGTAGGCGTGAATCACACCTTCGAAAGGCTTGGGCAGCGGGTTGCCGTAATCCGGATGATAGCCGATGTCTTGGATCTCGCCGTTCTTGATCACCGTCTCGATTTTTCCCAGCGCCCTGATGTCCGCCAGCGGATCGCCGTTCACCACGATGATGTCGGCGATTTTTCCCGCCTCAACCGTGCCCAGGTCCTTGCCCTTGCCGACGAAATCGGCATTGCCCTTCGTGCACCACATGAGAACGTCTTTCGTCGAAAAACCGGCGTCCACCAAAAACTCCAGCTCCCGGTGCACTCCCTTGCCGGGCATCCGGCCCTCGGAAGTGTCCGTGCCGATATCCACCTCGCCTCCGGCCCGCACGAAACGCTGCAGGAATTTCTGGAACTTTTCGTATCCTTCTTTGAGCTCCTTCAACTGCTGCTCGTTCAGCCGGCGATAGACCTGCCAAGCGCGCATGTTGCGCGACAGCGTGACCTCCGGGATGTAGCTCAGGCGCGGGTCCGAAAACGTGATGAAGTCTTCGTATTCCCGCTCTTCTCTCCGGCGCGACGCCAGCTGCCAGCGGTAGACAAAGTCGGGCTCGATGCGGACTTTCCTCTCGACGAAGAAGTCCACCGCCTCGTCGAACATCTCCTCCTCCATCATGGCGAAGAGTCCCCACGCCGTAATTCCGGGCTCGCCGATGATCATCGTCTGAAGGCGTTTGATCTCCTGATCGAGCATCCATTGGCTTTTCTGCGGATCTTTGACCACGCTCATCGGCAGGCCGGTGGCGTGAGCGAGGCAGTTGAGCCCGTTCAGCACCGCGTCTCTGCCCGTGATAACACCGAGGTGCCCGATCACTTTCCTTCCCGCCCGGTGCGCTTCTTCCGCCACCGGCTTCAACATCTCGTTCGTGCAGTAGGCCCAGACCTTGATCGCGTCGACGCCCTCGGACAACAGACGCTTGACCTCCTCGTGCGCCTCGTTGGCGTCCTTGACGTAACCGCCCCTCCCCGGAGGATGGCCGATGCCTTCGCCGCAGGCAAAAATCCGCGGCGCCCGGATCCGGCCCTTTTCGACGCCGTCGCGCTGCGCCAGAATCCACTTGCTGTAGTTGCCCAGGTCGAGGATCGTCGTCACGCCGTGCGCCAGGAAAAGCTCCGCCATCCAGTCGCGAAAGTGAACATGGGTGTCCCACAAACCAGGCAGCAAGGTTTTGCCTTCGGTGTTGATGACCTTCGCCTCTTTCGGATAAGGCACCTTCCCTTTCTGCGAAATGGTTTTGAAGCGGTTGCCTTCGATCAAGACGAGCGCGTTTTCCACCGGACTGCCCCCCGTGCAATCCACCAGCTTTCCCCCTTCGAGTACGATCGGAACTGCCATAGCTCACCTCCGGTTGTGTGAATCCGACTAGCCGATAACTGTTTTGGCGAACAGCTTGATGATCGATTCCTTGTCGCCGTAAGGAACGATCGTTACCACGTCGACTCCGCATTGAATGATCTGATCGATTCTCGTCTTGACCTGTTCCGGGCTTCCCGCGGCTGAGAAAAGATCGACCCAGCGTTCCGGCACCAGATGGCTGTGCTCGCGGCTCATGTGATGCGAGAAGTCGTACTCGCGGCCGATCCTCTCCGCGGCCAAACGGTCCTCTTCAGCGACCGGCTTTCCCTCGCTCACCATCTTGAGGAACGAGGTCCAGCCGCTGCGGGCGATATGCGGCTTCACCGACTCCTTCGCCGCTTTGGCATCGCGCGAAACGCAGCAGGGAACCCAGGACACGACCGGGACCGAGCGCGGCTCGCGGCGGCATTCACCGACGGACTGCCTGAACGCGCTCACCCATTGCTGGAGCAGGTCCTCGCGCCCGCCGTGGATCACGCCATCCGCGACGGCGGCCGCCAGATCGCGCGTCCCGCTGGTGCTCGCGGCCATGAAGACCGGGACGGTCCCGTGATCGGCGAACATCAGCCGCATCTCTTTTCCATCGAGGTTCACCGGCTCGCCTTTGATCAACGCTTTGAGATGCGATACCGCCTCGCCGAGCTCTTTGCGCTCCGCCCGCTTGACGCCGATGTTGATCGGACCGCTGGCGCCGATGCCGATGCCGATCCTCATGCGGCCGCCCGACAGCTCCGACAGGGTCACGAAGCTGCTGGCCGTGAGGCTCAAGTGTCTTACCAGCGGGTGCGTCACGCCGGAGCCGAGCTTGACCCGTTGGGTCTGTGACGCGATCGCACCCAAAAGCACGTACATTTCACGCCAGATGATATGCGAATCGCCGACCCAGACGCCGTCGTAGCCGAGCTTCTCGGCGAGCTTGGCCAGGCGCAACGTCTCGTCGGCCGGCTCGGCAGGAAACAACGCCACATCGAAGGATACTTTTGCCATGATTTTCTCCGCCGCTCTTTCAGCTAAAGCCGACCATGAAGTACTGCGGGTTCGACCGCTCGTCCTCGTGCAGGGGATCTTTGATCGCCACCGGGCCGGGGTTGGCCACCAGGATCGTATACGTGCCGACCCGGGCCAATAAATGCGCCGGGATTTGCGCCTGGAGCTCTTTGCCGCTGACGCAATTCGTGGGAACCCTGACGCCGCCGAATTGAACCACGGAGCCGCGGACAAACCCTTCACCTTCGATTGCGAGCGTAACCGGCCCGCTGCCCTCGACCGCCATCACCGGAGAGACACGGACGATTTTCGGGACGGGATAAGAATGAAGCGAAGGCTCATAGGGTCGGGGAATCGGATTGCTGTAGTCGGGATGATACGCGATGTCCACGATCTCGCCGTTCTTGATCACCGTTTCGATTTTCCCCAGCGCCCTGATGTCCGCCAACGGATCGCCGTTCACCACGATGACGTCGGCGATCTTTCCCGCCTCGACCGTCCCCAGCTCGTCTCCCTTGCCGATGAATTCCGCCGAGCCCTTGGTCGCCCAGACGATGATATCCCTGGGCGAAAAACCGGCGTCCACCAAAAACTCGAACTCGCGGTGGACCCCTTTGCCGGGCATCCGCCCTTCCGAAGTGTCCGTCCCGATATCGACCTCGCCCCCGGCGCGCACGAAGCGGTGGAGAAATTTTTGGAACTTGTCGTAGCCCTCCTTCAGCTCGGTCAACTGCTGCTCATTGAGGCGTCGATAGACCTGCCACGCGCGCATGTTTCGCGTCAGCGTCACCGGCGGGATATAGCTGAGCCGCGGGTCCGAGAAGACGATGAAGTCCTCATACTCCCGCTCTTCTCTCCGGCGCGACGCCAGTTGCCAGCGGTAGACAAAGTCCGGCTCGATCCGGATGCGTCGCGAAACCAAAAACTCGGCGACCTGGTCGAACGTGTCCTCCTCCATCATCGCGAAGAGTCCCCAGGCGGTGATTCCGGGTTCGCCGATGATCATCGTCTGAAGGCGTCGGATCTCCTGGTTCAGCATCCATTGCGCCTTCTCGGAATCTTTCACCGCGGACATCGGCAATCCGGTGGCGTGCGCCAGACAATCCAAGCCGTTCAACACCGCGTCTCTCGCGGTGATCACTCCGAGGTGGCCGATCACCTTTCGTCCCGCCGCGTGCGCTTCCTCCGCTACGACTTTGAGCATCTCCGCCGTGCAGTGCGCCCACACTTTGACCGCGTCAACACCTTCGGACAAAAGACGCTGCACCAGCGCGTGCGCCTGGCCGACGTCTTTGACGTCGCCCCGCTTTCCATGTCCTTCGCCTATCGGATCGCCGCAGGCGAAAATCCGCGGCGCCCTGATTTTCCCTTTCGCGACTCCGTCGCGCTGCGCCATGATCCACGTGCTGGGGTTGCCTAGATCCAAAATCGTGGTCACGCCGTGGGCCAGGAAAAGCTCCGCCATCCAGTCCCGATAATGCACGTGCGTGTCCCACAAGCCCGGCAACAGCGTCTTGCCTTCGGTTTTGATGACTTTCGTGTTTTTCGGGTACGAAAGCTGTCCCTTCCGGGAAACGGCCTTGAACCGATTGCCCTCGATCAACACCGTCGCGTTCTCCACGGGCGGGTTTCCCGTGCCGTCCACCAGCTTCCCGCCTTCGAGCACGATCGGAAATTCCTGCTGCGCTGCCATGTCTACTCCAATCCGTTCGTCAATGACGTTCCCCGATTCCGATGCGAAACCCGAAGCCTCGCGCCCCAAACGCGATACCGGTGCTGAGCAGCGTCACCAGCAAAGCGATCACCGTCGCCGCCTCGAAACTCCCGTCCATGAGATAGTCGAGCATGAGGATCGACAGCGGCCGCGTCTGCGAAGTGACCAGCAGGACCACCGCGCCGATGTCCCGGGCGCCGGAGATGAAATTCAAAACGCCGACGACGATCACGGCGCGCGCGGCCAGAGGCATGACCACCTTGCGATAGGTGTACCACCAGGAGCCCCCGGCCATGCGGGACGCCTCTTCGAGCTCTTTTCCGAGCTGAAGGAAATTGCTTTTCAAGATCTGAACCCCCAGAGGCATGCTCTTGACGACGTTGATCAGCACCAGCGCGGCAATGGTCCCGTAAATCCATCGGAGACCCGGCGTTGCCAGCAGCAGCCAAACGAAGCTCAGCCCCAGTAAAATGCCGGGAATCGCGTAGGGGAGCCAGGAAACGACGTCCAGCGCGTCGCGGGCGAAAAAAGAGCTTCTGACGATCCCGTAAGCCAAAAGAGGAGTGACCAGCGCCGCCGCGACGGCGCTGCCCAGAGAGATAACCAGCGTATTCCAAACCGAGCGCAAGAAAAGCGGATCCGTCAACACGCGACTCCAGTTCGCGAGCGTCCAGGCGTCGGCGATTTCGAGAACGCCGAAGTGGCGCATGAACGTGCCGGCGA
>MGSS01000125.1:0-4304 GCA_001798595.1 Deltaproteobacteria bacterium RIFCSPLOWO2_12_FULL_60_19 | reverse complement strand
GCGACGAGCATCACCAAAGGAACCACGGTCAACAGCACGGCCACAACGGAAACGAAGGCGAATCCCGCGTAGCGCCAGCGGCCCAGACGAATGAGGCCCTCACGGTAGCGGCCGGTTACCGTCGTGAATTGCCGCCGCCGGGCGTAGCGGCGCTGCAAAAGAACCAACGGAAAGATGAACAGCAGGATCGCGACCGACAGCGCGGTGGCCGCTCCGTAATCGGGCGGCTCCCACTGGAGCATCGTGTAGAGGTGGGTGGAGTAGACATAAAAACGAATCGGGACGCCCAGCACCAGCTCGATCTCGAAAGCCTCTAACGAATGCATGGTCCCCAGGATAAAAACCGCGACGATCGCCGGCTGCATGAGCGGCAGGAAAATCCGTCTGAGCGTCGAGAGCCGGTTGCTGCCGGCGACGCGCGCGACTTCCTCCAGGGAGGCATCCATGTTGCGAAAGATCGGCGTCAGAAACATCACCTTGATCGAAATGGAATGGCCCAGAAGGTGCGCGGCGACGATGCCCCAGAAGGAATAGATATTGAACGGGCCCTGCTGGACGAAAGGCAGCGCGGCCAGCCCTTTGTTCAACAACCCGTATTGGGGATCGAGAAGCAAAATCCAGCCGAGCGTGGTCGAAAGAGTGGGCAGAAAAAACGACACCCAAAAGGCGGCTTCCAAGAGATTGCGATAGGGAATGTCGGCGCGCGCGATCAGCCAGGCGATGAGAATTGCCATCCCAAGGCTGAGCGCTTGATACGCCAGGACCAACTGCGCGGTATTGAACAGCGCCGGCATCATCCCGGGCGCAGCGAAGGCCCTGCGCCAAACCTCCATACCGTATTTCGGAGCTTGCCACGGCAACGAAGTCTGAAAACTGTTCAGGACCAGGAGGAAAACCGGATAGGCCACCAGCAACAGGAGGAACGCGAGGAGGATGCCGAAGGCGAGGTTTTCGCCCTTGACTCTCAGCGGCCCCCAGCCGGCGTAAGAGAACTGCGCGTTTCCTACTTCGGCCAAACCGTGAGACCTTCTTTCGGTAAATTCAAATACACTTTTTCCCCGACTTCCGGTTTTTGCGACCTGGGCACGTGCACCAGCAAACGGTCCGCGCCGATCGAGACGCGGCACTCGTAGCGATCGCCGACGAATAGCAGGCTATCGACGATTCCCGCGATGGAATTGGTCTCGCCGGGGCGGGAGGTCAGCGTTACATGCTCGGGCCGGACGCAAACGGCGACCGGCGCGCCCGTCTCCGGCTCGCCCACTCTCGCTCCCCGAGCGCTCGCTACGACGGCGCTGCTCCCTTCGGGAGAGGGGATCTCCAGACGCAGGGAGTTGCAACATTCCCGCCCCACAAACCTGCCGTGAAGCACGAAATTCGTGCCCAAAAAATCCCGCACGAACGGGGTGAGCGGTCGGTCGTAAACCTCTTCCGGCGCTCCCACCTGCTCCACGCGGCCCGAGTTCATCACCGCGATGCGATCCGAGAGCGACATGGCTTCGGTCTGATCGTGAGTCACGAAGATCACCGTGACTCCCGTTTTCCGCTGCAAGGTCTTCAGTTCTTCGCGCATCTGGTCGCGCAGCTTGGCGTCGAGATTGCTCAGGGGCTCGTCCATCAGAAGCACCACCGGCGAGTAAACCAGGGCGCGCGCCAGCGCCACGCGTTGCTGCTGGCCCCCGCTGAGCATAGTGGCCGACCGGTCTTCCAGTCCGGCCAGGCCGACCAGGGCCAACTGCTGGCTTACCTGCTGCCGCATCTTTGGATCTTTCCACCGCCGCAGCTTCAGCGGGTAAGCGACGTTCTCAAACACCGAAAGATGCGGCCAAACCGCGTACGACTGGGGAACCAGACCCATTCTCCGTTTTTCCGGCGGGACCTGGAGGCCCCGGCTCGCCACCGTCAAAGGTTCTCCATCCAGGTAAATCTCCCCGCGATCCGGCTCTTCCAAGCCCGCGAGGATTCTCAACGTCGTCGTCTTGCCGCAGCCGCTGGGGCCCAGCAGCGTAAAAAATTCCCCCTTCTCTATGTCGAGCGAGACGCCCTCGACCGCCGCAGCGGCGTCGAAGGATTTCGTCACATCGCGAAGCTGCAGAAATGGCTGTGCCACGCCGCCTTTCAGCGCAACAGCTCGCGCGCCAGGTTGCGCACCTGGTCGGAATATTTTCGGTAGCGCCACTGGCTGATCATGATGTACTTCTTCCCCGGCTGGATGCGCTCCCACGGCTCGACGACTTCTTTGACAATTTCCTCGGGCACATCCATCCGCAGCGACGGCGAAAGCGCGTGCTTGACCTGCGCCGTCTGACCCTCCCGCGACAACAGCCAGTTGATATACACTTTCGCCGCGTTGGGATGCGGCGCCTGCTTCAACAGCGACAACTGGTGCGTTCCCGAGGACACCGCCGATCCCTCTTTCATCTGAGTCCAGGGGATTTCCTTGATCGGGAATCCCTCGCGCTGCAGGCGCTTCAAATCTTCGCTGTCCGGGAAAACGCTCAAGGAGTGCCGCCCGCGCGCCAGCCACTCGATCGCCTGCTTGCGGTCCGTGCTCGTCGCCGCGTTGGTCTCGCCGAATAATTTCCGCAGGAACTTTTCACCGAGATCGGGATGCAGGAGAAAAAAGACCGCCCCGCCCCCGCCCGGGCCCGGCGCGCGCACGTCCTGCATGACCATTTTCCCCTTCCACTTGGGATCGACGATATCCCAATAGGAGCGAAAGCTCGCCGGGTCGGCGAGCTTCGTATTCAACGCCAGCAAGCTCAAGAACTCGCCCCTCATAAGCAGCGAGTATTGCTGTTGCTCGTCGTCCGCCCAGTAGAACTTGCCGTCGACCCACTTGCTCTGATCCTTGGCGTCGGGATGGATCAAAACCGGTGGTATGGACTCCAGAGCGCCGGCGGGCAGCAACGCCTCCACCAGATTCGTTCCGCCCACGATGATGTCCGCCAGGAATAGCCCCTGCTGCTGCTCGGCGATAATCTTCGGAGCGGCTCGATCCACGCGTGTCAAAAACTCGACGGTGATCTTGGGGTAAGATCTTTGGAAACTATCCACCAACCACTCCCGCTGCAGCCTTCCGCCGACGGCCCACACCACCACTTTGCCCTCTTTCTCGGCGGCCTTGACCGTCTTGTCCCATTCCTGCTGCCACTGGGCGAGAGCGAGAACGGGCCACCACGCCGACAACGCCGCGAACAGAATCCCGAACAGTAAGCGCTTCGCCATAAAAAAACTCCTTACCCGCCGAGCGGCTGAATGACGCTGCGCGCGAAGGCCTGAATGACGGCTTCCGGATCTCGACCCCAGGGAATGATCGCGATCTCATGAATCCCCTCGATCGAACGGACCTCTTCGATTTTTGCGCGCACCTGACCCGGCGTGCCGGCCACGGCGTAACGATCCACGAGCTGGTCCGGAACCAGGGCGGAATGCTCGGGGCCCATGTGATGGCGAAAGTCGTAGGCTCTGCGAAGCGGCTCGGTGAGCGCCAGCTCCTCTTCAGAGAGCGCTCCACGCTCGGCGGCCGAAAGAAGCCTGCGCGCCACTTGTGGTTTGACCGCTTCCAGAGCCTCCCGGCCGTCTTCGGAGATCGCGCACGGCGTCCAGAGCACCGCCTCAACCTGTCCGGGCGGGCGCATCTGCTTGGCTTCGCCTTCGCGCACGCGGGCAAGCCCTTTCTTCAAGTCCGGCCAATAGCCGAGCACGACGCCGTCCGCCACGCGACCCGCGAGTTCCTGCATCCTGGGCGCCCCTGCCGAGAGATAGATAGGAATCTCCGCTTTGTCGCCGATCGACAACTGCGCCGGATAGTCATCCAGAGTGACTTTCTCGCCGCGAAAGAGCTTGCGAAGCGCGAGCATGGCATTTTCGAGCGACAGAAGACTCGCGCGCTTTTTCCCCAGATTTTTTAACGCGCTGTCGCCCGCCCCAACGCCGAGCTGCGCCCTGCCGCCGCTCAGTTCATGCAGGGTCGCCATGCCGCCGGCGGTTACCGTCAGGTGGCGGGTAAATGGGTTGGTCACACACGGCCCGATTTTTATCCTGCTGCTGCTGACGGCGATGGCGCCCATGAGCACGTAAAGCTCTCTCCAGATGAGGTGGGAATCGCCCACCCAGACGGCGTGGTAGCCCAGCTCGTCGGCCATGCGAGCCTGCCGGAGTGTCTGCTTGGCCGGTCCTGACGGAAAGAGTCCTAAACCGAAACGCATGGGATCTCCGACCTCCTGATCACGGTTTGGAAAACGGATTGTCTCCCCATCGCCGGCGAATCTTGCTGCGCCACTTGTCGCTGGAGTAAACGA
>MGSS01000124.1 GCA_001798595.1 Deltaproteobacteria bacterium RIFCSPLOWO2_12_FULL_60_19 | reverse complement strand
CCGCGACGGGCGCGCGCGAGGCTGCGCTATCCGGGGCCGCGACTCCCGCCTGGAGCGCGGGAGGCGCGCCAAACCGTAATCCGGGCACCGGCCCGAACGCGGGCAATATAAGGGTCAATTCTTTCTATACGCCGGCTGCGGCAGTCGCTGAGGTGGAAGTCAATGGGGAAACAGGAGAGGTGAGAATCCTCCGGCTTTTTTGCGCGGCGGACGGTGGAAAGATCATCAACCCGCTTCTTGCCGAAGGGCAGGTCGAAGGCGCGGCCGGTATGGCGGTGGGCATGGCCTTGATGGAAGAGATGAGATTCGCCGACGGACGCCTCCTCAACGGGGATTTCAGAGATTATAAAATTCCCGCTGCTCCCGACATGCCGTACATCGATTGCTTCAAAGTCTTCTGGGTGGAATCTCCGCACAAAGAAGGCCCGTTCTCCGCCAAAGGACTCGCGGAGGTGGCGATCGTTCCGGTCCCGGCGGCTCTCGCGAATGCGATTTATAACGCGATCGGCGTCAGGGTCAAAGAGTTGCCGATTACGGCGGAAAAAATTCACCGCGCCTTGAAGGAAAAAACGAAAACCGGGTAGACAAGACCGTAAGAATCCCCAAACGAGCATGAGTGGATTTAGCTCCATTAATTGGTTGATTCCCAAGACCTTGAACGAAGCCGTCGCGGCCATGGAGGAGCACCGCGGCGAGGCTTTGCTCTATGCCGGCGGAACTTACGTTCACGAACAGCGAGAGCGCGGCGCGCTGCTGAAAATTAAAGCGATAGTGGATCTCGAGGGCCTCGGGCTCGATACCATCGAGAACGGCGGGGACTCGATCAAAGCCGGTGCCATGGTCACTCTCAACAAAGTCATTGGCTCCGACGCGTTTCGCGCCGCGGGATTCGAAGCGCTTGTGCAGGCGGCCTACGCTACGGGACCCGATCAGATCAAAAACGCAGCGACTCTGGGCGGAGCCGTCGCCTGCTGGGTTCCGGTTATCGATATCGTGCCGGTTCTCATGTCGCTACGGGCAAAGGCGGTGGTCCAGGTTGCGCGCGAGTCGCGAACGATCGAGGTGGGCGATCTGCTGAACGGACCGGAGAAGACTCTACTCGGAAAGACCGCGCTCATCAGCGGATTTCTTCTGCCGCGGCCGGCGCCCGGAAGCCGCTCGCAGTTCAAGAAATTTCGCCGGTCGGCCTCGGATTGGGCCGTCGTCAACGCGTCGGCCTCTATTCGTTCGGACGGCGCGGGGCGCTGCGTGGACGCGAAGCTCGTCGTCGGGGCGCGCGCCGACGGTTATTTTTCTCTCCCGCGGACCGAGCAATTCTTGATCGGAAAGCAAATCGACGGCAAAGCTTTGGCGGCCGTGCCCGGCATCGTTTCCACGGAGCTTACCTTGACGGACCACTTTACCGCCTCGGCGGATTACAAGAGGTCGTTGTGCGGATTTTTGCTGCGCGACGCTATTGCCGGAGCGGCGAAAATCGATGTTTCGCAAGCAAGGGATGCGAAAGGGGTCGACCGTCATGGTTGAGATTTCGCTCGACGTAAACGGCGAAGAGCAGAGCGTGTCGGCGGAATTGTCGGAGCCGCTGCTGACTGCGCTGCGTGACCGACTTCATCTTTTGGGCGCGAAGCGAGGGTGCGATCACGGCGGTTGCGGCGCCTGCACGGTTTTGATCGACGGCGAGGCCCGCTACTCATGCATGACCCCGTTGGCAAAATGCCAGGGGAAGCGAATCGTTACCATCGAGGGGTTGGCGGCCGACGGGCCGCTGGATCCCCTCCAGGAAAATTTTGCCCGCTACGATGCGGCGCAGTGCGGGTACTGCACTTCGGGAATGATCCTGATGGCTAAAGCGTTGCTTCACAAGATGCCGCATCCCAGCGAGAACGAGGTCAGATGGCACCTGGCCGGCAATCTGTGCCGTTGTACGGGCTATCGAAAAATCGTCCAGGCCGTCGTGGAGACCGGCAAGAATTCCAAGTGATCGCGCGACTGCGTGGAAGTGTGATTGGAGGGAATATGACAATGCTCAAGATCGCAATTTTGGTCGGACTTTCTATTGGGATCGGCCAGATGCCGTCGTCTGCGGGAGCTGCATCGGCGCCTTCCCCGGGTAAGGCCGCTTTTAATCAGCTCGTCGAAGGGGCGCGCAAAGAAAAGCAGGTTTATCTCTATCCCACGACCAGCGGCAGCGACGAAGTCACCGCCGGCTTCAGGAATTATCTCAAGCGTTTGGGCGTGGAGATCGAGCTCAAGGTCGACGCTTCGGGGGGCTCGTTTCAGAAGATCAGCCAGGCCATAGGTGAAACCAAGCAGGGAATCGTCCCCACCTACGACGTGCAGTTCGGGGGCGCCCACGAAATCATCCATCTCCTGGAGGTCAACGGGATCAAGCGGATTGAAAATTTAGATCAAGTCTTGAGCGAGAGCGCTCCTCAGGCGGTGCCCGTCATCGATAAGATAAGTCCCGGTCCTTTCAAAGGCCGGGTGTTTACGTTCGGTCATTGGCTGAAAGCCATCATTTATAACACCAAGCTGATATCTGCCAAGGACCTTCCGAAGACGCATAAGGACTTGGGAGAGCCAAGATTCAAAGGGACGTTTGCCCTTCCGCCCTGGACCTCGGATGCCGACGCCTCACTGCTGGCTTACGACAAGGATCAAGCGCTCGAGATCGTCAGAGGCATGGGAAAAAACAAAGCGGCCACCGAGCGGGAATCCGCCGCGGTAAACCGAATGCTCCTGGGCGAGTTCAAGTTCGTCGACGCCAACGCCCACTACTATCATGAGTTCAAGGAGAGGGATGCGCGCGCCCCCATCGGTCTGGAATTTTTCCGCGACTACACGACCATCAACGAGGCGATGTACTTTGTCCGCGAGGGCGCCCGCCATCCCAACGCGGCGACGCTCTTTGTCCTGTGGACTTTGAGCGAGGAGGGGCAGGGAATCTTCGAAAAGGCCACGTCTCAGCCCCACTTGTACCTGCGCAGCTCCAAGATCGGGCGAGAGATGATGGAACGGATGAAGGCCGAGAAAGTCAAGATGGTAAGCTACGTGGACAACGAAGAGAGCCTAAAAAAACTCAAATGGATGAGCGAGACAGCGGAAGGCAAGGCATGGACCGAGGCCATTGCCAAGGCGTGGCGGGGAAAATGACCGGGCTCGCGGCCGGAGGTTGAACGATGAGTTTTGATTTCAGAAAGTGGATCGAGTCGGTCGACGAGCGGGGCGAGCTCAAGAGGCTGGCCGGAGCGGATTGGGACCTCGAGATCGGTGTGCTCACGGAACTCTTCGCCGAACGCAAAGGGCCTGCTCTGCTCTTCGATGAAATCTCCGGTTATCCCAAGGGCCACCGTGTTCTTTCGAACGCGCTGGTGACCGACCGCCGCTTCGCTTTCACCCTCGGCGTCGATGAGCGCGCCGCGCCGCTTGATCTGGTGCGTCAACTCAAGAACAAGCTGCGGGCTATCAAGCCGATGCCGTTCACGGAAGTGAGGTCCGGTCCGGTTCTCGAAAATGTCGCCGACGGCGCGGACGTCGATCTGTTCCGCTTCCCGTCTCCGAAGTGGCACGAGCACGACGGTGGACGCTACATAGGGACCGGAGATCTGGTGATCGTGCGCGATCCGGAGACCGGGGCGATCAACGCCGCTCCCTATAGAGTGCAGGTCCACGAGAAAAACCTGGCCGGTCTGTATATGGCGCCGGGCAACCAGGGTAGGGCGATTTGCCAGAAGTTTTGGAGCAAGGGTCAGGCGTGCCCCATCGCTGTGGTGGCGGGAGGGCATCCTTTAATTTGGGCCGCGGGCAGTATGAAGTTGCCGGCGGGCGCGTCGGAGCTCGAAATGGCGGGCGCCCTGGCCGGTGAGTCCCTCAAGGTAGTCAAGGGCGCGTACACCGGCCTGCCGATCCCCGCCGAGGCGGAAATTGTTTTGGAAGGAGAGTGCCCGCCGGTGGCCGCCCACTCTCATCCTGAGGCGCCGTTCGGCGAATTCACCGGTTACTACACCTGGTCGGACGAGCGCGGGCCGGTGATCGAAGTGAAGCGGATGATGTGGCGCAACGATCCGATCATTCTGGGCGCTCCGCCGATGCGCCCGCCCGCCGGTGAGCGGCTGAGGGATTATTTACAGACGGCTCAACTGTGGAAGCGGATGGAAGAAAGAGAGATGCCGGGACTGAAGGCGGTGTGGATCCTTCCGGCCGGAGTTTCCGGCATGCTGACGGTCATCGCCATCGATCAACAGTATGACAATCATGCCAAGGACGTAGCCCATGCCGCGATTGCGGTGGGCGGATTGGGACGGTTCATCGTGGTGGTCGACAGCGATATCGACCCCACAAACGAGCAGGAAGTGCTGTGGGCGTTGGCGACGCGTTGCGAGCCCCAGGACGCCGTTGAGATCGTGCGTAACTGCCGCAGCACGATTCTGGATCCGCTGATCGCCCCCGAGAAAAAAGATCTGGCGGGGCAACCGAACAGTTCTCGCGCGGTACTGATGGCCTGCCGGCCTTTCGCCTGGCGCGAGCGGTTCCCGATCGTCAACCGATTCGGCGACGAGATGAGGCGTGCCGTCGAGCGAAAGTGGGCCGCCGATCTGGCGAAGTGAGGTTTCGCGCATGGATTCCATCCATCGAGCCAGCGAAGTGAGTTCCGCCGTGCTGCCGCAGGGCGTGGCCCGCCCGAGTTTTCGGCGGGGCTTTGCCGAGACTCTCTTATCCGGGAACGGCATTCCCCTTTTCTTTGGGGGCGCTGTTTGCTTGCTTATCCTCGTCCTCGTCGCCATCGTTTTGCTGGCCAGCTTTCTGGTGGATTTTCCGATTCAATCAAAGTTGTCGCTGGGAAACTATAGGGCGGTTCTCAACAGCCATCTGTTTTTAGAGGTGATCCCCAATACTTTGCTTGTCGGGATCGGGACCGTGGTGGTGGCGCTGGCCTTCGGGATACCGCTCGCCTGGTTATTGCACCGCACCAATCTGCCGTACGCCAATCTTTTCCTCACGCTCATCGCGGTTTCCGTTATCGTTCCGGGATTTCTCAAAGGCATCGCCTGGATTCTCCTGCTCAGCCCCAACGTCGGCTTCATCAATCGCTTTTTGATGGACGTTTTCGCCCTCCAGCGGCCGTTGTTCGATATTCAAAGCCTGGCGGGGATCGCTTATATTCAGGGATTGATGATGACGTCGACGCTGGTTTTTCTTTTATCGGGTCCTATGCGCGCGCTGGATCCTGTCTTGGAGGAGGCCAGCGAAATCACCGGCGCGCGGCGCTGGTCGACGTTCCGGTGGGTGATCCTTCCGCTTCTTCGCCCCGCGGTGCTGGGCGGCGCGATCTACGTGTTCATGACGGCGATTTCGATGTTCGAGATCGCCGCTCTGCTGGGAAGCCTGGGGGGAAAACACCCGGTTCTGGCGACCGAGATGTTTCTCAGCATTTACACGCTTACCGCGTCGGTACCGCAATACGGCATCAGCGGAGTCTACGGGGCTCTGATCGCCGTCCCGTCGTTGATCGCGCTCTACTATTATTACGTCACGATCCGCCAGAGCCATCGCTTTGTCACGGTGACGGGCAAGGGTTACGTCGCCCGAATCCACGATCTGGGCTCGTTCAAAAGCCTAGGCGTGCTGTTTGTCTTGTTTTATCTCCTTTTGGCGGTGGTCCTGCCGCTGATCGTTCTCATCTGGGCGTCGCTGTTGCCGTACTTGCAGCTGCCTTCGATCGAAGCCTTGGCCGCGCTCAACCTGGGATCGTACAAGCGAATACTGAACCTGCCCGGGATTGGCAGGATCGTGTGGAATACTGTGGCGCTCATGGTGAGCGTCTCCATCGGCGTCATGTTCTTGAGCTTGATGGTTTCGTGGATCGTCACCCGGACCAAAATGGCCATCGGCGCCGTGATGGACAGCGTCGTGATGCTGCCGCATGCGTTTCCCAATATCGGGTTTGCCTTGGCTCTCCTGGTTCTCAGCTTGATGGTTCGCATGTGGTTTCCCTCGGTTCCCTTTTACGGCACGGTGAGCATTCTCGTGGTGGCCTATGTGGTGACGCGGATTTCCTACGGCACACGGGTCACCAATGCGGCGCTCCTGCAGATCAGCCGGGAGCTGGAGGAAGCCGCCTATGTATGCGGTTCACGGCAGATCGTCGTTTGGTGGAAGCTGATCGTGCCCCTCATCGGCCGCTCGATGCTGTTTCTAGGGCTCTGGACCGGTTTGCTTAGCTTCCGAGAAGTCAGCATTGCCTTGATGCTCTCCGGGCCGGATAATCAGGTCCTTTCGACTTATGTCTGGACGGCCTGGATCAGGGGAGACTTAAACGTCGCCGCCGCCCTGGGCGTCATCATGGTCGTCGTGATGGGAATCTTGTTTCTCGTGATGCAGAAGCTCGGTGACCGCAACGTCCGCGTGGGAGGAACCGTATGACCCGAGCGGTTTTCATTCGTAGTGTTCAAACCAACAGGAGGTGCTTATGAGCGAGCTCGATGTGATTGAAGAGGACCTTAAGATCGCGTCCCGGATTCTCGAATGGGAGATCGGCGACATCTGGGGTCATGTGGGGACGCGGATGCCCTCGGGAGACGGCGTCACGCTGAAACTGTTTCGCAAGCCGGAGGAGCCGGGAGTGGAGGATTGGATCGTCCGTTTTGACTACTCGATGAAAAAAATTTCTGGCGTGGCCCGTCCGCCGACGGAAGCTGCGATTTACACGGAGATCTTCAAGGCGCGGCCGGACGTGAACGCCATCGTTCACTGTCACGCGCCCATGTGCATCGCTCTGGGTCTGGCCGGGAAGAAGGTCGATGCGATTCACATGCAGTCGAGCCCCTTTTCCGGAGGAGTGCCGATCTTTCCCAAGCCGATCTTTATCATCGACGAGGCCGAAGGAAAGGAACTGGCCGAGGCCATGGCGAAGGACAACGCGATCGTGATCACCGGCCATGGGATCGTGATGCTGGGAAAAAGCATCGACGAGGTCTGTGTCAGGACGCTCTATCTCGAGCGGACCGCGAGAATGTTGGCCATCGCCCATACGTTGGGATTCCAAGGCCTGACGGACGAGTTCCGCAACTATATGGAAGGCACGAAGGAGAAGCACCGGCAATACCTGCAAAAGGTCCGGGGTCCCCGCCATTACATCGCGGAGTGGAGCTACTACAAGGACAAAGTGCGCAAGGGCGAGTGGTGGACTCGCGGCTCGGTGTGAAACATTTGGTCCGGATGAAAACGAGGAGGCAATAAGATGGACCTCAGAGATTGGCTCCGCGAGGTCGACAGCCGCGGCAAGCTCAAGATCGTGCGCGGCGCCCATTGGGATTTGGAGATCGGCGCGATCACCGAGCTGATGATCAAAAAAAAGGGCTCGCCCGCGCTGCTCTTCGACGAGATCGTCGGCCACCCCAAAGGCTACCGCGTCGCCGCGAATACGGTGACCCACGCGAGCGAAGATCCCGTGCGAGCGGCGATCGCGCTGGGCATCAAGAAAGACCCCGCCTCGACCAAGGAACTGGTTTACATGATTAAAGAGAAAATGCCGCAGTGGGAATCCGAGTGCAAGAACTTCCCGCCGGAATGGGTCTCCGACGGGCCGGTGATGGAGGAAATCCACCGCGACGACAAAATCGACATGCTCAAATACCCTTCGCCGAGATGGCATGAAAAGGACGGCGGACGTTTTATCGGCACTGGTTGCGCCGTCATCACGCAGGACCCGCAGTCGGAGCAGTTGAACATCGGCGTCTACCGCGTTCAGGTCCACGACCGGCGCAAGGTCGGGATTTATATGGCGCCGATCCGTCACGGCCTGGCCGACATGAAGTCCTACCACAGCCGCGGTCAAGCGGCGCCGGTCGTCATCAGCCTGGGCCAACATCCTCTCTATGCGGTGATCGGCGGCAGGCCGCTTCCGCGCAGCATAGGTCCGACTCAGGAGTTCGGTTACATAGGCGCCATTCAAGGGCGGCGTATGCCGGTCATCCGCGGCGAGGTGACGGGATTGCCGATTCCTGCGGATGCGGAGCTGGTCATCGAGGGGCACTGGCAGCCCGGGGCTGAGATGAACGAGGGGCCGTTTGGCGAGTTCACCGGCTACTATGGAGGGATGGTCGAGCCGGCTCCTTACATCGTAGTGGAGCGAGTCTATCAAAGGAAAGATCCTATCCTGCTCGGAAGCCCTCCTGGAAAGCATCCCTCTTACGGCACGAATGTCTTCTCTTACGCGATGTGGATGCGTTATCTCGACGCGATCGGCGTCGTGGGAGTCACGATGGTTTCCACTCACCGCGCGGCCGCCAGCCAGATGGCGGCGGTGTCGATCAAACAGCGCTACGCGGGCCACGCGCGCGAAGTAGGGCATATCGTCGCGCAACTGGCCGGAAGAGGCGTCGGGAGGTACGTGATCGTCGTGGACGATGACATCGACGTGACCGATATCGAAGACGTCACGTTCGCCATGGCGTCGCGCGCGGATCCGTCCCAGGATATCGACATCATCCGGCGGGCATACACGCAGCGCCTGGATCCTCTGCTGCCTCAAGGTCTGCCGCGCGAGCAATACTTCAATTCGCGCGCGGTGATCGATGCCTGCATTCCTTTCGAGCGCCGCGCGAACTTCCCGCAAGTGGCCAGCATCAGCCCGGAGCTGGCGGAAAAGATCAAGGCAAAGTGGGGCAAGACGTTGGATTTCAGTTAAGAGGTGAGTAAACCGGGCAGAGGAAAGAAAATGGAAGCGATAGGAGCAGCGAAGTTGCTTTCGCCCGACGTGACGCTCAAAGCGCTCAGGCAGGTGAAGCGAGGAAAGATTTACCGGCTGGCGCAGATCCTCAGCACCGACATTCCCCAACTGAGCGACAGCCCGACGATAACCCGCAGCCGCAGGTTCGTGGTCGCGCGCGGGCCGGCGAGCCGCCCGGGCTCGGGCGCGCTTAGCGAAGTCGTCGAGCTGCCCACGCACACGGGAACGCACATCGACGCGTTTGGCCACTGGTACAAAGACGATTGCGTCTTCGGCGGCATCAACAAGGACGAAGTGTGGAGCGAAAACGGCTTGACCGATCTCGGGATCGACCGCTGTCCGCCGTTGATCACCCGCGGCCTGCTGTTCGACGTGGCGGCCCACAAAGGCGTCGAGATGCTGGAGAGCGACGTTGCGATCGGGAGAGACGATATCGAGGCGGTCGCCAAGAAAGCAGCCGTCAGCGTTCAGCCGGGCGATATCGCGTTGATCCGCACAGGATGGTCGAAACTTTGGGAAAAGCGGGATCGCCGTTACATCGTCGAAGAGCCGGGCTTGACCGGCGAGGCCGCCAGGTGGCTCGGCGAGCGGGGAGTCGTCGCGATCGGGGCCGACAATTGGGCGATCGACGCGTGCCCTCCCTCCGCGCCGAGGAATAGGGCCGTTCATGAAGTCTGTCTTACGGAGATGGGCGTCTATATCATCGAGAATTTGAACCTCGAAGAACTGGCGGCAGACAGAGTTTACGAGTTCCTCTTTGTCGCGATTCCGACCCGGCTCAAGGGAGGCACGGGCTTTCCGATAGAGCCGGTGGCCGTAATCTGACGAGGGGGCGGAACCTTTTTAGGCGAACCCGCGAGGAGAGGAAAGGTCGATGGCAACAAAAGTGAAATTCGGCGTGGCGCTGTTTCCCACCGAGGCCGCCGCGCAAACGGTCGAGCAGGGGAAGCTGGCGGAAAAATTGGGCTACGACGGGGTGTGGGTCGGCGACTCGCACATCATCTGGCGCGAGCTGTACGTGATCCTGGGCGCCATCGCGGCTCAGACGAAGAAGATCGGAATCGGCTCCGGAGTGACGCACCCTCACGTCCGCCACCTGACGTTGACCGCCAGCGCGTTTGCGACGCTGGCGGAACTGGCGCCCGGCCGCATGTCGATCGGGATCGGCATCGGCGCCAGCGGGCCGAGAAACATCGGCGTCAAGCCCGTCGCCGTCGACAAGCTGATCGAAGGCGTTGAGAACTTGCGCAAGCTCTTCCGCGGCGAGTCGATGCCGGTGGAGGGCAAGCCGGTGCGCCTCATGTATTCTTCGCGCGTGGATATTCCGATCTACATCGCGGCCAACGCGCCGCGGAGCCGCCAAGCGGCCGCGCGAATCGCCGACGGAGTGATTCTCGGCGGGCGCCGCGACCAGGTTGCCGGTGAGGTGGAGATCATTCGAAGAGCCGCGCGCGAGAGCGGCCGGGCGGCTGATTCGCTCAAGATCATGTCCTGGATCCCCTGTTCCATCGGGCGCGACGGGAAAGCCGCCAGAGAGGCGGTCAAACCGCACGTCGCGCGCAGCGGCATGGTCGTGTTCACGGGAATGCTGAAGCGCGGAGAGGCGGTGCCCGAAGAGGACCGGTTGGCGACGGAGCGGCTCAACCGCGAATACGACTTCAGCCACCACATGGGACCCGAGCACAGCCATCTGGTTCCGGAGAAGTGGGTCGATCTATTTTCGATGGCGGGCACGCCGGAGCAGGTGCGCGCGAGAATCGAGCAGACCGTCAAGGACGGAGCCGACATCGTCACGATCGTGCCTTATGGGAACAAGGAATCGATCATCAACGACTTCGCAAAAAAGGTCATGACGGCGTTCCGTTAGAAGGGGAGAGGTCATTCATGAGCGTGCAAGTGCTGCCGTCCGAGTATACGGTCCCGAAAGGCTACGCCCGCGGCGTCGTTGCCGGGGGTTTCGTATTTCTCTCCGGCGTGGGCGGCATCGATCCCGCCACCGACACGGTTCTCCGGACGATGGCCGAGCAGGCCGCGATCATCGTGAAACGGATCGAAGGGTCTCTCAAGCTCTCGGGCAGCGCGATCGACAATATCGTAAAAATCGTCACGTATGTGACGGATCTAAAATTATACCGCGAGCAGGGTGTCGCGATCATCAAAAGCGCTTTGCCGGCGCGGGCCGGGACCCTGGTGCGCGTCAAAGAGCTCGCCCGCGACGGCATGATGATCGAGGTGGACGTCACCGCGCTGCTGGAAAAATAATCGGGCACGGAAAGGACGGCAATGGTTCAAAGAGACGAATGGGGCTACATTTTAAGGATTGTTTCGCACACGCCGTTTCACCCCTGGGCGCGCATCACGGCGGCGCTCGCCCAATCTCTCGACGGGAACCGGGAAAAACCCGGAGTGGTGTCGAGCGTCGGCGTGTACGCGCCGAAGTTCGGCTTAGGCTCTTTGGAGAATCCCAAGATGGTGGGAAGAGGGGAGGTGGACGTGGGCATCACCAATCCGCCCATAACGGCGAAGCTGGCGATGGAGGGAATCGGGCCGTATCGGGAAAGCGTCGGTTCGCTGAGAGCAATCGCCCGTTTCCCGGAGCCGGACTATATTTTCTGGCTGGTGGACGAAAAGCTTGGAATCGCATCCATGGAGGATATCCCCAGACGCAAGCCCAGGCTGACTCTGGTGTCGGGACGAATCTGTCCAACCGGGCCTGACACCATCACCTGGACCATAGAAGAAGTGATGAAGCGGTACGGATTCAACTATCAGGACATCGCCTCATGGGGTGGAAAGGTCTTGTTTCCGGGACAGGCGACCATAGGTGTCCCGATCGTGAAGAAGCGGGACGCGAATGCGATTTTTCAAGAAGGGGTCCATCACGTCATGTGGGAGGATCTCGTAGAGTCGTATCCGATGAATTGCCTGGGCCTCAGCGCGGACGTCGTGGAATACATGAAATCGAAATACGGCTTCGTGGAAAATACCATCCCGAAAGGGAGGCTCAAGGGCGTGGAGAAAGATCTTCTTACCCTGGACTTTGGCGGATGGCTGCTTTTTTGCCGCGAAGACCTTCCGGCGGAGCTGGCTTATCTCCTGGCGAAAGCATCGATGGACAACCGGGAGCGGATTGCCGCGCCTTATAAAGACCAACCGCCGCATATTCGCAGTCTCGAGGTGCCGATCACTGCGCAGCACCTCTCCACCCAATGTGTCATCCCGCTTCATCCGGGCGCGGAGCGCTACTACAAGGAAATCGGTTGCCTCTGATTCTTTTGGGAAACGGTGTCGCCTATGCTTGGAACGCTCATTAAAGGAATCAGGATTCTGGAACTGTTCAGCGTCGGTCATCCACGGTGGAGGATCACCGATATCAGTCGCGAGCTTGGACTTAACAAGAGCGCCGTCTTCCGCGTCGTCGAGACGCTCGAAAGCGAAGGCTATCTGTACAAGGATCCGCGCGACAAGAGCTACATGCTGACCGCCAAGCTGTTGGGGCTCAGCACGGTCGTGCTGTCCCAATTCAACATCGTCGAGCAATCCAAGAGCTCGATCGATCGCCTGTGGCAGGCGACCCAAGGGACGGTCGTCGTCAGGCTCTTTGAGGGTAACCGGCTGGTCACGGTGGCCGTGCGCGTAAGTCCGCACGTGCTCCGAGTGGTGCGTAACGTCGGCACCGCTTACGACTTCAACTACGGAGCGATCGGCAAATCCGTCATGGCCTATCTACCCGAAGAGGAGCTCGAAAAACTCCTCAAGAAGGCCGTCGGGAAGCGGTTCACCTCGAAAACGGTCATCTCGGCGCCCGCGCTTCTCGAAGAGCTGCGAAAAATTCGCCGCAGCGGCTACGCGTTCAGCGATGAGGAGGCGATCGAGGGCGTGAGGGCCGTCGGGGCGCCTATTTTCGACATGACCGAGCGGCCGATCGCGGGCATCTCCGTGGGACTCCCGACGGTTCGGTTCCCGAGGAACAAAGTACCGGAATTCGGCAAGCTGGTGCGCCAGGCGGCGGACAGGATATCGGTCAATCTGGGTTTTCAGAGCCGACCGGGTTTGAACAAGTAGTCTGAGACCGGCGGAATTGGGAACCCGCGGCAATGTTTTCGGCTCGTCGTCCGCTGCGCGTCGCGTTCACGGATGTTCGAACCTTGACAAGCGGGTTCGGGTGGCGATATGCATAGTGAACCTAGATTTCACTATTCGAAACAAGCTCGCGGCGTTGTTGGAGCGTGACACGGCGCCGATGGAGAAGCGGTCACGCGAAGCGTTCAAGAGGGAAGAAGACCATGCCCTTTGCTGATTTGAGAGAATGGGTCGACGCGATGGAGCGGATCGACGAACTGAAAACCTTCGAGGACGTCGATCCCGAGTTCGAAATCGGCGCGCTCACGGAGATGAGCGCCGAGGCCAAAGGGCCGGCCCTGCTGTTCGATAAAATCAAAGGCTACACCCCCGGTTTTCGCGTGGTGTCCAATCTCTACCGCGGGCGGAAGAGGTTGCTCGCCACTCTGGAAATGCCCATCGATCTGACTCCCAAGCAGGCGCTGCAGCGTTGGCGCCGCGTGATCGCGGATTTCAAACCTCTGCCCCCGGTCGAGGTAAAATCGGGACCGGTCCTGACCCACGCGATGAACGGGCCGGAAGTGGACATCTCGATTTTTCCCGCGCCCTTCTGGCACGAGCTGGACGGCGGCCGTTACATTGGAACCGGCGATCTCGTCATCGTGCGCGACCCCGACACGGGGTGGATCAATCTCGGCGCGTATCGGATCATGAATCACGACCGGGCCACCGGCGGGATTTTTATCCAGAACGTGCGGCACGGCTACAAGATCGCGCAAAAATATTGGAACAAAGGCCGGGCGTGTCCGGTTGCGGTCTGTCTGGGGCAAGACCCGCTGATCCTGCTGGCGGCGGGAGACACCGTGGCGCGCACCGCCGAGAACGTTTGCGAGTACGATTTCGCCGGATACGTCCGCGGCAAGCCCGTGGAGGTCGTTCCGGGAAGGCTCACGGGCTTTCCCGTTCCCGCGACCGCGGAGGTCGTCCTCGAGGGAGAGATCCCCTCTCCGGAAGAAGAAAAAAGGCCGGAAGGCCCGTTCGGAGAGTATCTCGGCTATTACGCTCACGGGAACTTGCCCGAGCCCATTCTCAGAGTGAAATCGGTAAGCTACCGGGACAACCCGATCTTGATCGGCAAGCCGCCGCTCAAGCCCACTTTCGGAGGCCGCACCGCTCTGCCGCTGAGCGTCGCCGGTTTGTGGAACCGGTTGGAACAGAAGGAGATCACGGGCATTCAGGACATGCGCACGATCTCCGGAGCCAGCTGCCTCGCCATCGGGCTCAGCCAGGAAGACGAGGGCCACGTCCAAAGATTGGTCCGCGCCCTCGGCGAGGTGAAAAATATTCACCGGATGACCGTGATCGTCGACGACGACATCAACCTCGAAGATCCCCGGGACGTTCTCTGGGCGATCGGCACGCGCGCGGAGATCAAATCCGGCTCCCAGTTTTTTACCGGCGTCTCCGACGATCAGCTCGACCCGATGATGCCGGTGGAGGTGCGCGAAAAGAGAGGCAAGTTCGAGTTCACGCGCATCGTGATCAACGCTTGCCGGCCCTACCGGCAGCTCGCCACCTATCCGCCCGTCGTTTACTCCAGCGACAAGTGGCGCAGCAAGATTCGCCAGCGATGGGGAGACAACCCGTTTTCCAAACCGTGATCAGGAGGCCGGAGATCTCATGCGTTTTGGTTTAGGACTCTTTCCGTCAGGACCGGCCAGGCAGACACTCCGGCAGGCCCGCATGGCCGACGAGCTGGGCTACCACGCCGTCTGGGTAGGCGATTCCCACCTCATCTGGAGAGAGCTTTACGTGCTGATGGGAGCCATCGCCGTCAGCAGCAGCAGGGTCAGGATCGGACCATGTGTGACCAACCCGTTCACCCGCCACCTGACGGTGACCGCCGGCGGGATGGCGACCTTGAATGAGATCAGCGGCGGACGAGCGCAGCTCGGCATCGGCGCCGGCGACAGCGCGCTAAAAAATCTCGGCAAGAAGCGCGCGAGTCTTCTGTCGCTCGAAAATGCCATGCTCGCGCTTCGCAAGCTCTTTCGCGGCGAGAAAGTCACTCTCGATGACTATCCGGCGCAATTATCGATCGGCGACAAAGCGGAGATTCCTATCTATCTCTCGGCGGGAGCACCCAGGATGCAGGAACTCGCGGGTCGCATCGCGGACGGCGTCGTGCTCGGCTATTGGCCGGACTTGAAGAAAGGGCTTGCCCGCGTGCGCGAAGGGGAGGCCAAGCAGCAGCGGCCGCCGGGACAGGTCGAGGCGGTGCTCTGGACGCCGTGCGCGATCTCGGAAGACGGGCGGGAGGCTCTGGAAGCGGTCAAACCTCAGGTGGCGCGCAGACTCCTCTCGGCCGCCGAGCGTGGAGCGCTATCGGAGGAAGAGATAGCGCTTACGGAGCCGCTCCGTAAGGCCTACGACTTCCACCATCACATGGGCGCCGAGCATTCCGCATTGGTCCCGGACCAGCTCGTGGATCGTTACGCCGTTGCCGGCACTCCCAGCCAGGTGCGCGCGAAAATCGAGGAGGTTCGTTCGATCGAAGGCATTCATGAGATCGCGATCATTCCCTGGGGCCGGGATCCCGAGGCCGTTATTCAGGCGTTTGCGCGTAGCGTAATTCAGCCGCTCGGCGGGTAAGGAGTTTTTTATGGCGAAGCGGTTATTGTTTGGGATTCTGTTCGCGGCATTGTCGGCGTCGTGGCCCGTTCTTGCTCTCGCCCAGTGGCAGCAGGAATGGGACAAGACCGTCAAGGCCGCCGAGAAAGAGGGCAAAGTGGTGGTGTGGGCGGTCGGCGGAAGGCTGCAACGCGAGTGGTTGGTGGATAGTTTTCAAAAATCTTACCCCAAAATCACCGTCGAGTTTTTGACGCGCGTGGATCGAGCCGCTCCGAAGATTATTGCCGAGCAACAGCAGGGGCTCTTCCTGGCGGATATCATCGTGGGCGGCACCAATCTGGTCGAGGCTTTGCTGCCCGCCGGCGCTCTGGATTCCATACCGCCTGCTTTGATCCATCCCGACGCCAAGGATCAGAGCAAGTGGATCGACGGCAAGTTCCACTGGGCGGACGACGAGCAACAGCAATACTCGTTTCTTATGCGAGGCGAGTTCTTGAGCCTGCTGGCGGTCAACACGAAGCTTGCCGACCCCGCCAGCTTTCGCTCCTATTGGGACATCGTCGACCCCAAATGGAAAGGCAAGATCGTCATGCAGGACGTGCGCGCCCCGGGTCCGGGCGGTGGCGGAGCGGTCTTTTTTCTGCTGCAGCCCGATCTCGGCGAAAAGTTCCTGCGGAAATTATTCGGCGAGACCAACGCCGCGACGAGCACGGACCGCAAGCAGGCGATCGAGTGGCTGGCGCGCGGGCGCCACGCCGTGAGCGTTTTCCCGGACAGTGAAGATTTGAAGCGCCTGCAGCGCGAGGGATTCCCGATCAAGGAGATCCCCTGGACTCAGGTGAAAGAGGGGTCGGCGGTGTCCTCGGGGACGCACCAATTGTCGCTGTTGAAGCAGGCGCCGCATCCCAACGCGGCGAAAGTTTATATCAACTGGCTATTGTCGCGGGAGGGACAGACGGCGCAAGTCAAGCACGCTCTTTCGCCTTCGCTCCGAATGGACGTCCCCGAGGAGGTCGTGAAAGAAGTCGTCGAGCCATGGGAGCGCATCCAGCCGGGGAAAAAGCACATCATGATCAGCCAGTGGCGCTATCGAAAATATTCCGATCAGGTGCGCAACCTCGCGCGCGAGCTGTTGCGCTGAGAGGCGTCGTGGCACAGCCGTTTCTGCAGCTCCGCGATGTGACGAAATTCTTCAACGCCACCGCGGCGGTCGAGGGCGTCTCGCTCGAGATAGAGAAGGGGGAATTTTTTACGTTGCTGGGTCCCAGCGGCTGCGGCAAGACGACGACGCTGAGAATCCTGGCGGGTTTGGAAGAGCCGGATCGGGGGGAAATTTACCTGGACGGAGAGCCTTTGACGGCGGCGAGCCGGGGCCTCCATGTCGCGCCGGAAAAACGGAGAATGGGTCTGGTTCCCCAGTCGTACGCGGTTTGGCCGCATCTTTCGGTGTTTGAGAACGTCGCTTACCCGCTGAAGTTGCGGCGGTGGAAAGATCCAAAGATGCGGCAGCAGGTAAGCCAGCAGCTGGCCCTGGTCAGCCTGACCGGCTTGGAAGATCGGTCGGCCACGCTGCTCAGCGGAGGACAGCAGCAACGCGTCGCGCTGGCGCGCGCCCTGGTTTACTCTCCGGTGCTGTTGCTCATGGATGAGCCCCTCAGCAATCTCGACGCCAAGCTGCGCGATCAGATGCGCGAAGAATTGAAAACCTTGCAGAGGAAAACCGGCGTCACGGTGATCTTCGTGACTCACGATCAGACGGAAGCCATGTCGCTGTCGGACCGCATCGCGGTGATGAACTCGGGCCGCGTGGAGCAGGTGGGAGAGCCGGAAGAGGTTTACG
>MGSS01000123.1 GCA_001798595.1 Deltaproteobacteria bacterium RIFCSPLOWO2_12_FULL_60_19 | reverse complement strand
CCGTCGCCCAGGAGCTGACCGAGGAGAAGCCCACCAAATTCGTCCGCGTGCTTGCAGAAAATCTCGTCTTGTTCCGCGATAAAAAGGGAAGAGTGGGACTGCTGGACGATCGCTGCTCCCACCGCGGCGCTTCGCTGTGCTACGGCAGAGTGGAGGAGCGCGGGATCGCTTGCGCCTATCACGGCTGGCTTTACGACGTGCAGGGCAACTGCCTAGAAACGCCGCCCGAGCCGGCGGAGAGCAAATTCACGCTGACGGTAAAACACAAGGCTTACCCGGTGCAGAAGTTCATCGGGCTCTACTGGGCTTACCTGGGGCCGGAGCCCGCGCCGCTAATTCCCCAGTATGACGTCTACGCGCGCAAGGACGGCCGCCGGAAACTCTTCGTTCAGCCGCAGCTCGACTGCAACTGGTTTCAGGCGATGGAAAACTCGGTCGATCCGGCTCACTTGCAGATCCTGCACCAGGAGACGGCCCTCGACGCCGGGCGCCGCAAGCCGGTCAACACCACGCGCGGATTCACCGACGATGTCGAGAGCTTCGACTTCTTCGAAGTGCCGATGGGGATACTCAAGAAGAGAAAGTACAAAAACGGCGTTGTCGACGAGCATCCGGTGATGTTCCCGAACGTCTTGCGGCAGTTCAACGGCGCGCAAATCAGAGTGCCGATCGACGACACGCACACGATGATTTTTATCGTCCGCTTCCTGCCGACCGAAGACGGGAGCCTGGTCGAAAACGACGAGCCGCCGGTGGAATACGTCAAGCCGTACAAAAATCCGCCGGATGCGATCCACCCCGATACCAGGTTTCGCCTGAACGAGGTCCAGGCGCAGGACCACATGGCCTGGGAGACTCAGGGGCCGATCGCCGACCGGACGCGCGAGCGGCTGGCGACATCGGACAGGGGCGTCGTTATGCTGCGGGAGATGATGAAACGCGAGATCGCCAGAGTCCAGCAGGGACTCGATCCCAAGGGGGTCATTCGAGACCCCGCCGACAACGGCATGATCGACACGCATCTCATGGAATCGATCCGGGAGATGAACCAGTGGCGGCAGGGAAGAGAGCTGCCCGCGGCGTTGCGCGTGGGGGCGTAAAGCTTAATCGGGAAGTGGCAAACGTTGGCTGAATTGGATCAACTCCGCGAGCTGTTGGCGCGCTCGTGCCGGATGCTCGGCAAGCTCAACATGACCAAGGAACCGAGCGGCCACGTGAGCGCCCGAATCCCCGGGAGCGATCGGATCCTGATCAAGGCGCGCGGTCCGGGCGAGTCGGGGCTCAAGTTCGTGACGGAGCGGGACCTCATCACCGTCGATCTCAACGGAAAAAAGCTCGACGGGCCGGAAGAGTTGGCGGCGCCCCAGGAGGTATTCATCCACACCTGGATGTATCGCACCCGTCCGGAGATCCAGAGCGTGGTTCACGTGCATCCGCTGACCGTCGTGCTGTTCACCATCTGCAACAAGCCGCTCCTGCCGCTGTTCGGCGCGTACGATCCAAGCGGGCTGCGCCTGCTGGTGGAGGGCATCCCCACCTATCCGCGGAGCATCCTTATCGCGAACGACGATCTCGGCAAGGAACTGGCGGAAGTCATGGGCGATCGGAGCGCCTGCATGATGCGCGGCCACGGGATTACCAGCGCGGGAGCGAGCATTCAAGAGGCGACGCTTAACGCGATCAAACTGAACGACGTAGCGGAGGTCAATTACCGGGCCAATCTTTTGGGAGATCCTCAACCGATTCCGGCGGAGGAGATCGCGCGTCTTCCCGGCGGAGGCGGCGGGCAAAGAAAGTCCGGCCACAACGAGGCCGTGTGGCGCTACTATTGCAATTTGCTGGACGAATAAATAGCCTCAGCAGTTGTCAATAGGTTTCAGGCGTCCATGGCATGGCAGAGCCCGTTCTCAAATTTTCAGAGGTCACCAAACGCTTCGGCGATTACGCCGCGGTCGACCGGGTAAGCTTCGAGCTTCAGCCCGGAGAGTTTTTTACGCTGCTCGGGCCGTCGGGATGCGGCAAGAGCACGACGTTGAGACTGGTTGCCGGTCTCGAAACCCCGGATGAAGGAGAGATTCTGCTCAACGGCGTGGCGATCGCGTCGCCCAGGCGCGGGCTGTTCGTCGCGCCGGACAAGCGGCGGATGGGGATGGTGTTTCAGTCCTATGCGATCTGGCCTCACATGACGGTATTTGAAAATGTCGCGTTTCCGCTCAGGGTGCGCGGCGAGGCCGCCGCGTCCATGCGAAAGAAGGTCGGCGACGCGTTGGAGGTGGTGGGACTGACCGGTTTTGAACAGCGCGGCGCGACCGAGTTATCCGGCGGGCAACAACAGCGCGTCGCCCTGGCGCGCGCGCTGGTCTATACGCCGACCCTGTTGTTGTTGGACGAGCCGCTGTCCAATCTCGATGCGAAGCTGCGCGAGCAGATGAGAACGGAGCTTCACGCGCTGCAGCAGCGGCTTAAACTTACCGTGCTCTACGTGACTCACGATCAGACCGAGGCGATGACGCTTTCGGACCGGATCGCCGTCGTGCGCCAGGGGAAGCTGGAGCAGATCGGCAGCCCGGTCGAGATCTACGAGCGGCCGGCGACGCCTTTTGTGGGGAATTTTCTCGGCCGCACCGTGGCGCTCGACGGCAAGGTGAGGAAGCGGGGAGGCGGCACGGAGATCGAAATCGCGGAGGAAACGTTTCGTCTCGATAACGATCGCGGCGACGGCTTTGCGGACGGGGCGGCGGTGCGGGTCCTGTCGCGGCCCGAAGATATCGAGATTTTACCGCCGGGACAGTCTGGAGGCAATTCGTTAAAAGGAAAGGTGACGGCCGTAGCTTATCTCGGTGAACGCTTCGAATACACCGTCAACGTCGGCGGCCATTCGCTCTTGCTTGCCGCCGGCAAACGGCAGCGTTACGCGGTGGGCGCGGAAGTGCGCGTCGCTTTCGATCCGAACCACCTGATGCTTTTGCCCTTGGGATCATGACCACGATTGCTATCGCAGCGCCGCTGAGAGGCCGCTTGAACGGTCTCCGCCTGGGAGAGTATCTCCTCCTGGCTTTTTTCGGCCTGGTCATGGGGCTGCCCATTTTGTTTCTGCTCGTGAGCAGTTTCAACGTCGCCCCTCCGGGGAAGGAGGCGATCTTCGGCGTCGCCAACTGGGTCCGCGCCTTCACCGATCCCGGCACGCTCGGCGCCCTGTGGATGAGCTTCCTGATTTCGATCACTCACTTGATTCCGGGGATGCTGCTGTCCATCGTTATGGCGTGGCTGATCGCGCGCACCGACATGCCGGGCGGAAATCTAATCGAGTTTCTCTGCTGGTTCGCCTACTTTGTGCCCGATTTTCCGCTGGTCCTGGCCTGGATTCTGCTCCTCGATCCGAGCTTCGGCGCGTTGAATACCGTTGCCGGAGCACTGCCGTTCGTCGACGCTCCGCTGTTTAACCCCTACAGCTTTTGGGGGATCGTCTGGGTCCACCTCTCGACCGGAGGCGTTTGGTTTAAAGTCATGCTGCTGACTCCGGTGTTTCGTCGCGTCGGCGCGAGCCTGGAGGAGGCGGCGCGGGTTTCCGGCGCGGACACCTTCACCACGCTCCGCCGGGTCACGATTCCGCTGCTGATGCCGATGGTCCTGGCGATCTCGGCGCTGAGTTTCATCCGCGGGCTTGAGTCCTTCAATACGGAACTGCTGCTCGGCTCTCCGGTCGGCATCTACGTCTACGCCACCAAGATCTACGACTACACCCGCCATGAGCCGTCGGCGTTCGGCGAAGCCACCGCCCTCGGCTCGGTCTTTCTATTCGTCCTGGTGATCTTAAGCTATTTTTACCGGCGTCATCTGAGGGGCAAAAGGTTCACGGTGGTGACCGGGCAGGGCTATTCGACGCTTCGTGTCAAGCTCGGAAAGTGGCGCTACGCGGCGTTCGCGGGATGCATTCTCTATTTTGTGGTGATGATGGCTCTTCCTCTGGCTTTTCTGCTGCTCGGCTCGGTGATGCGGCGCTACGGTTTTTTCAGCTTTAAAGCGCCTTTCACCTTCGCGCACTGGCAAAATCTTTTTGCCGACCCGTTGTTTCTCGTCTCCTTCAAAAACAGCCTGATCATCGCCGTCGCCACGGCCATCGGAAGCATTGCGATTTATTCCACGGTGGGTTATTTACTGGCCTCAAGGAAAGCGCGTCATTCAGCCTGGCTGGAAATGCTCTGCTGGCTTCCGTGGGTGGTGCCGGGTATTCTCATGAGTCTCGGCCTCCTGTGGATCTTCCTCGCGACGCCGGCGCGAGCGCTGCTCTACGGCTCGGTGTGGGGAATCGCGCTCGCGCTCATCATCAAAGAGAGTCCGGTCTGCACGCAGGCCTTCAAGGCCGCATTTCTGCAACTCGGAACCGACCTCGAAGAGGCGGCGCGCGTGAGCGGGGCTTCGTGGGGCTATATGTTCCGGAAAATTCTCCTTCCGCTGGTCGCGCCGGTCGCGGCGACCGTGGGCCTGCTGAGCTTCGGCGGCGCTCTCACGAGCGTCGGCACGCCGGTCCTGCTCTACAGCGCGCAGTCCCGGCCGCTGGCGATTCTGCTCATGGAGTATAGTTTTACCGGCGAAGTCGAGCGCGCCGCGGCGCTGGGGCTGTTTATGACCGTGGCGGTTTCCGTCATGATGCTTATCGGGAGAAAGATCGGATTGAAGCTGGTGGGGACGTAGGGGAAAGCGCAAAGGGCAAGGCGCAGAGGGTAAAAGCGGGAGGCCCTTCGACGCGGCTTAGGGCAGGCAGGAGGCAGTATGAAGAAGAACCCAGTAGACAGCTGGCAGATGGCCCTTCGACGGGGCTCAGGACAGGCAGTAAGCAGAGGGCAGAAAATCGCAGCGTTTGCGCTGCTGGCTGCATGCTGCCTGCTGCTAGCTGTTGCTTCCGTGCGGGCGCAGGAGAAGGACTGGAATCAGACCCTCGCGGCGGCCGTTAAGGAAGGGAAAGTCGTCGTCATCGGCTCGCCGGACCCGGTCATGCGCAACGAGCTGATTCCAAAATTTACCGCGCGGCACGGGATCGCGGTCGAATTCCTCGCCGGCAGATCGAGCGAGATAGCCGCGCGGCTCCGCACCGAGCGCTCCGCGGGGATGTACTCCGCCGACGTGTTTCTCTCGGGGCCGGATACGACCGCCACGGTGCTCTACGCGGAAAAGATGATCGATCCGTTGAAACCTCTACTCGTGGTTCCCGAGGTGACGGAGGCCTCCAAGTGGAAAAAGGGCAAGCCCTGGTTCGTCGATCCGGAAGAGAGGTTCGTGCTGAGACTTTTTAGCAGCGTGGCGAGTCTGCTTTACCTCAACACCGAGTTCGTCAAGCCCGCCGAGATCCGCGCCGCGCAGGATCTGCTCAACCCCAAGTGGAAAGGGCGGATTTCGACCGAAGATCCGACGACGACCGGCGCCGGGGCGAACCTTGCATCCCGCTTCTACAACACCCTCGGTACGGAGTTTGTGAAAAAACTCTACATCGACCAGCGGCCGGTGAGCACGCGCGAGCGACGCCAGTTTAGCGATTGGCTGGCGCGCGGGACGCAGCCGATCTGTCTCAACTGCCGCGAAGACGACGTGCGGCCTCTGGTGAAGGAAGGATTCAAACTCCAGGAGATCTTCGAGCTGTCCGACGTCTCGCCGTCGGTCAACGGCTCGCCGTGGCTGATGAGCGTGGCCAACCGTGCGCCGCACCCCAACGCCGCCAAGGTTTTTGTCAATTGGCTCGCCTCCAAGGAGGGCCTGGAGATTTACGCGCGCGGCTACGGGAGCGCGACGCTCAGGACCGACGTCGACGAATCGTTTCTGAGCGCCAACAACGTTCCGCGGGCCGGCGTGAAATACTTCGACGACACGGAGTGGCAGTGGGTGGTCACCGGCCGGAAAGAGACCAGAGATAAAGTTTGGAAGTTGCTAAAGTCGCGCGCCAAGTAACCGGCCAGGCCGTTCGGAGGAAAACGCTGTGAAGAACCGGACTATTTTTATGAAGGCGCTGCTCCTGGGCATGAGCCTATGCATCCTCGCCGCGCCGGCCCTCGCCCAATCCGACCGGACGAAAGAGTGGGAGGCCACGCTACAGGCGGCGAAAAAGGAAGGCCAGGTCAGCATCTATATCTATCGTTACGAGGCGCTGATCGAAGCCTTTAAGAAGGACTATCCCGAGATTAAACCGTCCGTGGTGACCGGCACGGGATCACAACTTGGAAAACGCATCGTCGCCGAGCGCCGCGCGGAAAAGTATCTCGTCGACGTCTTCAGCGCCGGGCCGAATTCTGCTTTTAACATTTTATACAAGGGAAAAACGCTCGACCCGCTCAAGCCGGCCTTTATCCTGCCGGAAGTTTTGGATGAGTCGAAATGGTACGGCGGCAGGCACGGCTTTATCGACCCGGAAGGAAAATATATTTTCGGCTACCTGGCCAATCCGAGCTCCGCCCAGCTCTACTACAACAGCAGCCTTTTGAACCCAAAGGAATTTAAATCTCACTGGGACCTGTTGAACCCGAAATGGAAAGGAAAGATCGTATCGCTCGACCCCAGGCTTACCGGCCTCGGCCAGACGATGCAGTTTTTCTATTACCATCCGGAGTTGGGCCCGGAATTCGTCAAAAAATTCTTCGGCGGAATGGACATGGCGTTCAGCCGGGAATTTCGCCAGATGACCGACTGGATGGCGCAGGGGAAATTCGCCGTCTGCATCGGCTGCAAAGACACCGAGCGGGCCAAGAACCAGGGGCTTCCCGTGGATAGTTTCGACAACAGCCTGTGGAAAGAAGGCGGCGCTTTCTCGACCGGCGGCGGCAGCTTGAGCCTGCCGAACCGCGCGCCCCATCCGAACGCCGCCAAGGTCTTCATCAACTGGCTCCTGTCGCGGAAGGGGCAGATCGCGATGCAGAAACTCGCCGACCGCGACGACCCGCCCAGCTCGCGCCGGATCGATATTCCGAAAGACGATGTCCCGCTCGACAACCGCCTGGTGGAGGGAAGACGCTACCTGGACGTGGGCCGTCCGGAATGGCAGGACTTGACGCCGATCTTCCAGCTCGTGAAAGAGGTCATGGCGGGGAAATAGGAAAACAGAAGGGAACGACCATGCTCAGCAGAGAGGAAAATTTGTCTTTGACGCAGGTAGGGCCGGGTACCCCGGCCGGCGAATTGTTGCGCCGCTACTGGCACCCGGTTGCGGTTGCGGGGGAATTGACGGACGAGAAGCCCATCAAAGCCGTCCGAATTCTCAGCGAAGACCTCGTTGTCTTTCGCGACCGCAAGGGAATCCACGGGCTGGTAGCCGAGCGCTGCCCGCACCGCAGCGCCTCGCTCGCGTGGGGCCGGGTCGATGACGAGGGCATCCGCTGTCCCTATCACGGCTGGAAATTCGACCGCGCCGGGCGCTGTCTGGAGCAGCCCGCGGAGCCGGCGGGGAGCACCTTCAAAGATCGCATCCGCCACCGCGCCTACCCGGTGCAAAAGCTGGCCGGCCTGCTCTATGCCTATCTCGGTCCCGAGCCGGCGCCGCTCTTGCCGCGCTGGGACGTGCTGGCGAGAGAGGATGGAAAGCGCTGGACGGTCATCGACAGCCTGCTCGACTGCAACTGGCTCCAGCCGATGGAGAACTCGGTGGACCCGGCGCATCTCTTCTGGCTGCACGGAGAGTCGGCGCATCTCGTGGGCCACCGGGCGGACTACGAGGAGAGTCATGAGTTCGTCCGCTTCGAGTACGGCATCATGAAGCGGCGCACCACGCCGGGAAAAAATCCGTCCGACCCGGCGACGCTCGATCAACATCCGTTGCTCTTTCCCACCATCCTGCGCCATGTGGCCCGCATGAAAAACGGGAAGGGATACGGCTTCCGCCACAATCTTCAGATCCGCGTGCCGGTGGACGACACGCACACGCAGGTCTACCGGGTGAATTTCATGCCGACGGCGGAGGATCGCGCGCCGCTCGACCAGGACCCGCCGTTCGAGCATTGCGCGTTGAAAGGGCCGGAAGGCAGATACAACATGAGCCTGGTTCCGGCGCAGGATGCGATGGCCTGGGAGACGCAAGGGGGCGTTACCGATCGGACGCAGGAAAACCTGGGGACATCCGACAGCGGCGTCATCCTGCTCCGCAAGCTGTTGCGGGAGCAGATCGAGATCGTCCGCGCCGGCGGCGAGCCGATGGGCGTGATCCGGAACCCGGAAACGAACCGGATTATCGAGCTGGACGTCATCAATGAAAGAATCGGATTGTTTGGTAACACATCACAGACGGCTATGAGGCCCGAGCACGCGGCCGCCAACGGCTAGGCGACGGCGGATAGCCCTTTAACCAGAGAGGAGTTTGTCATGGCAGCGGAAAAAGTCGAGAAATTGGACCTTGCGAAATTGCCCCGGGTGGACAGCTACCACATCTGGCAGGCGGCCCAGAAAATCCCGATCATCAATGGATTCTTCGTGGAAGACATCAGGACCGTTGAAGTCGCGCCCTGGGATCTGAAGGGCGGCCTTGGCGCCTTCGTCGTGCTGGACGGCACGGGCGGCGTGAACGACGGTTACGTCTGCGAGATTCCTCCCGGGGGAAAGCTCAAGCCGCAGAAGCATCTCTACGAAGAGATGGTTTACGTCGCCAAAGGGCACGGCGCGACGACCGTATGGCAAAGGGACGGCAAGAAACATACTTTCGAGTGGGGGCCGGGGAGCCTCTTCGCCATTCCGCTGAACGCAGCCTACCAGCACTTCAACGGCAGCGGCACGGAGCCGGCGCGCTATTTCGCCGTGACCAACAGCTGCTTCATGATGAATCTGTTTCACAATCTCGATTTCATCTTCGGCGACGAGTTTGTCTTCACCGACCGCTTCGATCCGAAAACCGACGACTACTTCAGCGGCAAAGGCGAGATCTTCGGCCGCTTTTTCATGACGACCAACTTTGTCTCGGACACGCACACGGTCACGTTGAAAGATTATAGCGAGCGCGGCGCGGGCGGGACCAACATGAAGTTCGACCTGGCGGGACAGACGATGGGCTGCCATATCTCGGAGTTCCCGGTCGGGACTTATAAAAAAGGACACCGCCACGGTCCGGGCGCTCACGTGATCGTTCTCGGCGGGCAGGGATACTCCGTGCT
This sequence comes from Deltaproteobacteria bacterium RIFCSPLOWO2_12_FULL_60_19, assembly GCA_001798595.1. GTDB lineage: Bacteria > Desulfobacterota > Binatia > UBA9968 > UBA9968 > 2-12-FULL-60-19. Next base: position 34,240 of record MGSS01000123.1, on the reverse strand, counting down.
CTGGCCCGAAGGGCAGGAGATGCAGCGCGTCGACTGGCGGCAGGGGAGCGTGGTCGTGCCGCCCAACCAGTGGTTCCATCAGCACTTTAACTCGGGCGCGGCGCCGGCGCGATATCTCGCGCTCCGCTGGGGAAGCTGGCGATACCGTTTCATGCGGTTGACCGACAGCGATGGCTCCACCTACACGAGCGTCAAGCAGGGAGGCGGCCAGATCGAGTACGACGACGAGGATCCAAGAATTCACCGCGAGTTCGAAGCCGCGGTGAGCAAAGCCGGCGCGGTCTGCCAGATGGGGAGCTGCCATCCGCGGTGCAGCCAGAGGGCGGTCGCCAAGGAGGGCTAGGGCCGCCGCCGAAGGGAAATCTCTCGATGGCTGAAACGAACGCCGCCGCCGTCAAGATGAGAAGCGGCGCCTGGAGCGGATCGCTTAACGGCGGGACGCTGCTGATGGCGCTGCTGATCGGGGCCATGGGGTTTTACGTCGTTTACCCCCTGCTCCTGATTCTCGTCAACAGTTTTAATATCGCCACGATCGCCGAGCCGCCGGTCTATGGGCTACAGGCCTGGCGGGATGCGTTCAGCGAGCCGGGCATCTGGCGCGCCCTGTGGAACAGCGTCAGGATCGGCATCGTACTCCAGGTCGTCGCGCTGCCTATGGGCATCCTCATCTCCTGGCTGCTGGCCCGGACCAACGTCCCGTTTGCCGCCGGCTTCGAGTTCTGCTTCTGGATCTCCTTCATCTTGCCCAACCTCGCGACCACCTTCGGCTGGATGCTCCTGCTCGATCCGCACACCGGCCTGATCAACTCGTGGCTGAAAACCATGCCGTTCCTCGGCGGCTTGAACTTCGACATCTATTCCTTCCCCGGAATTATCTGGACCCATGTAGTGGCGAATGGGATATCCACCAAGGTGATGCTCATGACTCCGGCGTTTCGCAGGATGGATGCCAGAATGGAAGAGGCGAGCCGGATGTCGGGGGCCAACACCTGGCGGACGATGGTGCGCATCACGGTGCCGATGATGACCCCGATCATCGTCGTGGTCTTTCTGCTGAGCGTGATCCGCATCTTCAGCAGCTTCGAAACCGAACTCCTGCTGGGGGTGCCGTGGGGCTTCTACGTCTATTCGACCAAGATCGTCGATCTCGCGCGCCAGGAGCCGCCGCTGGTCAATCAGGCGGCGGCGCTGGGCAGCGTCATCCTGCTCTTCCTGGTGGCCTTCATCCCCATGCAGCGGCGCCTCATCGCGCGCCGGCAGTTCACCACCGTGACCGGCCAGTTCAAACCGAAGCTCGTCGATCTCGGCGCCTGGAAATATCCCGCCACCGTCTTCCTGGGTCTGGTGGTGTTCCTGCTCGACGTCGTTCCCGTCCTGAGCGTTTTAGGCGGCAGCTTCATGGTCCGCTTCGGCTTTTTCAATCTCCCCAGAACCTGGACGCTCGAGTACTGGACCATGGCGATCAACGATCCACGGATCATCATGGCGCTTAAGAATACCTTGATCGTCGCGGTGAGCGCCGGTCTGGTCGGCGCCTTTATTTTCTCGCTCATCGCCTATGTGCTCGTCCGCACGAAGCTTCCGGGGCGGGGAATTCTCGATTCGATCTGCTGGCTGCCCTCCGCGATTCCCGGAGTGCTCGCCGGCCTGGGATTGCTCTGGCTGTTTTTGGGCACGCCGGTATTTCGTCCCTTCTATGGCACGTTGTTCCTGCTGGTGATCGCCTCGGTGCTGGGCGGGGTGACGCTCTCCACGCAGATCCTCAAGGCCAATTTCGTCCAGTTGGGGAGCGAGCTGGAGGAGGCGTCGCGGATGCATGGGGCCGGATTCTGGCGGACTTACTTCAAGATCGTGCTGCCGCTGATGGCCCAGACGATGATTCTCATCGGTGTCATCAAGTTCATGTTCGCCGCTCAGCACGCCTCGGCCATCATTCTGCTTGCGACTTCGGACACGCGAACGCTTTCGCTGTTGGCGCTCGATCAGGTGGCCGCCGGATACCGGGAGGTGGCGAGCATCACGGTGATCCTGATCATGGCGATGACTTTAGGGCTGGCGCTGATCGCCAGGTCGTTCGGCCTAAAGGTGGGAATACGAGCGGAATAGCATCCGGCGTTTGGCCACTAACCATCATAAGGGAAATTACGCTGTGAGCTTTCTTCGCATCAAAGGTCTCTATAAACATTTCGGCGAGGTAGCGGCCGTTAACGGTATCGATCTCGAAGTCAACGAGGGGGAATTTTTTACGCTGCTGGGTTCGAGCGGGTGCGGCAAGACCACGACGCTGCGCATGGTCGGCGGCCTGGAAAAGCCCGACCGGGGAGAGATTTTATTGGGCGACCGTTGCATCGTTTCCCAGAGCAAGGGGATTTTTATCAAGCCGGAAAAGCGCGACATGGGAATGGTCTTCCAATCCTACGCGCTCTGGCCGCACATGACGGTCTTCGAGAACGTGGCCTACCCCTTGAAGGTGAGAGGAGTAAAGCGCGCTCAAGTCGCGGAGAAGGTCCTACCCGCGCTGGAGCTGGTCGGCCTGGCCGGCTATGAGGACCGTCCCGTGCCGGCGCTGAGCGGCGGCCAGCAGCAGCGGGTGGCGCTCGCCAGGGCGCTGGTGTTTTCGCCCAGCGTGTTGTTGCTGGACGAGCCGCTGAGCAATCTAGACGCCCGGCTGCGCGAGGAGATGCGCCGCGAGCTCAAAGACCTTCAGCGCCGCGTCGGCGTCACGGTCCTGTTCGTGACCCACGACCAGATGGAGGCCTTGAGCCTGTCGGACCGCATCGCGATCATGAACCACGGCCAGCTCGAGCAGGTGGGCAGCCCGGAAGATGTCTATTATCGTCCGTCCACTTCCTTCGCGCGCGATTTCTTGGGCAGAATTTTCGCTCTCTCGGGCCGGATCGCGAGCGTGAGCGAGCAAGGTCTTGTCGTCGAGCTGCGCGACGCGGGCGGAGCGGCGCTCCGCGTGCGTCGCGAGGGGCTTCCGTCGTCCGCGATGCTGAAGCGGGCCGTCGGCCAGCAGGTCATGGTGGCGATCCGCCCGGAGCAGATCGCCGTGTGGCCGTCACCGCCTGACGGACAAGACAATGTCGTCGCGGCCACCCTGAAGAGCAGCCAGTTTCTCGGAGACCACTATGAGTATACGGTCGGTATCGGGGGGGAGAGCCGGGTGATCGGCTCCGCTTTGCGCCCCCCTCCCGCGGGGCAACAGATTTTTCTGGAACTAAAGGAAGAGGAAATCACGCTTTGGCCGACCGCCTGACGGCCTGTTGGCGCCGTCGCGCGGTTCATCGCTCGATAAGTTTCTTTGCCGGCTGGAGGTGTGGTGCGAGGAGTTCGAATCGATCTTGAGTCGCTGGTGGGCGCGGCGGCGCTATGCGGCGTCGCGTCGACGTCCCGCCGTTCGATCCGAAAACCGCGATGAAACCCGGCAGGACCTACAGCAACACGCAGGCGGAAGACATGATACACAACAACGACGAATTCAGAGCCGGCCACCGAGGCGATCAAGTGACTCGGCGGTAAGATCGTTAATGTTGGAATATTTTATATATCGACAGTAACTACCTGATTTTACTCATCTTTTTTAAATTATTTCCTTGCAACTCGATCCTCTTTTCGGTTAAGGTGGGCCTGACAACTTCTTTGAAGGAGGAAGCTCCATGCTGAGCCGAGAAGAAAATGCAATGTTCACCCGTGTCGGGCCGGACACGCCCGCGGGCTCTCTGCTGCGCCGCTACTGGCACCCGATCGGTCCCGCCGAAGAGATTACACCGGAGAAGCCGAAGAAGAGACTAAAAATTCTCGGTGAAGAATTGGTCCTGTTCCGGGACGCGCAGGGAAGATACGGCTTGATCGGCGAGCACTGCCCGCATCGCGCCACGTCGTTGTACTACGGAACGGTCGAGGACGACGGAATCCGCTGCCCCTATCACGGATGGAAATTCGACGTTCATGGAAAATGTCTGGAGCAGCCCTTCGAGCCGGCGGGAAGCGGCTTCAAGGAGAAAGTCTGCCAGACGGCATACCCGGTTCAAGAGATGGCGGGGCTTCTGTTTACCTATATGGGGCCGAACCCGGCGCCGCTGCTTCCCCGCTGGGATCTCCTGGTGCGCGAGGACGGTTTTAGAAAAATCGTCGTGCTGCCGGTGCATAATTGCAACTGGCTCCAGGCGATGGAAAACTCCGTGGACCCGACCCACACCTACTTTCTGCACGCGCACCAATTCAAGGCGCGCGGCATGGCGGGCGGAGATTACTACTACCGGCCGATCGAAAAATTGGAGTTCGAAGAGGTAAGAGGCCCGCTGTGGGCGGGCGTGCTGAAAAAACGGACTTATGCGGACGCCAACGAGAAGGAGACCGAGGCCGGCCACCCGCTGATTTTTCCCAACATGCTCTATGCTCCGCAGGGGCCGGACCTCGTCATCCACTGGCGGACTCCGATCGACGATACGCATACCTACATCGTATGGATGACCTTTCGCCCCTCGGCACAGGGCGAGCGGGCGGAGCAGTCCGAGCGGCCGCCGGTGGAATATCTTCCCCAACTGACGACGCCGGAGGGCGAGTATCAAATGACCTCGTTTGCCAGCCAGGACATGATGGCCTGGGAAACCCAGGGCGCCGTGTTCGACCGCAGCCGGGAAAATCTCGGCGCCGCCGACAGAGGGATCACGCTCTACCGGAAAATGCTGCGCGAGCAGATCAAAGTCGTGCTGGACGGCGGCGAGCCGCTCGGCTTGATCCGCGATCCGGAGAAGAATCGGAGCGTCCATTTCGAAGTTTCGCGCGGCCAGGCGAGAGAGGAATACACCAAAACCTGGAGCGCTTCTTACCACGACCGCCAGGCCGGGTAAGCGAGTGTCGCTATTTTCTCTTTGCCCGCTCGATCGTCGATCTCTTGATTCTATTTCCCGACCGGACTACAAATCTGTCTTACCGGGAGGTTCCACTATATCCTGATGGACACTCCCGAGCGGAGCAACCAGGAGCAGGTTGCGAAATTGCTCAAGGAAATTATCAAAAAATAGCCGGGCGAACGGAGAACTTTATGGCGAAGATCGTTTTGGGCCTCGGAACGTCGCACAGCCCGCAGTTGAGCATTTCCTGGAAAGAATGGAATCTGTTGCGCGAAAAGGACGAAACCGATCCGCGCCTGGATTACCCGGGCCTGCTGAAATCGGTCAAGCAGCGCAAGCCCGACCTCGAGAGGGACTTGACGCAGGAGAAATGGCGCGAGCGCTACGACGGTTGCCAGAAGGGAATCGCCCGAGTCGGCGAGCTGTTGCGCCAGGCGAAGCCGGACCTCGTGGTGATCTTCGGAGACGACCAGCAGGAGCAGTTCCACGATGACAATATGCCCACCTTCGCGATCTACCACGGCAAGTCGCTACCCGTGGTCAAGCACACGGGGCGCAACCCGGCACGCTGGAAAGACGCGGAGGAGCGGGGCTGGGCCGAGACGGCCCCTGAATACCCGAACGGCAAGGAATTAGCGGAGCATCTGATCTCTGCGCTGACGACGGAGGAATTCGACGTCGCGCGCTGCAATCGTCTGCGCGCCGAGATCGGCGTCGGCCACGCCTTCAGCTTTCTCTATCGGCGTCTGTGGCCCGGCGGGACGGTGCCGATGCTGCCGATCATGGTCAACACCTACTATCCTCCCAACCAGCCGACGCCCAAGCGCTGCTACGCCTTCGGGCAGGCGGTGCGGCGCGGGATCGAGTCATGGCAGCAGGATGCGCGCGTAGTGCTGATCGCCTCGGGCGGTTTGAGCCATGTCATCATCGACGAGGAGCTGGATCAGATAACGATCGAAGGGCTGATGCGCAAAGACCGCGAGAAACTTTTCTCCTTGCCGCGCGCGAAGCTTCGCGGCGGCACCTCGGAAATTCTTAACTGGGTCGCGCTGGCGGGCGCGATGGAGACGGCTCAGATGGAGCTGCTCGATTACATCACGACCTACCGCGCTCCGGCGGGCACGGGATGCGGCATGGCCTTCGCCCAGTGGCGCTAGGCCGAAGCCCGCGCCGACGCGCTATCTCGCCATCCATCCGCCGCGCGGGTTCAGCGGCATCAGCGAAAAAGTGGAGGACAGGGCGCGCGACCAGATCGAGTATCCCGACGAGGCCGCCGAGATTCGCCTGAGGTTTCAGGAGGAGATGGCGAAGCGCAACCTCACCAGCCTGATGCCGGAAGAGGCCTATCGGGACAGGAACTACGAGTGGAGCTATAAATAGCGGTCAGCTTTCCGCAGTCATACCCCAAATCCTCCCGTATTGGGTGTCTATCGCCTGCATTAAAGTGCTTGCCAGATGCCCCGCAAATCGACTGTCTCGCTGTAGCTGGGCACTTGCACGCTCCATCTCAAGGTTTTCCTGATCTCCTCCGCCAAAGTTTGGTAACACGAGGTCGATTCCCGTCGGGACCTCGTGACCACAAAAACCGTGATTTGAGGCAGGTACGCAGCAAAGCGTTACAGCACCGCCATCACTTCGATCTGAAACAGCACCTCGCCGCCTAGATCGGCTTTGACCGCGTGGCGGTCGGGGCGGTTGTGCTCGTCGGGGGACATCTTGAGCCATGCCTTGTTGATCGAGTCGCGGTACTTTTCGTCCCGGAGAAACACGGTCATCTTGCCGATATTTTCCGGCGTGCCGCCCGCCAACTCCACGGCCTGCGGGGGTCGGGCATTGCTATCTTGACTATCTTGCGAACCGGGTAGGATCGCGGCTCGCATCTTGACTTCAAACCCTCACGCGCCAACTTTCACGTTTTTGTAATTCCGAAGCGGCGGAATTTCGCCACGTAAGGCGGAGTTGAACGCGGCGGGCAGTCTGGTGTATCTTCGTCATAGCGAGGTGGTATGATGCGCTCATGCCGGGCAAGGGGGTTCTACCATGAAAAGCATTGAAGAACGGGTCAAAGATCTGCCTCCGGACCTGAAGAAAGAGGTAGAGACTTTCGTGGAGGCCCTCGATAAGAGACGAACGCGGAAAAACGGCAGGAAATTGCGGCAAGACTGGGCCGGAGCGTTGCGGGAGTTCCGCGACCAGTACACCTCCCTGGAGCTGCAAAAAAAAGCCTTGGAATGGCGCGGCGATTAGCCTGTGTATCTCGTAGACACGAACAGGATGCCCGCTTCCGCGGGCATGACGAGATTGGTTGTGCCCTGACTACAACACCGCCATTACTTCGATCTGAAACAACACCTCGCCGCGTAAATCGGCTTTCACCGCATGGCGGGCGGGGCGGTTGTGTTCGTCCGGAAACATCTTGAGCCATGCCTTGTTGATCGAATCGCGATATTTTTCGTCCCGGAGAAACACGGTCATCTTGCCGATGTTTTCAGGCGTGCCGCCCGCCAGCTCCATGAACTTTCGAAGATTGTGGAACATCACCTCCGCTTGCTCGTCGGGATCGGGCGGCAGTTTTCCGGTTTCGGTATTCTTGCCGGAAATGGCCGAGGAGAAAATCACATTGCCGATTTTCGCCCCGTTGGGGATCGGCACGCCGTGCGCCAGCCCGGGGATTTCGATCACAGTTCTCTTTGCCATAATTTAAGGTTCCTTTCGTGCGGTAGGGGCGACCGGCCGGTCGCCCTACAGTTTCACGTCTTCCGCCTTCAAGCGATGCTTATATCTCAGCGCACCGAACGTTGACAAGAGGAAAGTATTCGGGTGTAAATGAATTGCTGGAGGATTTTCTATGGCTGAGATCGTGGGTTGCCTGGCCATGTCGCATGCGCCGCAGTTGATGCTCGATCCGGAGCAGTGGGGACTGCTCAACACGCGGAGCTGGGACCCGCTGCCGGTCAGACCCGAGCTTGAGCGAGAGACGATGGAAGCGAAGCGGGCGAAGTGGAACCGCTGCATGGCGGCGATCGGCAAGCTCGGCAACATTCTCGCGGAGAAAAAGCCCGATACGCTGATCGTCGTCGGCGACGACCAGCACGAAAATCTCCTCGACGACAACATGCCGCCGTTTTCTATTTTCGTGGGCAAAGAAGTCGAGGCGAGCACCAGCCTCAGATATCTCAATCAATCGAGGACGGAAAACCGCGCGCGCTATAAAGTTGACGACGCGCTTGCGCTCTCGTTGATCGACGGTCTCATGGACGCGGGCTTCGACCCGGCCTATTCGAGAAAGACGCGCTACGACGGCGGTCTGGGCCACGCCTTCGCCCGCGTGCTCAAGTTTCTTACGCCCGACGCGCGCCTGGCGGTTGTTCCGATCATGGTCAACACCTACTATCCGCCCGCGCCGTCGGCCAAACGGTGCGTCGAGTTCGGCAAGGCGCTCGCTTCGGCCATCGGGGCTTTTTCGGAGAAACGGCGTGTGGTCGTCGTCGGCTCAGGCGGCTTGAGCCACACGAAGATCGACGAAGCGCTCGACGCGAATTTTATCAAAGCCCTGGAGGCCAACGATCGGAAATTCCTCCAGGCGATGGAGTCGTCGACTCTGGTGGAAGGAACGTCTGAAATCCGCAACTGGATCGTGACGGCAGCCGCTGCGAATCGGCCCGCCAGAATGATCGACTACGCGCCGCTCTACCGGACGCCGAACGGCGTCGGCTGCGCGATGGGATTCGCGACCTGGTAGCGTGCGCGGGTGATTCCTCGCACGAAGGAAAACCACAGAACTCTAGCGATCGAGGGGGCGAGTCGCGAAGGGCGAGGGCACCGAGCGCGAAGGTTGCCTAAAGGTACTGCCCTATTGCCCTCGACCGGAGCGGCTCGTCCCCGAGAGCGCGGATATTTGAGGCTACGAGCGTTTCTTCGACTCCGCCTGGCGGATCGCCTCCCAGAGCTTCGGCGCGGTGTAGGGCATATCGATGTGATCGATTCCCAGCGGCGCCAGGGCGTCCATCACGGCATTGGCGACCGCGGGCGGCGCGCCGTTGCAGCCGGCCTCGCCCACGCCTTTCACCCCGAGCGGATGAAACGGATTCGGCGTCACGGTCTCTCCGAGGACGAGCGGCGGCATGTCGCTCGCGCGCGGCACGGCGTAATTCATCAACGAGCCGGTGAGCGCCTCGCCGTCGTCCCCGTAGAGCATCTGCTCGCGAAACGCTTCGCCGAGTCCCTGGGCCACGCCGCCGTGAACCTGCCCTTCGACGAGCATGGGATTGATAATCACGCCGCAGTCGTCGACCAGAACGAGCTTTTCGAGCGTCGGCGAGCCGGTCTCGCGGTCGATCCTCACCAGCGCCACGTGGGCGCCGAAGCCCCAGGCCTCGCGCTTGGGATCGAAGAAGACCGTCTCCTGGAGGCCGGGCTCCATGCCTTTTGGGAGGCGTCCGTAAGCCGCGCCCGCGACCTGGCGCCAGGTAACCTTCTTTTCCGGCACGCCGGTCACGGCGAATCCACCGTCCGCCTGAACGATGTCTTCGGGCGCAGCTTCCAGCAGATGCGCGGCGATGCGCCGGGCCTTTTCGACGATGCGATCGACGGCGACGGCCAGGGCGCCGCCGCCCATGACGGCGCTGCGGCTGCCGAAGGTGCCGACCCCTTGTTGAACGGCCAAAGTGTCTCCGTGACGAATCGCCACCTGATCCATCGAAACGCGGAGCTTCTCAGCGGCGACCTGGGCGAAAGCGGTTTCATGTCCCTGGCCGTGCGAGCTGGAGCCGGTGAGCACCGTGATTACGCCGGTCCGCTCAACGCGCACGGCGCCGCTTTCGAAGCCGGCCCCACCGCTTGGCTCAACGAAGGTCGAGATCCCCACGCCGACCAGCTCGCCGCGCTTGCGCGCCTGGTCGCGTTGGCGGATCAGCTCGTCGTAGTTGGAAAGCCGAAGCGCCTCGTCGAGCGATCGCCCGTAATCGCCGGAGTCGTATTCGACGCCGACGCCGGTCTTGTACGGGAACTGTTCCGGTCGGATGAAGTTTTTGCGCCGGATCTCCAGACGGTCGATGCCCAGGTCGGCCGCCGCCTTGTCGACCAGGCGCTCGATGTTCAGCACCGACTCCGGCCGCCCCGCGCCGCGATAGGGACCGGTGGAGACCGTGTTCGTGAAGACCGCCACAACTTCGACGTGGCAGTTGCGGATCTGGTAGCAGCCCGGCGCCATCGCCATCATGCGCTGCGGCGGGCCGGCCGTGTTGGATTGCAGGTACGCGCCGAGGTTCGCCGCTACGCGGACTTTCAGACCAATCATAGTTCCGTCGCGCTTGAGCGCCAGCTCGGAGGTCATCGCCTGATCGCGCCCCTGATTGGTGGTGAGGAAATCTTCGCTCCGCGTGGAGATCCACTTGACCGGCCGCCCCAGCTTGAGCGCCAGATGCGCGGCCACGATATATTCGCGGTAGAGCGGGCCTTTGCTGCCGAAGGCCCCGCCGATGTCGGGCGCGATGACGCGAATTTTATGTTCGGGAAAGCCGAGGCCGGTGGCGAGGTCCGCGCGCGCGCGGTGCGGGCCCTGCGTGGAGAGCCAGACGGTGAGACCTTGCCCCATCGGTTCCGGACTCGCCAGCACGCCCCTTGGCTCGAGCGCCATCGCCACTAATCGCGGGCTGGCGATATGCATGCGCACGACGTGCTCGGCCGCGGCAAAGGCCTGGTCCACGTCGCCGCCTTTTTTCGTAACCGTGTAGCAGACGTTGCTGTCGAATTCCTCGTGCGCCAGGGGCGCGCCGGGCTCAAGCGCCTTTTCGGCGTCGGCCACCGCCGGCAGCGATTCGTATTCCACCTCGATGGCGCTCGTCGCGTCCTCCGCCAGCGCGCGGCTCTCAGCCGCGACCACCGCCACCGGAGCGCCGGCCGCGTGGACCGCGCCGCGGGCCAGCACGGGCTGCGGCGGTATTTTCATGCCTCGCACTATCGAGGGTACGGGCACCTTCAGATGCTCGCTCAAATCGTCGCCGGTAAGCACCGCGACAACGCCGGGCATCGCCTTCGCCGCGGCGGTGTCAATGGAAATAATTTTTGCATGAGGGTAAGGGCTCCGCAGGAAGGCGATGTGGAGCATTCCCGGCAACTGAATGTCGTCCACGTAGCATCCCTTGCCGGTAACCAGGAGCGGGTCTTCCACCCGGCGGATCGATGCGCCGATAAGTCCGCTTGGAGCGCGCTGTGTCGTCATGACGTTATCCTCGTCGTGTTCGTGATCGTGTCACCTCGAAGCGGTCCTCCGGTGACTCGTGTTCGTCGCATTTTGTTTACGAGCACGATCACGTTTTTTCGCCACGAACACGTCTTCATTATTTTCTGCTTGCGGCGGTCTCAATGGCCTGACGGGCATAGACCGTAGCGATGTGGCGTTTGTAGTCGGCGCTGGCGTAGAGATCGCTCTCCGGATCGGTTCCCTCGGAGGCCTTGGCAGCAGCTGCGGCGATAACCTCCGGAGTGAGCGGCTGCCCATGCAGCGACGCTTCGGTCGCTGCGGCGCGCTGCGGGCGGCTGCCCATTCCGCCGATCGCGACGGCGGCGGAGACACATCGGCCCGATGGATCGCGGACCACCAAAGCGGCGGCGCTGACGACGACGTAGCCCGAAGCGGGATGCGGCAGCTTCGCGTAGGCCGTGCCTGAGCCGGAAGAGGGCAGCGGAACGCGAATCTCCGTAAGCACTTCATCGGGCGCCAGGGCCGTGGTGTAAAAATCGAGGAAGAAATCCGGCGCGGCAACCGTTCGTCTGCCGAATCGGCCTTGCAGGACGAACGACGCGTCCAACGCCGTGAGAATGACGGGAAAATCGGCCGCCGGATCGGCGTGCGCGACGCTGCCGCCGATGGTGCCGCGGTTGCGCACCTGAACGTCCCCGATCACGGAGGCCGCCTCGGCCAACCCGGGCAGGCGGTGCCGCGCGAGATCGGATGACGCGACATCGGCATGGACCGTGAGAGCGCCGATCGACAGGGTTTCGCCGTCAACCTTGATGCCGCTCAGACCGGGCACCCGGCCGAGGTCGATGAGATGGCGGGGCGAGGCGAGTCGCAGCTTCATGGCGGGAATCAGGCTGTGGCCGCCGGCCAGAAGCTTGGCCTCTTCGCCGTACTTGGCTAACAGCTCGGTCGCTTCCTCGACCGAGCGCGCCGCCACGTATCCGAAATTAGCGGGAAACATGATCGCCTCTCATCCGCTCTGCGGCCCACTTGACCGCTTCGACGATATTGACGTAGCCGGTGCAGCGGCAGATATTGCCTTCGAGCGCGTGCTTGATCTCGGCGTCGGTCGGGCGAGGATTCGCCTGCAACAGGTGAACGGCGCTCATAATCATCCCCGGCGTGCAGTAGCCGCACTGCAAGCCGTGCTTCTCGCGAAAGCCCTCCTGCACCGGATGGAGCGCGCTGTCGCGGGCGAGCCCCTCGATCGTCGTGATTTCCGCGCCGTCGGCCTGCACCGCGAAAATCGTGCAGGATTTGACGGCCCGGCCGTTAAGATGAACCGTACAGGCGCCGCACTGGCTGGTGTCGCAGCCGACGTGCGTGCCGGTCAGGCCGAGCTGCTCGCGGAGAAAATAGACGAGCAGCGTGCGTGGTTCGACCACGGCCCGGTGGGTCACGCCGTTGACTGTGATGCCGACGGTTATGCGTTCATCGTTCATGATTTTTCCTTCGTTGCCGGGAGTCATTGGTATTCTGTAGCTCAGGGAACTGGGGTAAAGCAACAGGGAAGGATAACTGGAAAAAAGTTTTGACGAGGCGTTCGAGTCGTGGTATAAGACTGCTTATGAAGAACACTTTGCGAGCCGTTTCAGCTCTTTTTCTTATCGTCGCCCTCATCGCTGCTCCCGTCTTTTCAGGGAGGGCAGAGGCCCAAGCGAAGGGGCAGTCCACGGACTCCCTGACCGCGCAGGAGTTGGGTTACGGCGCGGGCTCCTTCGTCACCAGCCTCTTCTACACGCCGGTGAAGGTCACCTACGCCGTGCTTGGGCTTGTGGTTGGAGGGTTGGGCTGGGTGGTCACCGCGGGGAGAACGGACGTGACCAAGAACATCATCGCCCCCGCCGTGAGGGGCGACTACGTGGTCGCGCCGAGCCACCTCCGAGGGGAAAAACCGCTGGTCTTCATCGGGACCACGGATTCTCCGCCGGCAAGGTAGCCGCCGCCGGCTGCCTGCTTTGGCGTCCTCCGACCGCTGAGCGGAGAACGGGGAACGTCTCCATTTCCGCTCCCAGCCGGCCGACGATCTTCCCGAACGTAGGGGCGCGAATTTATCGCGCCCTGCTGCGCACGGTCACAGGAATTTCATTGCAGCGACTGGGGCGCGGCAAGGCGCAGAGCTTGTCAAGCTAGCAGGCTGCTGAAAAACCCTTCGTCCACCCTTCGACGGGCTCAGGGCGAACGAAGGGATGGTTGAAAACGTTAGAGATTTTCTGTTCGTGCTGATCCCTCGACAAGCTCGGGACTAAAGGCGCAGTCGAGGGAGCCTGTCCTGAGCGAAGGCGAAGGGTCGAACCATGAATCCCACTTTTTCAGCAGCCTCTTAGTGCTACTGTGTTACAAACAAAATGGGTTTATGTTATGGTGGTTCATACAGACGGATTTCGGAAACACCACACTACCCGACCTTGGAAACCTTGCGCTTCGTGGCTTTGAGTCTCATTGTTACCACTTCCCCGCCACTGGCCCGTAGCTGACGCAGAGTCTTTCTGTTTTGTCGCTCCAGGACCGGGTCCCCGGCCGGTAGGAGCACTAAAGTTCCATCCTGTGGGACTACTTCTAAGACGTCCGGATGATCGAACGCGTGCTTCAGAAACTCGTCTAGTAAATCCAAATTCTTTTTGACTAGAGATTCCCTTTTCATTCCTTCATTTCCTTTTCATACCCGTAACGATACCAGCGCCAAAGGCTCCTAAGATCCTGGATGGTAGCTCTCCGGGACTCATGCATCGTTATTTGCGAATGCCCGCTTTTATTCGGAACAGCCAAAATTAACAAGCCCGCCTTCGTGATGCAGGGTGCATGCTATCCGCCGGTCGCTCTTGGCCCCCCAATGTTGACTTTGCCGCGGCACCCATGGGAGATTAACGCCGGGGGAATTTTTTTATGCCGGTTGGGGCACTGGAAGGGATCACGGTCGTCGAGTGCTGCACGTTTGTGACCGGCCCCTATGCGACGGCGCTGCTGGCGGACCTCGGCGCGCGCGTCATCAAGATCGAAGCCCCGCCCGACGGCGACCCGTACCGCTACTTCGCTCCCGATCCGTTCTTCAGCCCGCACTTCGCTCACTTAAACCGCGGCAAGCGCAGTTTGGCCTTGGACCTCAAAAGCCCGCAGGGGAAAGAGATTTGCCTTAAGCTTGTGAAGCAGGCGGATGTCTTCGTGGAAAATTTTCGTCCCGGCGTCGCCGAGCGGTTGGGGCTCGGATACGAGAGCCTGCGGGCGCTGAACCAAAAACTCATCTATTGCTCGATCTCCGCTTTCGGCCAAAGCGGGCCGTATGCGAATAACCCCGGCTTCGACACGCTGGGCCAGGCGATGAGCGGCCTGCTCAGCGTTCTGACGGACATGGACAAGCCGAAGCTGATGGGCATCGCGCTCTCCGACTACGTCACCGGCCTCTCGGCCGGCTACGGAATCTTGGGCGCGCTGTTCGCGCGGCAAAAAACGCAGCAGGGTTGCCGGGTCGAGACGTCCCTTTTACGCTCCACGCTCGCCTTTATCGGCGAGGCGGCCGCGGCATACTTGCGCACGGGAGAGACGCCGGACCGGGCCGCGCGCGTGAAGAACGCGCATGCCTTTGCGTTTGCGGCGAAAGACGGGTTGCCGCTCGTCATCCACTGCTCAGTGCCGGAAAAATTCTGGATAGCATTGTTGAAGACTGTGGACCGGCTTGACCTTGCGGAAGATTCGAGATTCAAGACTAGGGACGAGCGGAGGGAAAACTTCGCCGCGCTCGAAGCGGAGCTTGCGCCGGCTTTCGCCCGGAGAACGCGCCAGAAGTGGTTGAAGCTGCTGGCGAAAAACGACGTTCCCGCGGGGCCGCTTTACGATATGGCCGGGGTCCTGGCGGACCCTCAGGTGCGCCACGAGGGATTGATCGAAGAGGTCGAACATCCCAAGGCCGGGAAGTTGCGGCTTGTCGCCTCGGGTGTAAGATACGAGGGCTTGGCTTACACGGCCGCCAAAGCGCCGCCGCTCGTCGGCGAACAGAGCGCTCAGATTCTGGCGGAGCTCGGCTACCGTGCGGAGCAAATGCGTATGCTACGGCAGCAGGGAGTTGTCGGCTAGTCGGGCAAGCGGAAAGAGAGGAGACCTATGACAGCGGGTTCAGAGCGCGTCCTTTATATAGGGACGGCGGAAGGATTGTATCAGGCGGTGCCGGATAACGGCGGCTATCGGGCGCGCGCGGTCGGCCTGCAGGGCAAGGGCGCGCTCAGATCGCCGGTCGTGATCGACTGGCGGGACCCGCGGCGTATTTACGCCGCGACCAGCCGCGCCGGAGTTTTTTTGAGCGACGATCGCGGGCAGACCTGGTGCGAGATCAACGAAGGCATCACCTACAAGGAAGCGTGGTCTTTGGTCCAGCATCCGACGACCGGAGAGCTGGTGCTCG
Source organism: Deltaproteobacteria bacterium RIFCSPLOWO2_12_FULL_60_19 (assembly GCA_001798595.1). Taxonomy (GTDB): domain Bacteria; phylum Desulfobacterota; class Binatia; order UBA9968; family UBA9968; genus 2-12-FULL-60-19. Next base: position 18,741 of record MGSS01000123.1, on the reverse strand, counting down.
GCACCGGACCCTCGTCGGTCTTCAAGAGCGATGACGGAGGAGACAGCTGGAGCGACTGCGAGCAGCTGCGAACTCTACCCGAAACCATCGACTGGAGTTTCCCTCAGCCGCCGCACGTGAGCCACGTGAAGGGGCTGGCGTTGTGCGCCCAGGACCCGAACCTGATTTTCGGCGCGGTCGAGGAGGGCTGGATTGTTCGCAGCAAGGACGGCGGCAAGAGCTGGCAAAATATCAGGGAAGGGACGGAGTTCGACTCTCACTCGGTCGCCGTGATGCCGGACAATCCCGCCGTCGTGATCGCCACGTCGGGCAAGTGGTTCTACAAGAGCGTGGACGGAGGCGACCACTTTACAAAGCGCGATGCGGGTCTGGATCGCCGCTACATGGCGCAGGTCGCTTACCATCCTTCGAGGCCGCAGGTGTTTCTCACCGCTGCCGCCGCCGTTCCGCCGCCGTTCTGGCGCCGGCCCGAGGGCGCCGACACCGGCTTCTATCGCAGCGCCGATCAAGGGGAGTCCTGGCAGCGGCTCTCGGGCGGCCTGCCGGAATATTTCAAGGCCGCGCCGCGCGCCGTGGCCGGCGATGCGGAAGAGCCCGATACCTTCCTTTTCGGCATGACCGACGGCGGCGTGTGGCTGACCGAAGACGGCGGCGATTCATTTTGCCAGATTGTTGCCGGCATCCCTCAGGTCACCAGCCTCCGCGTCGCCTATCGCTAGGACGCATGGCCGCAAGGAGCGTCGAATTCGGCCTGCTGCTGCACACGCGTCACCTGGTGCGGGGAGAGCACGGGCCGAGCGCAGTAGAGGAGCTCTGGGGCGCAGCGCGACAGGCTGAAGCGGCGGGGGTCGATCATCTTTGGGTGGGAGACAGCCCGCGGCTGTCGCTGCTCGACCGGGCGCACGCCGACTGTCTCACGATCATGGCGGCGCTCGCGGCCAAGACGAGCAAGGTCGGAATCGGCGCCGTGCCGTTGATCGCCGCGCTGCGCAATCCGGTCCTGCTGGCCCATTCTCTGGCCACTTTGGATGTCATCTCGTCCGGTCGCATTCTCTTCGGCGTGAGCGTTGCGCCGCAGTACAAGCACGCGGAAATCGAGTTCGAGGCCTGCGGAGTGCCTTTCAAGGAACGGGCGGGCCGGCTGAACGAATCGATTCAAGTCATGCGCCGGCTGTGGGCGGGCGAGAACTTTGCCTTCGAAGGGAAGTACTATCGCTTTCAGAAGATCGGTATTCAGCCGAGGCCGATCCAGAAGTCGATTCCGATATGGATCGCGGCGGGAGACAACGACAACGCTCTCAAGCGCGTCGCGCGGCTGGGAGACGGTTGGTTCACTGTGGCGCACACGTTGGAGGAATTTGCCAGCCGCAGGACAAAGATCGACGCTTTCGCGCGCGAGGTCGGGCGCGATGGCAGCAAGATTGCCTCCGCACTCTTTGCCACCTTTCGCCTCGATCCAAACGCGGCGCAGGCGGAAGAAAACGGCTGGAGCTTGGCGGAGCGGTATTTCCACCAGCCGCGCTCCGCGCTGCGCCACCTGAATCCTTTTTTCGGAACTCCCGAAGACTGCGCGGCCAAGCTACAAGGGTATGTCGACGCCGGGCTCAAGGCGGTAGTGGCGCGCGTCATCTCGCCGGATGTTGCAGGGCAGATGCGATTGCTGCTAAACGAAGTGAAGCCGAGGTTGAAACTCGCGGAGAAGAGGTAACTCTGCTTTCAACGCTCTGTGAAGGAGGACGATATGGAAGCGCCGGCGGATACGACTTGGAAAGGTTTTTCTCTCGCGGAACGCGACCGCCGTTGGGAGGCGGTCAGGAAGCAGGCGGCCAAACGGGGCTTCGACTGCATTCTGGTTCCGCTCTGTGTCGACGGGCGGAACCAACACCTGTCGCTTGAGCAGGCGCGCGGCATGCGGTCGGACTGCCGCTATCTCACGCTGTTGGAGAACGGCGCGGTGATCCTGCCGACCGATGGCCGCAAACCGATTATTGTCAGCGACGTAGAGCAGGGCAACGACTGGCTTCCCGAGTTCCGCCGGGTAAAGCGCTCGTGGGGCGAGGCGATGGCCGAAGCGCTGATCGAATACGGCATGGAGCGCGCGCGGATCGGCGTGGCCGGCCTCAGTCGCGGCCGAGTGGTACATGGGCGCGCCTACGCGGGGGTGGTCAATCACACATCCTACGCCGAGGTTTTGCGCCGGTTGCCGAACGCCAGGTTCGAAGACGACGATGACGCCGTAGCCTACGCGCGGTACGTAAAGAGCGGCGAAGAAATAGACTGCCTGCGCCGCGGCGCCGCGATTGCGGCGGCGGGCATCGAAGAGATGGGCCGGGTGGCGCGGCCGGGCGTCACCGACGCGCATCTCTATACGAGCGTCATGCGTCGGATGCTCGAGCTGGGGAGCGGCTATTATCCGCTGGCGCTTTACACCGGCCCGCTCGATGCCGCGAGGCTACCGCGTTTCGAAGATCCGCCCGAGGGGCGCACGCTTCAGCCGATGTATCGGATTCACAACGAAGTCGACGCGCTGTGGGGCGGGATGATCGCGCAGGAGCAGCAGGGATTCATGCTCGGGCCGATCCCCGAGGCGTGGCAGCGGGTGGCCGATCTCCAGCGCGATCTTTTCTACGCCGGACTTGAGCGGCTCAAGCCCGGCATCGTGTACCACGAGTTCATCGATTCGGTCAACAGCTTCGGAAAGTCGCGTGGCATGAACAGCTTGATCCTCATGCACGGGCGCGGCTACGGCGACGACGGGCCGCTGCTCACGCCGCAGGACCGCGGCGAGCGCGTGCGCGAAGTCGTCATGCAGGAGGGCAATGTTTACATCTGGAAGCCGATTGCGATGTCTGACGACGAGAAGGTTCAATACAGCTGGGGCGGCTGCGTCGTGCTCACAAAAACCGGCGCCGTGCAGCTCGTCAAGCGCACGCCGGGGATGATTTCGATTCAGTAGAACAGAAGAATTCAGAATCCAGAATTCAGAATGAGGGAGCGGAGCGGATTCTGGCTCCTAGCTACTGACTTCTGGATTCTTCAGTGGAGGTTTTTATGGCTTACAAACCGCCGACGAGAGCCGGCGCGACTGTTTATGTTTGGTCGAACTATTCGCTGCAGGAGCGCGATCGCCGATGGAAAGCGGTGAGGGAAAGCGGCGCCAAGGCCGGCTTCGACTGCATCTTCGTTCCGCTCGGGGACGGCATTGACGCGCGCTATCTGACGCAGCTTCGCTGCTCCTCCGTCGTCCTCCCGACCGACGGCCGCCCGCCGATCATCATCGCAGACCGTAGTTCGAGCAACACCTGGGCGCCCGAGCCGTGGCAGACCAGCCGCGAATGGTCGGAGCCGATGGCCGAGGCGTTGCTCGAGCTGGGGATGGAGCGCGCGCGCATCGGTGTCGCCGGACTCAAGGGGGGCAGAGTCTCCCACGTTACGTCGATCGACGGAGTGGTCAACCACGGCGCGTTCGCCGCCGTGATGCGGCGGTTGCCGAATGCCAGGTTCGAGGAGGCAACGGATATTCTCGGCTTCGCGCGCTACATCAAGAGCGCCGAGGAGATCGCCTCCATGCGCAAGGCGGTGGAGATTGCCGAAGCGGGGCTCGCCGAGCTGGCGGCGGCGGCGCGGTCCGGCGTGGACGCGGCGGCGCTTTACGCTCGCGTGATGGCGCGTATGCTGGAGTTGGGCGCGGAATATTTTCCCTGGGCGCTCACTCTGGGAATGAGCGACGGCTCGGACGCCAAGCGCTTCACCGATCCGCCACTAGGGCGCAGACTCAAAGCGAACAGCCTCGCTCAGACCGAAATGATCGCGGTTTTCGGAACGCAAATCGCCGAAGAGGACCAGGCGGTTTTGCTCGGGCCGATTCCGGAGGCATGGAAGCCCGTTGTTGCGAGGCAGCGGGAAATTTTCGACGAGGGGGTTAAGTTGTTGACGCCGGGGAGATCGTGCGCGGAACTTCTCGAATTTTCCAAGAGTGTCGCCGAGAAAGGCGGGATGAAGGCGAAGGTTCGCCTGGTCGGGAGGGGCGCCGGAGACGACGGACCGGTCATCGGGGCGATGACCCAGCCGGACGCGCTGAAGGAACTTACCGTCGAGAAAAACACGCTATGGCTCTGGCGGCCGACGGTGACGGGCGCGGACGGTAAGACTCGATTTACATGGGGCGGAACGGTCCTGGTGACGGAAAAGGACGGAGAGCTGCTTTCGAAGCGGGCGCATGGCGCGATCTCAGTCGCATAGTCATTGAAAATTGGAAGGGACCAGCGCATGGTTTATGACATAGAAATTAATTCGGCGGCGCACTACCCGGCGGCGGACGTTATCGGCCTGGTCGAGATCGCCGAGGATGTCGGTTTCGGCGCCTACTGGAAAGGGGAGTCCAACAGCACCGATCCGCTGGTGTTGATCTCCGCCGCGGCGAGCCGGACGAAAACGATCAAGCTCGGCACCGCGATCTACCACATCTATGGCCGCAGCCCGGTGACTCTTGGAATTCAATCGGCGACGCTGCAAGACCTCTCCGGCGGCCGCCTGCTGCTGGGCCTCGGCGTGGCGAACAAGAGCATCGCCGGCTGGCACGGCGGCGTTTTCGACCGTCCGCTCAAGCGCGCGCGCGAGTATATCGAGATTGTCCGCAAGGTCGCCGCGGGCGAGCGCGTCGAATACGAAGGCGAGATCTACCAGACGGGCAAGCGATTCCAGTTATCGTGGAAACCGAGCCATCCGAAGTTTCCGATCTATCTGGCGGGCCTCGGGCCGCAGATGACCAGGCTGGTCGGAAAGATCGCCGACGGCGTGTTCATCAACATGGCGACGCCGGCGAAGATTCGCGAGATCGCCGCGCGCGTGCGCGAGGGGGCGAAGGAGGCGGGACGCGATCCGAACAAAGTCGAGATCATCGCTAAATGCAGAGTCTCGTTGAATCCCGATCGTACGCTGGCGCGCTCGAAGCTCCGCCAGGTTTTGACCTTCTATAACCTTGCCGACCACTACAGTGACATGCTCAAAGGGCTGGGATTCGAGGCGGAGGTCAACGCGATTCAGGATGCCTTCAAGCAGGGCGGCTTTAAAGCGGCGATGGGCGCGCTGACCGATGCCTACATGGACAGGCTACCTGTAATCCCAGGGACTTCGATCAGTGAAATTAAAGAAAAACTTAAACCGTTTGAAGAGGCCGGCGCGAACCGCCTCGTCATTCCCTACGTCCCGGTCACGGAGCCGGTGGTCAAAGACGCACGAAGATTCCTTCAAGCTTGGGGAAAAAGTTAGGCAATAGGGAGTTTGTTGAGTTTCTTGAGTTCATTGAGTTTCTTGAGTTAAACCCAAAGAACCCAACGAACCCAATCAACCCAAAGAACCCAACGAACCCAATCAACCCAATGAACCCAACGGACTCACTAAACCCAACTAACGCAATGAACCCAATAAACCCAAAAAACCCAACGAACCCAACAAACTGAGTCTTGGAGGTGAGAGATGTGTGATTTTGCTGCCGATGCCGCGGCCGCGGAAGCGTTGATGGTGGGGCGCACTTTGACGTTGGAGCGGGTGCGCCAGCTCAACGCGAAAGATTATTTTTATCAGATGCTCAAAGATAATCCGGAGATGCTCAAGATCTATCCGGGAATAGAAAACGAACTGCTCAAAGGCGCGATCGACTGCCACATCCACGCCTACCCCGATTTCGTTCACCGCTCGCAGGACATGCTTCAGATCGCCGTCGAGGCGTCGAAGTGCGGCATGCGCGCGGTCGCGTTCAAGGATCATTGGAACGTCAGCGCCACGGCCGCGTACTTGACGCAGAAGCACATCGATACATTGATCGAGAAAGGGGAGCTGACCAACCGCGTCGAGGTTTACGGCGGCGCGGGAACGTGCCACGGGATGAGGCCGGAATATATTCGGGTCGCGCTTCAGTATCCTAATTTCAAGATGATCTGGTTCCCGACGTTTACTTCGCTCGGATTCTGGCGCGGCGCCGGCCAACCGGAAAAAGGCGGCGTGCGCCTGGTCGCCGAAGACGGCAAGGTCCTGCCGGAAGTGAAAGAGATCATGGAGCTGGCGGTGGAGAAGAAGGTCGGCATCGGCTTCGGCCACACCGACTTTCAAGAGCTGCTGCCGCTGGCCAAGCTCGCCAAAGAGATCGGCGTCCGGGCGACGCTCGATCATCCATTATTGGAGCTCAACAAGCTGCTCCTCGACGAGATGAAGCAGCTCCGCGATCTCGGCGTCTACGTCGGCACTTATTGCCAGCCGATGATCCCGAGTCTGTACCAGCCGGTGGCCGATCCGATGGAGACGATCCGGACGATCAAAGCGATCGGCCCGGACCGCTGCATCATCGGCAGCGACTTCGGCCAGGTGCTCCACATGAACGCGATCGACGGCATGCGCGTCTTCATCCGCGCGTTGCTGGGGTTTGGGATCAAGCCGAATGAAGTGAGCGTGATGCTCAAAGATAATCCGGCGAAGCTGATGTGGCTGGACTAAGCTTCGGTTCCGATTCTTTACCTGCGAATCTATTTTGAGACCGGTCAAAACGATCCAGAGACGAGGCGTGCGAAGGTCCGCGAGCGGAGGCGTACTCACTTCAGTACGTTGACGCGAAGCGGACCGAGCACGACCAGCGTAACGCCCGCCAATGGCGGGCTATGGCATATGGGCGTTTTCACCAGCCTCGGTCTACCTCACCCATGAATCAACGCTGGTGGATCGTCATCGCCGGGTGCCTGGCGCACGCCGTCAACACCGGCCTTAGCTATTTCGGACTGAGCGCCTACTTTCCCTCCTTCGAGCGGGAGTTCGGCTGGAGCCGGACCGCAATCTCGGGCGCGTTCTCCCTCGCCAGAATCGAATCCGGCCTGCTGGGCCCGCTGGAGGGCTACGCCACGGACCGGTTCGGCCCGCCGAAAATGATGTTCGCGGGCATCTTCGTTGCCACGGTCGGATTTTTCTGCCTGAGCCTGGTCGAGTCGCTGCCGACGCTCTACGCGGTGATCGTCCTGGGAATCGTCCTCGGCTCCAGCCTCGGCTACAACATGCCGATCAGCGTCATGATCGCGCAGGTCTTCCGCGCGCGCCGGAGCTTCGCGTTCGGAATCTACCGGATGGGACCGGGACTGTCCGGCCCTCTCGTGCCGGTCATCGGCTGGATAATCGGCGTGTGGGGATGGAGAACCGCGGCGGTGGTTTCCGGAATCATCTTACTCGTGGTCAGTCTTCCCCTGGCTTTGCTGATCGCGCGCATCTACAAACAGGAAGCGGGCGGGGCGGCTGAAGCGCCGGAGGCAAAAGAAGGCGACGCGCGCGAAACTCACGCCTCCGAGGCGCACTTCACGCTGCGTCAGGCGATGCGAACGAGGTCGTTTTGGAATCTCTCCATCGCCATGGCGCTGCGCCATATGGTAACGGAGGGCGTCTCGGTCCATTTTGTGATCCTCCTGGTCGATCGAGGATGGAGCACGGCGGCGGCGAGCGGGCTCCTCGGCCTTTCCGCGTTGATCGGCGCTCCTGCCCGTCTCGGGATGGCGTGGCTCGGGGACATATTCGACAAGCGGAGACTGATCATCGGCCTGCTCATTTCGCTCTCTGTCTCGGTGCTGTTCATAGGTTGGGCCGACGATCTTTACGTCTTTGGGACCTTCACGGTGATTTATTCTCTGGCCTACGGCGGTCTGGCTTCGCTTCAAGAGCCGATCCGCGCCGATTACTTCGGCACGCGGCACTTCGCGACGATCCACGGCATGAGCCGCTCGATCACGACGGCGGGGACTTTCCTGGGGCCGATTGTAGCCGGGTTTTGCTACGACCTGACGAAGAGCTACACGATTCCCTTTACCATTTTTGCCTTCGTCAGCCTGTTGTCGACGCTCTGTATGTTTGCCGCGAGGCCGCCGGCGCCGCCGGCAGACGAACAGGCATGAACCGTTTTAATCTCTTCGGGTCAATTTCCCGCAGCTTGCTGCGTAGTGGTGGTTGGCAGAACTGTCAGAGTCCGTCATTCCCGCATGCTTTTAGCGGGAATCCAGGCGAAATTCGGACTGGACCCCCGATTAAAACATTCGGGGGTGACCAGTTGGAGAAAAGTCACCCGAGAGCCTCTTGATACCCCGCAGCTTGCTGCGGGGTAGTTCATTGCCGGCCCAGCTCGATCTTCGCCATCTCTTCGACGAACGTGACCAGGCCGGAGTGATCGAGATCGCCGCGGCCGGTGGATTTCATCGCCGCCATCATCTGAGCGACCAGGCCCGTAACAAAGAGCGGCACGCCGTATTCGCTTCCGGTCGCCAGGGCGATCTTCAAGTCCTTCTCATGCAGGCGGATGCGAAAGCCGGGCTTGAAATTGCGCTCCAGCATTTTTTGCCCGTGCGCGTCGAGGATTTTCGACTGGGCGAAGCCGCCGAGCAGCACCTGCCGCACCTTGGCCGGATCGACTCCGGCTTTCTTCGCGAGCACCAATGCCTCGCTAACGGCCGCGATGGTGATTCCGACGACGATCTGGTTTGCCGCCTTCGCGACCTGCCCCGCGCCCGCGTCGCCGACGTGGACGATATTTTTCCCCAATGCCTGGAAAATCGGCATTGCGCGCTCGACCGCCGCGTCCTTGCCGCCGATCATGATCGAAAGCGACGCGCTGATCGCGCCCGCTTCGCCGCCGCTTACCGGCGCGTCCAGCATGTCGCAGCCGCGTTTCTCAGCCTCAAGCGTGAGCCTGCGCGTGACGACCGGTGAGATGCTTGACATGTCGATCAGCAGCGTGCCTTGCTTGACCCCGGCAAAGATCCCTTGTTCGCCGGCGTAGACAAGCTCGACATCGGGTGAGTCCGGCAGCATGGTGATCACGATGTCGCTCCGCGCGGCGACCTCTTGTGAAGTTCCGGCAACCTGAGCGCCCTCCTTGGCCAACTCGTCCACCGCTGCGCGGCTGCGGTTATGAATCACGAGCGGACAGCCCGCCTTCAACAGATGGCGCGCCATCGGCTTGCCCATGATGCCGAGGCCGATGAATCCAATGACAGGACTACTCATGACTATTTTCCTTTCAGTCGGGTGACGGCTGATTGGTAAAGCGGGGCGATTTCATTCGGGCGGGTAATGCAGATATCCAGATCGCGCAGCAGACCGTCGCGCAGCTCGTAGATCCAACCGTGCACCGACAGCGCCTGGCCGCGCGTCCAGGCATCCTGGACGATCGTTGTCCGGCTCACGTGAACGACCTGCTCGACCACGTTCAGCTCGCACAGCCGGTCGTGTCTCTCCGTTTCAGTTTTGAGTGAGTCGAGAAGCGCGCCATGTCTTTCCCGCGAGTCCTGCACGTGACGCAGCCAGTTGTCGATCAGCCCGAGCTTCTCGCCGCGCAACGCCGCCAGCACGCCGCCGCAGCCGTAGTGGCCGCATACGATGATGTGCTGCACGTGGAGGACATCCACGGCGAATTGGATTACGGCGAGGCAGTTGAGGTCGGTGTGAACCACCACGTTGGCGACGTTGCGGTGGACGAACATTTCCCCGGGCGCGAGCCCGACGATTTGATTGGCCGGCATGCGGCTGTCCGAGCAGCCGATCCAGAGATACTGCGGCGCCTGCTGCTTGGATAGCCGCTGGAAAAACTCGGGGTCGCGTTTGGTGATCTCGGCGGCCCAGGCTTGATTATTCTTAAATAGGTCGCTTAAGACGCGCATAACGTACGCAAACTACAGGCGGGAGAAAAGCAAGTCAAACCAGGCAGGCGGGAATCGCGCGGTTATTTCACAGCCGGCGATGGGGCCGGACCGGAGTGGAGGGATAACACTTCGATGACTCCGGCCACAAGGAGCCCGGCAGCGGGAATCAGCCGGTCGGCGCGCGCAGCCGCCGGAAACTCAAAATGTAGAACGCGGGGAACTTTTTCGCCGGCCATGGTGCCGAGCCGCTTGCCGCAGCTCGCGGTCCAGTAGAGTCGGTCGACCGGCTCGATGAGCAGCTGTAACGCCGGATAGTCCGGCCACTCGGCCTTCACGGCAGCGAGAACCTCCGCATACGTCGACTTCAATGCGGCAGCCTCGTTTACCAAAATTCCCTTGGTTGCGACTTCCAGATTACCGCTCGTTTCCTTCCGAGAATTGCCGTGAACTTCCATGTAGAGTCTGAGTGGAGCGTTGCCTGCGGCGAGCGCGACCAAGCGGTCGTATTCGGCATGTATTTCCCGGGCGCGCGTAGTTTGGGGCTCCTGGGCACAAGGCAGGGACGCGCCTTCGGTCGGGCGGTTGACGTTGATGCGCACGCCGGGGCTAAAACCGCGCGCGACGACATAGCCGGCCTTGAGACGCCTTGCCGCGTCGATGGCTATTGCCGCGGTATTCCGGTCGAACGTCCCGTGCGACGCGCTGATCAGTATCCCGTCGTTCGCAGGCTGCCACTCGAAGCTCCCCAGCGGGTGCGTAGCTTTTTGCTGAGGGCTGGCGGGTGTAGCGAAGAGGGTAACGAGGAGAAATAGTGGAACGGAGCGGGTAAGCAAGTTCATCACGAGTTGTCCAATCAGGATTGTTTGGGTGTCGCGATAGACTGTTTGTCCGCCTTCCGGCGCTGACGGTTGCTCGCTTTCTTCGCTATCGCCTTGGGGCCGTAGAAAGCGCCGCGTCCCTTTTTCGGTCCTGTGTGCTCTGTCTTTCTAATCCCGTATCCCATAGTCGACCGGTAGTTAGTCTGAGTCGCGCTCAACGTTGGTATCGATGCCTTTCAGGAATCCGCGCCGTTGCCGAATGGATTCAACCGGAACGAGCTCGATTCGGCCCTCATACGGGATCACATGGACTTTTTGGCCTGGCTTGAGGCCTAGAGCTTTGCGAATTGTCCGCGGAATGACGATTTGGAATTTTGGCGAGACTGTTACAATTTCCATACGAAGTTCCTATCGATCACAACATGCAATGCGCCGACCTTAACACGGGTTCAGTTGCTGAGCAATTCCGTTTTCCAGGTAACGATGGAAGGACAGTCTCAGCTTTTACGCCGCCATTGGGAGAGAAGCCGGTTATAGTCCGCATGCGAGCCGATCCAGAACCAGACGATCGTGTCGGATTCCAATGTGCCCACGGCTCGATAATTGGGGCTGACCCGTACAGAGTAGACCGGCAGCGTTGGATGCACGGGCTTGAAACGAAGACTCGGCTGCTTTGGGTTTTCTTTGAAGATTCGATACGCACGGCGGGCTTGGCGTTGAACTTCCGGCGGCAGTTCGGCGAAGGCTTGGCGGAACTGCGCAGTCGTGCGCGAGATCAAAGCTTCTCCGGGTCAAGCTCTTTAGTTCGGCCGGCGCGGTGTTCTGCAAGCGCTTCGTCCGCGAGTTTGGCAAGCATGTCCGGAGAGGCAGAGAACAGTTCTTCCCAGCGCCTCTCCGAGGCCAACTCATCGAGCACGACACGCGCAAGCACATCCTGTTCCGTCTCGGGAAGTTTTGACGCTTCTTCAAACGCTTTTGCGAGAAGCTTTGTCATTTTATGCCTCCATCTTTTCCATGATTTTCGGTGGTTAGCGCGGGTTTGTCAAGTCTCGCGCTACTGCATTACCACCGCTTCGGCATTGCCGATCACGACCTCGCGGATTTTGGCGGGAAGGTCGAAAGGCGCGTCGAGGTTGAAGCCTTTGGGTTGTTCGGGCGTGCGGGTGAAGAACGTCACCAACTCCTGCAGCACCGGCTTCGGCAAGGGGACGCCGAGGATCGTCGCAGATCCGAATTGAAACTGGCCTTTGCCGTCACGCGTGCGGAGGACGCCGCGCGCGGTTATCGGGACCTTGCCGGAGAGGTAATTCAACGGGTCCATGAATCCCTGGCTGTTTCGATGCCGCTTGAACTCGTCGAGATCTACCAGCGCGCGTCCGGCGAGCGCGCCGTTTCCGACGATACTAATCTGCGGATCGATCAGACCGCGAGGAATGTTATCCTTCGCGTTGAACGCCAGATAGGAATTGACTTCGTTTTCCGAGACCGGAGTTCTTCTCGCCTGGACCGGAACTGCCGAACCATTTTTCGCGATCTCTTCGATCTTGCGCTGCAACTGGTCGCCGTCCTGCTTCGAGAGCGGCAGCGCGAGCGTCGTTGAGACGCACAGGCTGAGAATGAACAGCGCTATGGACAACTTGGGGGTGGTTTTTGCGAACGTCATCCACAAACAGGATACGGTCTGCGGAAGGCTCGTTCAAGACGCTCCGCTCCCGTCAGCTTGACACAACGGCTCGGCGGCGCATAGTTTGTGCCGAAGAAAGAAGGACAGCGCCGATTGACTGGCTGTTCCGTAGAGCAAACAAGAGAGAGACGTGATGTTGACACGGATCATCCCTTGGCTGTTGGCCTTGGCGGCGGCGCTCGCGCCGGGCGTGCCCTCGCCGCGGGCTCAGGAGAGCAAAGAGGCGCCGTCCGCTCAAGCGCGGGTGCAGCCGCAGATCCTCAAGCTTCCGATGAAAGGCGGCGGGTTTTTCGGCGGCGACGTCGCGATGGCGGCGCACTTCTACAAGCCCCAGGGAGCCGGGCCGTTTCCGGCGGTCGTTTTCTCGCATGGCCGCGCGGCTGATCGCGAGGTGCGGGCGACTCTCAAATATCCCGTTCTGGTCGGGCACGGCAACTTTTGGCTGCGCAAAGGATTCGCGCTTATCGCGCCGTTGCGGCGGGGATACGGCGAAACCGGCGGCGTGGATGGTGAAGGGTCCGGCGCCACCTGGCGCTTAGGCTCATGCCGGACCGACCCAGATTATGCAAAGGTGGCGAAGATCGCGGGAGAGGCGGTGCTCGCCACGCTGGATTGGGCGCGGGAACAGCCGTGGGCCGCAACGGACAAAATCCTGCTCGTCGGACAGTCCGTGGGTGGGCTGACCACCGTCGGGATCGGCGCCATGAATCCGCCCGGCGTGATCGGCGCCATCAACTTTTCCGGGGGCGCCGGGGGCTCGCCGGACGACTCGCCGGGCCGGAGCTGTAAGCCCGAGAGCCTGACTAAGCTGTTCGAGGAATTCGGTAAGACGATACGGATACCCTCGCTCTGGCTCTATGCGGAAAACGATTTATTCTGGGGAGCGGAGGCGCCCAAGGAGTGGCACAGGGCGTTCAGCGCCGGCGGCAGCAAGACTCGGTTCCTGATGACGCCGCCGGTGCCCGGAGTCAAAGACGGCCATGCGCTGTTGGCCTCCGGCGGTCGCTTGTGGTCGCCGCCCGTGAACGATTTCGTCAAGCAACTCGGATTCTGAGCGCGAGCCGGCCGGGCCTTCTCAAGTGGCCGTGTCACGACAAGTTGAAAGAAGCGGTCTGCCGAATGCCCTTGTCTTCACCGCATTCGTCAACGACACGTATACTTGCAAAACGGGCGGGGCCATAGTTAAAGTTATGGTCTCGGGAAGAGACTTAAAGCAAGGAGCAAGTCATGGCTGACAATTTGAAACCACGGAGCCGGGCGATCACGGACGGGCCGGACCGGGCGCCGTCGCGCTCGATGCTCAAGAGCATCGGGTTTACGGATGAAGACCTGGCGCGGCCGATCGTCGGAGTCGCCAATACCTGGATCGAGATCGGGCCCTGCAACTTCCACCTGCGGCGGCTGGCGGCCAAAGTGAAGGAGGGCATCCGCGCGGCGGGAGGCACGCCGATGGAGTTCAACACCGTCTCCATCTCGGACGGCATCAGCATGGGCGCGGAGGGGATGAAGTGCTCGCTCGTGAGCCGCGAGGTCATCGCCGATTCGATCGAGCTGGTGGCGCGCGGCAACCACTTCGACGCGCTGGTCTGCATCTCCGGCTGCGACAAGACCAATCCGGGCGTGGTGATGGCGCTGGCCCGGCTCGATATTCCCGGCCTCGCGCTCTACGGCGGGTCTATCGCTCCGGGCCATCTCGGAGAACGCGACCTGACGATCCAAGACGTCTTCGAAGCGGTCGGCGCGTACGCCGGCGGGAAGATCGACGCCCAACAGCTCAAGGCGATCGAGGACACCGCCTGTCCAGGTGCGGGGGCGTGCGGCGGGCAGTTTACCGCCAACACCATGTCCACCGTAATGGAATTTCTCGGCATCTCGCCGCTCGGCAGCAACGGCATTCCGGCGATGGTGGCTGAGAAAGACGAGGCTGCCTTCAGCACCGGAAAACTCGTCATGGAACTCCTGCGCCGCGACATTCGCCCGTCGCAGATTCTCACGCGCAAAGCGGTTGAAAACGCCATCGCCTCGGTCGCGGCAACGGGCGGCTCAACCAACGCGGTGCTGCACCTGCTCGCCATTGCCCGGGAAGCGGGCGTTGATCTGACCATCGACGACTTCGACAGCATCAGCTCACGTACGCCGCTCATCGCCGACTTAAAGCCGGGCGGCAGGTTCGTCGCCAGCGATCTCTACACGGCCGGAGGGATTCAGCTTCTCGCTAAGAGACTGCTTGAAGGCGGCATCCTTCACGCCGATGCGCTGACCGTCACCGGCAGAAGCCTCGGTGACGAGGCGCGAAGCGCGACCGAGACGCCTGGCCAGGAAGTGCTGCGTCCGCTGGCGAATCCGCTGAAGGCGACGGGCGGTCTGGTTATTCTGCACGGCAATCTCGCTCCCGAAGGTTGCGTAGTGAAAGTCGCCGGCCACGAACGGATGCTCCATCGCGGCCCGGCGCGGGTTTTCGACCGCGAGGAGGATGCCTTCCAGGCCGTGCAGCGCCAGGAGATCAAAGCCAAAGACGTCGTCGTCATTCGGTACGAGGGGCCAAAGGGCGGGCCGGGAATGCGCGAGATGCTCGCTGTGACCGCGGCGCTGGTCGGCGCGGGTCTGGGCGATTCCGTCGCGCTGCTGACCGACGGCCGCTTCTCCGGCGCGACTCACGGCCTCATGGCCGGTCACGTCGCTCCGGAAGCTGCGAGCGGCGGGCCGATCGCCGCCGTGCGCAACGGCGACACGATAGTCTTCGACATCGCCGCGCGTCGTCTTGACGTGGAAATCTCGGAGGCGGAGCTGCGCTCGCGCCTGGGTGCGTGGAAAGCCCCCGCTGCGCGCTACACCAGGGGCGTCATGGCGAAATACGCGAAGCTGGTCTCGTCGGCTTCCGAGGGCGCGGTGACGCGGTAGTTCACCTAATCAAGCTAGAGGGCCAAGACTGTTTTTGTCACAGAAGCTGAGCTTGCTCGGCTCAGGGAGGAGACGCCGATGTGGAACAGGGTTGCGTTCGCGGCATTCGTGGTAGCCGGGCTGTTGGTTTTTCCCGACAGCGCCGCCGCGCAGGATTACTACAAGGACAAAACTGTGCGCATCATCCTCGGCTTCGCCGCCGGAGGCGGAGTCGATGGGGAAGGGCGCGTCCTCGCCAAGTTTCTGGAGCGGGCGCTGCCGGGCAATCCGACGGTGATCGCGCAGAACATGCCGGGCGCGGGCGGGATGGTCGCGACCAACTGGTTCGAGCAATTCGCCAAGCCAGACGGCCTCACGCTTCATTACACGAGCACGACTTCCATCCAACAGCAGATCCTCGGCGCGGAGGGGGCCAAGTTCGATCTGCGCAATTGGCAGTTTATCGGCACCGTCGTGCGACAGCCTTCCGTGGCGATGATCCGACCCGAAAAGCTTTCCCGCCTTTCAACCGCCGGGCCGCCGTTGAAGGTCGGCGTTCGCGCCGGCGACGAAAGCTGGAACGCAATCTTTCTCTGGGGCGCGGAGTTTCTCAAATGGAACCTTGCCTGGGTGCCGGGCTATCCCGGCGGCGGGGAGATCCGGCTGGCGTTTCGCCGCGGCGAGACCGACATCTTCGGCACCGCCGGGATTCAGAACCTGAAAGAGCTAGCGGGAGAAGGGTTTCAGCCGTTCGTGCAGTTGGGCCGGCTCACGTCGGGAGGGTCGTTTCAAAAACGGCCTGAGTTTCCCGGCGTTCCGACTTTTGAGGAGACGCTCGGCGCGAAACGCCCGAGCGGCGTGCCATGGCAAGCGTACGTGAGCTGGGCCGGCTCCGACAGCGCCGGACGGCCGCTCTATGCCGCGCCCAAGACTCCTCCGGAAATTATGAAGCTCCTACGCGACGCCATGGCGCGCATGAAGGACGACAAGGCGCTTCACGCCGACCTTGGCCGGGTGGCGGGAGAGGACACGGAGATCCTGCTCGCCCACGAGGGCGAGCCGGTGTTCCGCCAACTGCTGGCGGTCTCGCCGGAAGTTCGGGACTACAGCAACGCGCTGACCAAGAAGCACCTCAAGCGCTGAGGCGATTCCGGCCTGCCGTCGTGCTCGACAGCGAAGGCAACCGTATCGCTCTGCACTCGGATTAAACCGGCCTACTGAAAGCGCGCCGCCTGCAATCGGGCGAGGCTCTCCAGCTTGTGGGCTTTCTCGTCGTAGCCGATCTGGCGAAACATATCCGCCAGGGAGGAGAAGTGTCCGTAGTCGTCTCTGAATAAGCTCTCGAACGCCTCCTGTTCCAGGGCGGGATTCTCCGCCACGAACTCCATGTATTCGTGTTCGGCGTGATCCTCGAAATGGGCGTTCAAAAGATAGCTCCACCTGGGCCGGATCACGTAGAGGAGCCAGGAGATATGATAATAGAAAAAGGCGATCGCCTGAGGGATGAGCCAGTGTTGGAAAAAGTTTTCGCGGATGCCCCTGTTATTTTTCAGCTCCTCAAGGATAAGGAGATGCCACTGCTCGTTGTCCTGCTGGATTCGGCTCTCCTGCACGCGCTGGAAGATCCGCCGGGCGAAGCCGGGCTCTCCATGCGTGTGGGTCATGGCGATGTAAGCGACATTCTCCCATGCCTGATACGGCATCCGGGCGATGATCTCGAGGACTTTGAACTTGGAGAGGCTTTTTCTCCGTCCGTAGAATAGGTCCGCCGTAAGGAAGAGCATGCGCGCCAACAACCCATAACGCATCCGCGGAGAAGCGAGAGTCGCGGCTTGCTCCCGCTTCAGCTGCTCAGGGGTCAAGCGTTCCATAACCGGATGGCTTACATGCGGATGTGGACGAGAATGGAGTGCATGGCGAGAGAGAGGGCCACGGCGAAAGAAGTTCCAAGCAGCGAGAGCGCCAGCACCTCGTGATAGATAGGATGGCGGTCGAGTTTGTCGCCGTACTTCCAGAGAATCGTCAGGAAGATTATAGCGAGAGGCAACACTAAACGATCCACGACCGGGTGGGCATAGATCAGTAGCCGGTAGGCGTCGGGCTGATTGGCCTTAAGCCATTCCTCAAAACCGACACGCGGCATATCCTCCAGCCACCCGCCGTACAGAAAGTGGTACGCGGAAAGGGGAACCGCCGCGAGGCTGAGGTAGACGAGGCTCATCGCGATGCGCGCCGTCGGCCAGCTCGCGGGAAAACCGACGAGCGTCATCAGGTAAAACACGACCAGACTTCCGCCGGCCCATCCGACCGCTTGACCGAAAACGGTGCCGAGCGTGACGACAAATCCCCAGACCGGGTAAAGCGTCTCCGGAACAAAGCCGCGGCCGGCTGCCAGCAGAAACCAGGCGGACCAGGTTGCCTGAACCACGGCGGCGAGGAGTATCATCACGATCACCGACGCGACCAGCACAGGCTGACGCCAGACGCGCATCTGTGCGCGCAATTCTTTTATCCACTCTGCCTGTAACTCGTTAGCCCGTTCCAACGAAATCATCGTTCACCTCACGTTTTCTGCGCATTGGCGCCGGGGAACGGCGCAAAGCCGGCTTTGCCGTCCCCGCGCAACATCACCACCGAGTTGTAACTGGCCGAAACCAAGGCCAAGTCTATTTTTCCATCGCGGTCGAAGTCTCCGGCCGCGAGCGCGATAATATCCTGTTTCGTCTTCATCGCGGGCAACGGTTTAAATCCTCCCTTGCCGTCGCCCAGGAAGACGATCAGCTCGCCGGAGCTGCGCGTAGAGACAATAAGATCTGCAAGGCCGTCGCCGTTTACATCCGTCGCCGTCAGGCCATGCGGGTTCGCGCCGGTCGGCAGCATGCCGCTCTTGCTGAGCGCGCCGGTTCCGTCGCCTTCGAACAAATAGATCGCGTCCTCACCGGCCGAGACCACGGCGAGGTCCTGACGACCATCGCGGTTCCAGTCGCCAAGCGCGACGTAATGGGGGAAGCGGCCTACCGGCGTCTCGCCCGCTTTCGTAAACGTCCCATCTCCCTTGCCGAGCAGGACGGCAAGCATGTGGCGGGCGAACGTGCCGACGATGAGGTCCGGCACGCCGTCAGAGTTGAGATCGGCTTTCGTTACGATGTGCGGCGCGCGACCTACGTCGTAGGTTGCGCCGGGTCTAAAACTGCCGCCCTGATTTTCGAGGATCACGACGCGGGAGTCGCGGGCCTGGACGACCGCCAGATCCGGTTTGCCGTCGCGGTTGGCGTCCAACGCGGCCGCGGAGGCCGGCCCATGAATATCCGGAAAATCTTGCGCGCGCGTGAAATTCCCGCTGCCGTCGCCGAAGTAGAAGGTCAGGCTTCCGGCCCCCGTGTTTGCCGTCACGAGGTCCAGCTTGCCGTCGCCGTTCCAATCGCCCATCTCAACCCAACTCGGCCCCATTCCGGTCGGATAGCTGTGATTGGCGGCAAAGCCGCCTTTGCCGTTGCCGATCAGCACGGTTACTTTGCGCTCCGCCGCGGCGGGCACCGCAATGTCCGGAATTCCGTCGCTGTTAAAATCGCCCACGGCGATCGCATGGGGAACCCTCCCCGTCGGTTCATGATTAGGCCCTTCGAGTTGTTGCAGGCCGCTCACGGAGATAACCGTGAAGAGCAATCCGGCGGCGCAGAGCAGGAAGGCGCTT
>MGSS01000122.1 GCA_001798595.1 Deltaproteobacteria bacterium RIFCSPLOWO2_12_FULL_60_19 | reverse complement strand
TCTCCCTATACCCATCCCCGCGATAGTTTCACTGGGTCAGGCTCATTTGAAATCGGGACAGGCGCACGATTACCGGAAGAGCTTGCCGCTTTGCTCTTATTATGGCATTAATTGCCATAATGGCAGGGAAGCAGCGCGCGGTTCTCCTCCAGCATGACGAGATCTACCTTTAAGGCCGACGTTGCCAGGGTAAGGAGGAGACAATCGTGAAGGTAAAAAAGGTCAAGGTCGCGCTTCGAAGCACGGACGAGGTCCTGAAAGAGGCCGCCGAAACCATGGAGAGCGTGGCTAGAGGGAAAAGGATCAAACCGAAAGGGCATCGGCTTTTCTTCACGAGTCCTGAGGCGCTGCGACGCTTCCTGACCCCGAAAAGGCTGGAGGTTATCCGACTCATCCGCCAACGAAGACCGGACTCCATCAACCAACTGGCGACCCTTGCTCACCGTGACTTTAAGAGGGTGTATGAAGATGTCATGAGTCTGGCCGGGGCCGGCCTGGTAGATATGGGGAGGGACAAGGGCCGTAGGAGAACCCTACGGGTAGCCGACGAGCTACGATTCGAGATTGTGGTCTGACGGAGTACTTTGCTGCGTCCGGCAAAAAGAAGATCTGGCACGATGAGATTGTTTTCTCCTTACGCGTCGCGCGGCCCGACTTTCGCAGTTGGGAGACCGAATCGGGACTTTCAAACTTCCAATTGCTGGAAATGAGTTAGCCTGCCTTCTTTGTTTCTTTCCATGGAGGTTCGTCTTCTCCGGCGAGTTTCCAAGCCCGGACCGATGACTTTATACGGCGGCTTTGTCCAGAGAGAAGACAGGGACGTTTAGGGTCCGGGGCGGTTTCTGGCGTTGCTTGGCAAGGCTCTGAAGCTTTCTGGTAACCTCCGGGGTAAAGACCCGCTCTCCGCAGTGATGGCATACTGTGGCAGGAACGCTCTCGATGATGAGTAACTCATCGCCCATCCGCAGATCAACCGTGACCTTCCCATCGACCATTTCCCAATGGCACACCAAACACTTCATGCGCGCTTACTCCTTCCGCTTTCTAAAGTCTATCCACTCCTCAGGATTCGGCTCATAAAGAGTGATAATCCATACCGCGGGCGGCAAAGAACACTGGACGTGAATCGGTCGCCCAGATCTTGTTCGGCCAAAGATCAGACAGCTCGGACCGTATTTATCTTCTGGATACTCTTCGATGATCTCTCCACTAAGAACGACTTCTGCGACCTCTCCCTCAGCGACTTCACGCTCGATGCTTCGCTCGACGGCGTGTTGACGTCAATAATACTCCCCTTTCCTGACGTTGTCCTGGATAGGTCTTATATCCATCAATCATACCGACTTGTTTTGAAAGGGTATCACTTATTTTTCTCCAAACGAAGAGCCATGCTCAAGCGCCACTGCACCAGGGGGCATAGGCAAAAACTCTAGGCTCCGGGTCGTCCGCGCATAGGTAAGTAAGCGGGATGGTCGGTCTTGCTTGCAGCTCTGAGGTTCCATCTTTATCAGTCATTGCTGCTACGGGCTTTTACCGCCTGACCACGTTTCGTATCAACCTCCTCCCGCTGCGGGGGGTCTGAAATACACACCCGAGCGCCTTGAAGGGCATGGGCCTTATGCGATAGCTTTGGGCGAGGAGATGACAGGAACATGAAAGACGAACATCATCCCAAGAGCCGGTTTCACGATCATGCGCAGGCCAAAGAGTACGACCGCAGGGCGGCGCAGTCGGAGTATCGCGGGCAATTGGTCGCGAAATTAGTGGAAGCGTTGGAGCTGACCGGGCGCGAGCGTGTGCTCGATCTCGCCACCGGCACCGGGCGCGTGGCGCGGCCGGTGGCCGAGCGGCTGAAGGGCGGAATGATCGTCGGCCTGGACGAAGCGCTGGCGATGCTGCGCGTGGCGGAGGAGCAAAAGGAAAAAGAGCCGATTCTGGGTTTTATGCCAGCCGCCGGAAAAGCGGAGGCGTTTCCGTTTCGCTCCGGCGTCTTTGATCGCGCTTTTACCGTTTTCGCCCTGCACCACTTCGGCAACGCTCTGCTGACGGCGCAAGAGGCGCTTCGCGTCTTGAAGCCGGGCGGTAGATTTGTCGTGCTCGATCCGGTCGTCGCGTCGGAAGAGAACGAGCTCGACGTGCGCATCCGCGAGCGGATCAACGAGATCCTCAGCAGCGGCCATGGCGAGCGCTTTCACTACTATTCGCTTAAAACGATCCGCGAGCTGCTGGCCAAAGCGGACTTCCGCATCGTCCGTGCCGATCTCCACACTTTTGCGCTCGACCAGGAGGGGATGGATGGAATCCCCACGGGCCGCCACTGGCTGGACGTGGCGGAGCAGCTCCAGAGCGACCCGGCGGACCTGAGACGGCGCTTCGAGGAGAAGCACTTCCGCTTTGAAAAGCACGGCGAGAAGGTTCGCGTGCGGGGGAATTTTTACTTTGCGCTGGTCAGCGGGGAAAAACAGTAAAAACAGTTTTTAGTTGTTCGGAACTCGGAATCAAAACAGGAGGCGGTAATGAGCAAGGCCGACTTTCGCACTTTTTATCGCGATGCGCATGCCGTCACCTGCCCGCGGGTGACGGCAAGGAGGAGACACAACAGCTTTGTTCGAGTTGCCACAACCTGCAAAAGACCGTGCTCTCCAGAAAGACGCATCAGGAATGGGAGCGGAGCGTCTATGACATGGTCGCCCGCGGGGCGCAGATCTTCCCCGACGAGGCCGAGAAGATCATCAAGTACCTGGGCCAGAGCTTTCCGCCCGGCAAGCCGAATTAATGGAGAATGGAGTAGTGGAGTGATGGAACAGTGGAACAATGGAACAATGGAGCAGTGGAGCAATGGGTGGGGAGGACGGTACTCCAGTACAGTATTTGGTGCTTTCTTGAACGCTCGCCTCGAAGGTGTTAGAAAGAGGTTTCCGGTGGTCGCATAGCTCAGCTGGTTAGAGCGCTTGCCTCACATGCAAGAGGTCGCAGGTTCGAGTCCTGCTGCGACCACCATTTTAGCTTACACGCCAAGTACGCCCTCTGGCCCCTCTTCAGACGCCCTGAAATTCCTCGATTTCATGAGGCATACGAGCCTGCTGTCTATCTTGGTTTCCATTGACCTCGCTTGAGAATCGCGCCGACCAGCGATTCCAAGGCCGTCAGTAGGTTCGGATCGCTTTCCCGCAGCAGCGCCAGAAACTTCCGAAGAAGACGAAGGTGCTGCGCTGAATAGACTTCATCGCCTCGGCCCCGTGCGGGATCCGGCCCTGCATCGAAGAGGTCCATAAGGCAGCGCCCACTGGAGCTGACGGGACAAGGTTGATTCTTTTGTGTGCTCGGTGATGGCCCGAGGAGGTCGTTCAGGGACATCCTCAATGCCTCCGCGAGCCGCATCGCGGTTCTGACGGTCGGGTGCACCTTGCCCCTCTCTATGCGGGAGAGGTAAGAGGGATGCATTCCCGCGCGCTTGGATACCGTAGCCTGGGAAAGCCTCCGCTGATGTCGCGCCGCGGCGATTCGCTTGCTGATGTTTTCCCTTACCGGATGTGTCATAGGAACCTCTTCTCTCACCATTTATGGCTAGGAAATATGTTATTTACTATTGACATACTTGTCAAGCCTATGTTTCACTCCGACTGTAGCAGCCACAGTAGATAATTCCCGGCGCGGGGAACTGCAAAGGAGGATAGAGACGAAACATCGGGAAAAATCCCGTCCTTTGGTCGTCTACGACTAATCCCAACCTCCCGGATTGGGCCTGGGGCGTGAGCTTCTTCGACGGCAGTGTTTTCGGCCTAAATAAGGCGGCCCCCGACTACGTCCGGGCGGTGCGTGGCGGCTCGTGACCCTTCGGTACGCGCTTCGGCGGCCGTAGGAGTGTGTTCATGCGATTCTACGTCCATACCCAAAGACTTCCCTTCATACAGGTTGGCCTAACAGGGAGAAGCCGGGGGCCGCCTGCCCAAAAGTTTCAAGTTTCGGGTTGCGAATTTCGGGATGAGTGAATACCGTCCGTGGTCACCCTGAGCGGAGCCGAAGGGGAAGCGAAGGATCTACTTAACGGAGAGACCCTTCGCGGTGCCCAGGGTGCCATTCGGAGATCGCGCAAAAAACCAAGAAAGGAGATTTCCATGAAGAGACTTTATTCGATTCTCATCGCTGTGGTGTTTTTGATTGTCTTTGCGTCACCGGCGGTTGCTGATCCTGGAACGACGTGGGAAAAGATATTCAGCAGAGGTAGGTTTCAGGTGCTGAGCCAGTTTGGCGGCGCAGCGGTCTTCGACAAGGAGACCGGACGTGTCTGGGAGAAGTCGCCGGATACGGGTAATTTCACCTGGTTTAATGCGCTCAGTCACTGCTACGACCTAGAGGTTGGAGGCCGTATCGGAGGCCGTAAGGGATGGCGGCTTCCCACGATCGAAGAGTTGGCGAGCTTGGTGGACACATCGCAGGCAAATCCACCCTTGCCCTTTGGCCATCCCTTTTCCAATGTGCAGTTGTTATTCTACTGGTCGGCTACTACCCGCGCCGTCAATACCAGCCACGCGTGGCTCGTGGACTTCCACAATGGCGACGTGAACGGCTTCGATAAGACCGACTTCTGGCCCGCTTGGTGCGTGCGCGGCGGACAGGGGAGTGATGGGGTTCAGTGATTTGGTGATTTGAGTATTTGATAATTTGACAAGGGGGTCTGGGGGGCTTGCCCCCCAGCTTCGCGACATAATGGCTCGAACCGAGCATCTGCCTTTGTATAAGAGCGCGTTGCCTCGATACGGCTCCTGCGGAGCCTACTCGGGATGGTCCCTTCGATACGGCTTGTCAGCCTACTCAGGGCAGGCGGAGTTGTGGAATCCGATTACCCTAGAGCAAGTGGTCCACAACATCTCTCGCTACCAAAAGGTGGGCCGATTCATCGACGTCTACGGCCCCCAACGTTTTTTGGCTATGCGGGCGCATAAAGCTCTCTTGGGTCGGGAGACGCTCAGCGTAACTGTTTCCCTTTTTCGCGGGCTGGATTACTATTTTTTGCATGGATTCGGACAAGGAACTTCCAGAACTGCCGGCCTGTACCTCTCAAGGAGTCTGGCGTCTCGCGGGCACCCGCGTCTCCCTGGACAGCGTAATCTATTCCTTTTTGGATGGCGCGACTCCGGAAGAGATTTGCCAGGACTTCTCCTCTCTGTCCCTTGCGCAGGTTTACGCGGCGATTGCCTACTATCTCCCGCACCGGGACAAGGTGGATGCTTACCTTAAGACGCAGGAACAGACCGTTGAAACGCTCCGGCAGGAGTTGAGAATCCGCCATCGGGATTTCCTTAGGGACCTCCGCCAGCGTCTGCTCGCTCACCGGCAATCGCCAACACCTGTGTGAGCGCCGTCCGAGTAAGACCTCGCCGTCGGTAAATTGTCCCGGTTCTCTCATCCAGCCGCTCCGTAGCGTTGACAAGCATTACTTGTCAGCCTAGGATATCTGGGTGATAGCGTCGTTTAAGCGCCGAGGTCTTAAAATGCTTTTCGAAGACGACGATCGCCGCCGGCTTGCTCCGCCCCTCGTGGACAAGATCAAGCGTATTCTAGCCCGCCTGGCTGAGGCAAGCGAGGTGCAACATATGGCGATTCCAGGCTTTAGGCTTCATCCGCGCAAAGGCGATCTCAAAGGCTTCTGGTCTGTTTGGGTATCGGGCAATTGGCGCATCATTTTCCGCTTCGAGAATAGCAACGCTTACGACCTGGATATCATTGATTATCGCTAGTTCGGCAAAGCTCACTACAGGTAGGAGAAAAAACCATGCCTATGAAGAGCCCCCCGCATCCCGGCCTGTCCGTCCGGCACGACTGTCTTGAGCCTCTCGGTCTGACGGTCACCGAGGGGGCGAAAGTCCTCGGGGTGACGCGTCAAGCGCTCAATAACCTGGTAAACTGTAAAGCTGCAATCTCGCCCGAGATGGCGATCCGGATCGATAAGGCTTTCGGCGGCGGCGCGGATACTTGGCTTCGCCTACAGGCGGCCTACGATCTAGCTCAGGTTGAGAAACACGCGAGTAAAATCAAAATCCGGCGTGTTGCCGCCGCATAGGCGTTCACGCGCTACTCTCATCCTTCACCGCCCGTAAAGCCGGTCGATAAAGCCGCTGCTTTTCAACTCGTCAAGCAGGCTTGTGTCCATGATATCTTCGGCCTTGACGCCGCGCGCTTTGGGATTTGGAAGGGAGTCCAGCGCCGCCTGCATTCCCCTCACTTCCGGCAAGGGATTCTCACGCAGCGAGCCCGACAACCGATCATAAACCCCTTTGGCGACCTGCGGGTCTTTGATCCCTTCCTCTTTGAAGATCTCCATTACAATATCCGGCCGGCGCTTGAAGGCGTGGATGCCTTCCACGTAAGCCTTGAGCACGTTGCGCGCCGTCTCCCGTCGCGTCCTGAGCAGCGAGGTCGGCACGACGATGCCGAAGCGGGCGTAGTCCATCGGCAGCTCCGAAAGATCGGCGAGCACCCGGCAACAGCCGGTCGCCAGGACCTTCTCCAGGTGGTCCGGGCTCACCAGGCCGGCGTCCACGTGGCCGACGGTGAGGGCGGCGATCCGCGTCGGCGTGTTGCCCGAGGCCAGGATCGTCAAGTCCTTCTCGGGATTCAGCTTCCAGAAGCGAAGCACCATGCGCGTCGTGATATCGGAGGCCGAGCCGATGCCGCTCACCGCCACCCGTTTTTCTCTGAGGTCCTCCGGCTTCATGATCGTCTTGCGCACGACCAGGTAGTGTTCGAGCCGGTTGATCGTGACCGCGATGACTTTCACGTCGAGGAGCCCGGAGACGCCGAGGCCGAGCATCGCCGGGACATCGGAGTCGGAGAGCGCGATGTCGCCGGCCGCCATGGCGCGGGTCAACACGCCGCCGCTCAGAAAGTAGACCGCGCGCACGTTCAGCCCGTGCTTCTCCCAGAGTCTTTCTTTCTCAATCACGCGGCGCAAATCCGAGCTGATGCCGGAGCCGCTATAGCCCAGGGCGATCGGTTGACCGTGCGCGCTTCGAGCGAGCGGGGTGCTCGATAATAAGACGAAGAAAAAGATGGGAAGCGCTCTTGGCATGAGTTTTCCCTCCATTACCATCGCCCGCCTGGGGGTCTCTCGGAGGGCCGATGCGTGGGACGAGAAGTATCAATCGTCCCTCCTGGCTACTCTCATCTCTTAAGGGCAGCGTAACACCGACGTATCGCATCGGCCCGGAGAGAGATTCCCAGGCGGGCTGACGGCTCTCAACGGTCTGTTCAGCTAAAAACCGTACTTCGCCCGATTCTCCAACACCTCGCGCATCACGCCGGGATTGGGCCGGCATTCCGGCTGCAACGGCTCCAACATCGGTTTCGTGGCGTCGATGACGATCTTGTCCGTCCTCGACGCGCTTCGCTTCTCCGCGCTGGTCATGGTGGGGTCCAGGACGTTGGCGGAAAGGTCTTTGATGATCTCCACGTCGCGGTCCGCGCGCACTCGAGTCGTCACCGCCCAGTCCACCTGGCCCAGATCGTGAGGATCGATGTCGTCGTCGACCACGGTAACTATCTTGACGGTCCGTCCCGCGGTCGTTCCCAAAACAGATAGCCCCACCATCTTGCCGTAACCGTCGTAGGCTTTTTTTACCGAGACGACCGCGTGCAGATATCCACCGCCGCCTGAAGTGAAGTGGACGCTCTTGATTCCCGGCAGCGGGCATTGGCGGATGACTTCGGCTTCGTTGCTGACGCCCGACACGATGCAGGTTTCGTGATGCGGCAGCCCCTCGTAGCTTTCTTGAAAGATAAAATCCTTGCGGTGCGTGATCGCCTTGATTTGAATCACCGGCCGCGGCCCACGGTCGCCGTAGTAGCCGGTGAATTCACCGAACGGCCCTTCGTCCCGCGTGACGCCGGGCGGGATCTCTCCCTCGATAACCACCTCGGCGGCGGCCGGAACCTCCACGGGTATGGTTTCACAGGCGACCATTTCCACGGGCGCGCCGCGCAAGGCGCCGGCCATGGCGAATTCGTCGGTGCCGAATGGAAAAGGAGCGATGGCCGCGGCATAGATGACCGGATCGAGACCCACCGCGATCGCCACGGGGAGCGGCTTGCCCTGGGCGTGCGCCTTGTCGAAGTGGTGGCGGATGTGTCTGTAAGGGGCGGCCAGTATCCCCAGCGTCCGCTCGTCGTGAACCATGGCGCGATACATGCCGGCGTTGCGCGCGCCGGTTTCGGGATCTTTGCTGATGTGACAGGGGAAGGTGATGTAAGGGCCCCCGTCGCGCTCGTTCCACAGCGGGATGGGAAGCTTAAATAGATTCACGTCGCGCCCGACGTTGACCACTTCCTTGCACGGCGCGTCCTTGACGATTCTCGGCTCGATCGGCTTCTGCGTCCGGCGGAGCCACTCCCGGTGGACATTCTCCGCATCGCACTCGAGCGCGAGGCAGAACCTTTTCAACGTGGCTAACAGATTCACTACGATCGGGTGCGAGTGGCCCTTGGGGCGGGAGAAGTAAAGCGCCTTGTTTTTTTCCACTCCTCCCCGGTCGAGGGCCAGCCGGCAGACCGCGCCCACTTCATACTTGAGATCCACTTCGGGCTCGATGCGATGGACTTCGCCTTCTTTTTCCAGGCGCATCAAAAATGCTCTCAAATCTTGATAGGGCATAAGACCTCCGCTTTCAGCGATCAAGCGCCGGTTCCCGGGCGCTTTTTGTACGTCCCGACCCCCGGGCTTCGGCTTGCTTCAGGCGATTCGCACACGGAAAACTCCTTACCGCAATAAGGGCAGTGGCAGTAAGAGTCGGGGATGGAGAAGAACTCCGGGCCGACGTAGAACTGTCGCCGGCACTCAGGGCACGGGACATAGATGACTTGGGCCATGGCTTTCTTACTCCGCGACTTTCTTTATCCGCTCTCTTCCGGCATCTCCTTCCACGGCAGCGAGCCGAGGATCTCTTGCAGCTTCGGGCTTTTCCGCACCTCGTCGGGGATCGAGAGAGTTCTCGCAAAAGGCTCGCCGAACGGCTTGGTGCAATCGAAGCCGACCTTGGTTGTAAGAATGCCTTCCGCGCTCGGGTCGAGCGCCGGCCCGGTGATGCCGGGGATGACGATCAGGTCCTTGTCGCCCCGAAAGCGCGTCGCCAACGCGTGAAGGACTTCTCGCTCGTCGAAGATGTCGACGTCCTCGTCGAAGACAAACGCATGCTTGACGAGGTAGTGCGACAACAGCCCGGCTACCAGAGCGGTTCGGGCCGAGCCCTCCACCGCGTTCTGAATTTGGATGTAGAGATGAAAGACGCCGCAACCCGACATCGGGACGTAAACGCTCCGCACCGTGGGAACCACTCGCCGGATCGCCTCGAAGGCCATCCCTTCCCGCGCGACCGAGGAAACCCAGTGGGCATGGCCTACCGGGACGCTCTCCCAGTAGGCGTCCTTGCGGTGCGTCACGGCCGTGACCTTGATGAAGGGATTCCACTTTTGCGGCCCCGAGTAACGCGTGTACTCTCCGAACGGCCCTTCCGGCCGCCTCTGCCCGTGAGGGACGATGCCCTCGATCACGACCTCGGCGTCTGCCGGCACCAGAAAATCTTCCCCCAGCGTCTCCGACGGAGTCACGCGCAGCGGCTTTCCAAGAAAGCCTCCGGCGGTCGCGTAGTGGCTGTCGCCGAAGGGAATCGCCGCCTCGCATCCGAGGACGACGAGCGGGTGATGGCCGATCCAGAAGGCCGCTCTCATGTCCTGCCCGCGCTGCTCGTGTTTGGCCAGGATAATCGCGTTGTGCGTGGCGGGCGTCAGGTAGACCCGGACTTCGTCTTTTTCCTTGATCCATCCCCGATGAATCGCGGAATTCTCGATTCCCGTGTCGGGATCGTAGCAGGTGAGAAATCCTCCGGTGATGTAAGGCCCCGGGTCCATTTCGTGGTGGATCGGCGCGGGAAAGGCCGTCAAGTCCGCCTCGGCGCCGCGCCGGACCACCTGCTTGACCGGCGCCGCTTTTTTGGGAACCACTTCCGGCGGGAATCTTTTTTGCAGCCGCTCGTTGTAGGCGTTGCCGATCTGTTGGGGCGAGGTGTTCAACAGAAACGCGATCCGTTTTCTGCTGGAGTGGATCAGAGTCGCCAGTTTGAAATCGAACTTTCGCCCGTTGCTGCAAACCCGGTCGAAGACGAGGATGGGGAACTTGTTGGCTCTTTCTATCTCTTGGATCAGAGCGGTGATCTCGTATCGAGCGTCGATTTTTTCCTTGATGTGGACAACGTCCCCCGGACAGGAACGTTCATAGGCTTCGATGAAGCTTCTTAAGCCCTCCATGTGAACGACTCGGTTGGGTCAGAGATTCAAAGAAAACTAAAGCAATAAGCGGGCCACGCCCCGCAAGGCCGTGAGCACCTGCGAGGGAAGAGGCGCGGAGTCCAACCGGCTCCATCCAACCTTTGAGAATCGAGCGCGACCTTTTCCGACATTTAAGAAAACGCCGCCGGCGATTACTCAGCCCGGCTTGCGCGCCGGTCTTCGCGTTCAGAAAAACTCGGCGGGAGACCTTGGCATTCAACTTGCACCAATGTCCACACCTACAACGATCATCGCAAAAGGAGGCGGCTATGGGGGATTACGGCAAGAAAATCCAGGCGCTCCTCGTTGGAAAAGAACGGATGCTGATCGGCGGCGATTGGGCGCAGGCCCGATCGCGCCGCGCTTTTCCGACGCATGACCCGGCCACGGAGGAGAAGCTCTGTGAAGCGGCGCTGGCCGGCGATGAGGACGTCGAGTCGGCCGTGCAGGCGGCGGCCGGCGCTTTTGCGGGTTGGCGCAAGCTCGACCCGTTCGAAAGAGGGCAGAAAGTTTCGGCCCTCGCTCGCGCGTTGAGAGAGCATGCGGAGGATTTCGCGCTGCTCGACGCAATCGATTCCGGCAATCCCGTGACGGCCATGAAGGGCGATGTCCTCATGGCGGCCGCGATCATGGACTATTTCGCGGGGCTGGCCGGCGAGCTCAAGGGGCAGATCCTCCCCGGAAAAGAGGGCATGCTCCACACCGTTTTTCAGGAGCCGTTTGGAGTCGTGGCGCGGATCGTCCCTTTCAACCACCCGATCTTCTTCGCCGCCTGCAAGATCGCCGCGCCGCTGGTGGCGGGCAATACTTTGATTCTCAAGCCCGCCGAGCAGACGCCGCTCTCGGCGCTCGAGATGGGGAAATATATCCGGGAGATTTTTCCCCCAGGCGTGATCAACATCGTGACCGGCGACGGCCCGCTCACGGGCGCGGCGCTGGTGAAGCATCCCAAAATCAAGCGCATCGCCCTGACCGGCGGCGTGGACACCGGGCGCGCCGTCATGAAGCTCTCCGCCGAGGGCGGGATCAAGCAGATCACGCTCGAGCTGGGAGGCAAAAATCCGATGATCGTGTTTCCCGACGTGGAGCTGGACAAAGCGGTCGAGTCGGCGGTGGTGGGGATGAACTTCCACTGGTGCCAGGGACAATCCTGCGGCTCGACCTCGCGGCTGTTTCTTCACAAAAAAATTCACGATGAGTTTCTCCGGCGCCTGATCGAGCGCGCGGGCCGCATCAAGATCGGCCAGCCCCTCGACCCCGAAACGGAGATGGGCTGTCTTGCCTCCCAAGATCAGTATGAAAAGACCCTTCGCTACATCGATGTAGGCAAGAAAGACGGCGCGAAACTGGCGGCCGGCGGCGGCCGCCCGGAAGGCGCGACCTTCGCCAAGGGCTATTTCGTCAAGCCGACGATCTTCGATGGCGTCGATATGTCGATGCGGATCGCGCGCGAGGAGATCTTCGGACCGGTACTGTCGGTCTTTTCCTGGGAAGATTACGACGCCGTCGTCGAGCAGGCGAATCAAGTGGACTACGGTCTCACCGCGAGCATCTGGAGCCGCGATCTTCAGTTGGCCTATCGGACGGCGGAGCGGATCGAGGCGGGCTATATCTGGATCAACGGCTCCAGCCGCCACTTTCTCGGCGTCCCCTTCGGCGGCTTCAAGCAGAGCGGCATCGGGCGGGAGGAGTCGGTGGAGGAGTTGCTGAGTTACGTTCAAACCAAGGCGGTGAACGCGGCGTTATAGCAGGCCGTTGCGACACGGCCGCAGGACGACAGACAACGGACCACCGCCCGCCTGGAAATCTCTCTCCGGGCCGATGCGATACGTCGATGTTACGCTGCCGCCAGGAGCTGAGGGTCGCAGTGAGCTACGCTTGCATCTCCTCGTCCCACGCATCGGCCCTTCGAGAGACTCCCAGGCGGGCTCAGGCGAGACAGGACTCTTTCAACGACCGGTCAAGACCTAAGAAAAGGAGGCGATCCATGGCCACAAGAAAACGTTTTCGAGCGATCTTCGGTTTTGTCTCCGTCATCGCGCTCTTATTTTTGCCGGGGATTGCGCGCGCGCAGCTCCAAACCCTGAGGATCGCGATTCCCCAGAAGGGGCTGTTCGACACGACCATGCCCACGTGGGTGGCGGATAAGAAAGGATTTCTGAAAGACGCCGGGATCAAAGCGGAGATCTTCTGGTCCAGCGGCGGCGCGGAGACCGTGAGGGTGGTCACTTCCGGGAGCGCCGACATCGGACTCGCCACGGGAACGGAGTCCGTCATCACCGCTTTTCTGAAAGGGTCGGCGGTGCGCATCATCTCCGCCGAGATGACCGGCTCCCCCGATCTCTTCTGGCTGGTGCGCGGGGACTCGCCCTACAAGACGCTCCGCGACCTGGACGGCAAGTCGATCGGCTTCAGCCGGCCCGGCTCCTCGACTCACATGGTGCTCCAGCTGGCGGCGGAACAGTTCAAGATCAAGCCGAAGCTGGTGCCGGTCGGCGCTCCGCCCGATTCCTACACGGCCCTGATGACGAAGCAGATCGAGGCGGGCTGGGCCTCTCCTCCCACCTTTCTCGACAAAGTGGAGAAGGGCGAAGTGCGGATCGTGTTCCGGGGCGCGGAGCTGGAGGGCGTCAGGGGCGTGACCACGCGCGTCAACTTCGTCAACGCCGATTTCTACGAAAAAAATCAGCAGCTCGTGAAGGCCTACCTGAGCGCGATCAAAAAAACCATCGACGCGATGTACGACAATCCCAAAGAGACCGTGGCGATCTTCGCCGAGATTAATCAGGTCGCGCCGGCGCTGGCCGAAGCCGGATTCAAGTTCTTCCCCAAGGAGGCGCTCGCTCTATCCCCGGTGAGTCGCGTCGATTTTTCCGTCGATCTGGCGTTGAAGCTCAAGATGATCGACAAAGCGCCGACCGCGGCGGAGCTTAAAAAGCTCATCCTGGCGGAGTGAGCCGCCTTGGCCAGCCGGCGCGGAAGAGAGACGGCGGCGAGATGGATTTTTATCGCCGCGCTCCTGGCGGCCCTCGAAGGGGTCGTCAGGCTCGACTGGGTCGACCGGATCTTTGTCACCGCGCCTTCTCTCGTGGCGGCCACGGCCTGGGAGAAAATCCTCTCCGGCGAGCTTCCGGCTCTTTTTGTAACCACCCTTTTTTCCGTCGGCGCGGCGTTTCTCCTCGCGATGGTAGTCGGCTTGCCCGCGGGTTACGCCCTGTGGAGATTCCCGTTGTTCGGGCGGGCCTACGACGAGCTTCTAAGCGCTCTGTTCGCCTCGCCCTGGATTCTTCTCTATCCCATCTTCCTGGTGATCTTCGGCCGGGGACTGGGCGCAATCATCGCGATGGGTTTTCTCTCCGGCATGATTCCTATCGCTCTCAACACGCACCACGGGCTGCGGGACGTCAACCCGATCTATCTCAAGGTGGGGACCGGCATGCGGCTCAAGGAGAGGCAAATCGTTCGTCACATTCTTTTTCCGGCGGCGGCGCCCATGATCCTCAGCGGCTTGAAGCTGGGGGTGACCTACATCCTCATCTCCGTGATCGCGGTCGAGTTTTTGGTGGAGATCGGCGGGATCGGGACGCT
The DNA here is from genome assembly GCA_001798595.1 of Deltaproteobacteria bacterium RIFCSPLOWO2_12_FULL_60_19. GTDB lineage: Bacteria > Desulfobacterota > Binatia > UBA9968 > UBA9968 > 2-12-FULL-60-19. Next base: position 1,822 of record MGSS01000122.1, on the reverse strand, counting down.
CGCTTCCAAGGGATACTTCTGGTTCAACACCGAGGAGCTTTACCTCGGCATGGCGGGGGCGATTGTTCTCTCCATGATCTTTATTCATTTGCTGGGACGGGCTGAATCGAGGTTATTCACCTCATGAAGCCGTTGTTGATTCAGACAGTGACGGTGCTCGTTTTCGCGGCCGTTTGGGAAACGGTCGCGGAAAGCGGGCTTTTGTTCGCAGGGATTCTCCCCGGCATCGGGGAGATCCTGCGCGCGGCCTGGGTTCTGGCGTCGAGTGGAGCTATATTTCCGCACCTGCTCGTCACGGTTCACGAAGCGTCGGTCGGGTTTGTCTTTGCCGCGCTGTTCGGCATCGCCCTCGGCGTCCTGCTCGGGACTCAACCGTTTCTCAGACGAGTCTTTGAGCCGCCGCTGCTCTATTTCGCGGCCACGCCCAAGATTATTCTCTACCCGATCTTTCTCATGCTCCTCGGCGCCAAGCTTGAATCGAAAATGGCGATGGCCGCGGTGTCCGGTTTCTTTCCCATCGTGGTCAACACGACGATCGCCTCGGCCGGCGTCAATCGCGTGTTTCTCAAAGTCGCCCGATCCGTGGGCGCCTCCCGCCTCCAGATCTTCACGCGGGTCTACTTTCCGTCGATGTTGCTCCCGGTCGCCGGCGGCGCGCGCCTCGGGATCGGCGTCTCTCTCGTGGCGGCCATCCTCGGAGAGCTTAAAGTTTCCAACGCCGGCCTGGGTTTCATCATCATGCAATCGTTCAATCATTTCAGGATTCCCGAAATGTACGCCGGCATCCTGCTGACGTTTTTGTTCGCCGCCGCCGTCAACGTCGCGATGACCCTGCTGCTCATGCGCTGCCGCAGCTTCGCCCACGAAAGCGCCAGATGAAAAACGGGGCACCGATTCTCGAAGTCCGAAATCTCTCCAAGGAATATTCGGACTTCACCGCGATCGACAACGTGGGCTTTGAAGTTTACCGCCACGAGTTCGTCTCCATCATCGGCCCCAGCGGCTGCGGCAAGTCGACGCTGCTGGAAATGATCGCCGGCCTGGTCCCCAAAAGCTCCGGAGAAGTGCTCATCAAAGGCGTGGCCGTAAAGGACGGCCACGCCTCGATCGGCATCATCTTTCAGCAGGAGTCGATTTTCCCATGGCGCACGGCGTTGGAGAACATGGAGTTCGGCTTGCAAATGCAGGGGGCCTCGAAAGACGAACGGCGGAAGAAGGCGTTGGAGATGATCGAGCTGATGGGCCTTGGCGGCTTTGAAAACCGCTATCCCGATCAACTCTCCGGCGGGATGAAGCAGCGCGTGGCGATCGCGCGGGCGCTGGTGATGGAACCGGAGATCTTGCTGATGGACGAGCCGTTCGGCGCGCTCGACGAGCAGACGAGGATCATTTTGGGCGAGGAGTTGCTGCGCATCCGGCAGGAGATCGGCCAGACGATTTTGTTCGTCACGCACAACATCAACGAAGCCGTGCAGTTGTCGGATCGGGTGGTGATCATGAGCGCGCGGCCGGGGAAAGTCAAAGCGGTGATCGATATCGACCTCGAGCGGCCGCGAACTTCCGCCGTAATCTCGACTGAAAAGTTCGGCCGGCTCGTCGGCGAGGTGTGGCTGCAGCTGCGCGAGGAGGCGCTCAAGAGCTTCAGACAAACGGCGCGGTAGGAGAGTCTCGCAGCCACTCCGTCACGGCGTGGGCAATGAGTCTCTGCGTTGGGGCTTGCATTGTTCCGTGGTTCAAAAGGGCGCGCCCATCCGCGCCATCTCCACCAGCATCCGCGCGCCCTTTTTCAGTCTCGCCGCCCACTCGAAATTCAAGAGCGTTA
>MGSS01000121.1:0-12500 GCA_001798595.1 Deltaproteobacteria bacterium RIFCSPLOWO2_12_FULL_60_19 | reverse complement strand
CGTGCGCCGCGGATCTCTTCGGTGCCCTGCTCGCTCAGCAGTTCCGCATAGCGCCACATGAGATCGTCGGAGATAGACATCACCTTGCCGAAAATTTCTTCGGGCGCCTCGCTGATCCCGATGTAGTTGTTCAAAGACTTGCTCATTTTTTGAACGCCGTCGGTTCCTTCGAGCAAAGGCATCGTCAGAATGACTTGCGGCTCCTGGCCGTATTCTCGCTGCAGCTCCCGGCCCATCAGCAGGTTGAATCGCTGATCCGTTCCACCCAACTCTACGTCGGCTTTGAGCGCCACCGAATCATAGCCCTGAATCAGCGGATAGAGAAACTCATGGATACTGATCGGCTGTTGGCTCTGATAGCGAACTTTGAAATCTTCGCGTTCGAGCATTCTCGCCACGGTGTACTTCGCGCTAAGCTCGATCATCGCTACCGTATCCATGGCTTCCATCCACCGGCTGTTGAAATCGATGATAGTTTTTTCCGGGCTCAAAATTTTAAATACCTGCTGCTTGTAGGTCTCCGCGTTTTGTTTGACCTCCGCGCGGCTGAGCGCCTTGCGCGTCTCCGACCGGCCCGACGGATCGCCGATCATACCGGTAAAGTCGCCGATGAGAAAAATGACCTCGTGGCCTAGATCCTGGAACTGCTTCATCTTCTGCAGCAGGACCGTGTGGCCAAGGTGAAGGTCGGGCGCCGTCGGGTCGAACCCGGCTTTGATCCTAAGCGATTTTCCGCGACTTAGCTTCCGCAGCAACTCCTCTTCAAGGAGGATCTCGACCGCACCCCGGCGGATGAGCCGCATCTGTTCATGCGCGTCCAGCTTCATCGGTCCGGCCTCTGCCACGGCACGCGCACACGGCGGATCTCACGCGCGCGGCCGCTCGCGTCGTCGACGTCAACGACAACTCCTTGAACGACCACATTTTCTTGGGCCACTTCGAACGCGCGCGGCAGTTGCGTTAAGAAGCCTTCGACCACCAGATCCTTTTCGATCCCGATGACCGAATCGAGCGGTCCGCACATCCCGAGATCCGTGATATAGGCCGTGCCCCGGGGCAATATTCTCTCATCGGCGGTCTGCACGTGCGTGTGAGTTCCATATACGACCGAGGCCCGCCCGTCGAGAAACCAGCCCATAGCGTTTTTTTCCGAAGTGGCCTCCGCATGCATGTCCACCACGACGACGGGAGCATGGTCGCCGCGCGCGCGCAGGATGCCGTCGACGCAGCGAAAGGGATCATCGACGTGGTGCGGCATGAAAACTCTTCCCTGCACGTTGATCACCAGCGCGCGCTTACCCGCCTCGCCCTGCCACTCAACCCAACCTTGACCCGGAGCGCCGTCGGGGTAGTTGGCCGGCCGCAACAGCCGGGGCTGCTTTCCCAGGTAAGGGTAAATCTCCTTCTTCTTCCAGATATGATTTCCCGAGGTCAGCACATGCGCGCCGGCCGAAAAAAGCTCCTCGGCGCTTTTGATATCGACCCCCATGCCACCCGACGCGTTCTCCGCGTTGGCGATGACGAGATCGATCGCCTCGTCTTTCACCAACGCGGGAACCAACTGCCGGATCGCCCGGCGCCCCGGACGGCCGACTACGTCCCCTAATATCAGAATACGCATGGAATTTTGAATTCTTAATTTTGAATTTTGAATTGAAGAGTCGAATTAAACATTCATCATTCAAAACTCAAAATTATTTACCTTGCGTACTCCACGGACCGCACCTCGCGGATGACCGTGACTTTGATCTGGCCCGGATAGGTCATTTCGTTTTCGACCTTGCGCGCGATCTCCCGTGCCATCAACGCAGCGTCCTGGTCGGAAACGGTATCGTGTTGGACAATGATCCTGATCTCCCGTCCCGCCTGCACCGCGTAAGACTTCTCCACGCCCTTGAACGAGTTGCAGATGCGCTCCAGCTCTTCCAGGCGACGAACGTAAGTTTCCATCATTTCGCGGCGCGCGCCGGGGCGCGCGCCCGACAAGGCGTCCGCGGCGTCCACCAGCGGCGCCAGGATCGTCTCCGCTTTCACGTCCTCATGGTGCGCCGCGATCGCGTTGACGATCTTCGGCGACTCGCCGTACTTGCGCGCCAGCTCGGCGCCGATAATGGCGTGCGATCCTTCCACCTCGTGATCCACCGCCTTGCCGATGTCGTGGAGCAGCGCGGCGCGGCGCGCCTGCTTCTCGTTCAAGCCCAGCTCGGCGGCCATGTTACCGCAGATAAAGGCGGCCTCGATCGAGTGGAGCAACACGTTTTGCGCGTAGCTGTAGCGATACTTGAGCCTGCCGAGCAACTTGACGATTTCCGGGTGGACGCCGTGAACCCCCACGTCGAAGATCGCCTTCTGCCCGGCTTCGCGAATCGCCTCTTCCACTTCCTGCTCCGACTTTTTCACCACCTCTTCGATGCGCCCTGGATGGATACGGCCGTCCGAGATGAGTTTTTCGAGCGACAATTTGGCGATCTCCCGCCGGATCGGATTATGACCGGAAATAACCACGGACTCGGGCGTATCGTCGACGATCAGGTCAATGCCTGTAGCCGCCTCCAGGGCACGGATATTGCGCCCCTCGCGGCCGATGATCCTCCCCTTGAGATCGTCGCTCGGTAACGGCACAACCGTCACGCTGCGCTCCGCCACGAAGTCGCCGGCCAACCTTTCGATTGCCAGCGCGACAATCTTTTGCCCCTTGCGGACCGCTTCCTCTCGGGCTTCTTCCTCGATCACGCGAACCCGTTTCGCCGATTCGTGTTTGGCTTCCTCTATCATTTGATCGATGAGGCTTTTCTTCGCCTCCTCCCGCGTCATCCCCGCGACCCGCTCGACCTGACGGCGCGCTTCGTCCATCTGGCGATCGCACTCGGCCTGCTTCTCCTCCACGGTTTTTTGCCGCGCATTAATGGACGCCTCCCGTTTGCCCAGCTCGCCGTCGCGCCGCTCAATGCTCTCTATGCGCTTATCGAGACTCTCTTCCTTGCCTACCACCCGCTTTTCCAGAGCCTGAATCTCCCGGCGCGTTTCCCGCATCTCCTTCTCGAAGTCGATCTTGGCCTGCACAATGCGATCCCGGCCTTGGATCTCAGCGTCCTTTTTGATCGCACCGGCCTCTTTCTGGGCCTCTTCCAGAATACGCGCAGCGGTGTTTTCGGCTTGCCCCAGTTCAGCCTTCTGCTGCTTTCTGCGCAACCAAAAGACAACCGCGCATAGCAGCGCGCCCGCCACAAATCCCGCTATTCCTACAAAGATATTCAGTCCCAATGGCAACACCCCCTTTCGGAAAGATTAAGAAACCCACCCTGAATCGGAGGACGGCCGATCCCCGCAGTCGACCACCCGGCTCTCGGTGATGATATGATCGACCTTGCAATCCCACCTCTCGGCGGGAATTCTGTCAACAATTTGGAATTCATACGCCAGACCTGCCACCGTTACCTCGGCTCCAAGCCGCGAAAGCGCCCGGTCGTACCAACCTTTGCCCCTACCGAGCCTATTGCCCCGGAGATCGAAGGCAAGCGCCGGCACAAACACCACCAGTCCCTCTTCATCCCGTTGCGTCAGCAAGACATTCCCGGCGGGCTCAAGAATGCCATATCGACCCGGCCTGAGATCGCCCGCGCGCTTAAGCTCGGCAAAGTCACCGCCCGTATCCCCGGCAACTCGCGGATAAAAGACTCTTTTTCCTTCCTTGAGAGCATGATCGCGGATGCCCGCGGTCGCAACCTCGTTTTGCATCGAGCTATAGAGCGCAACCGCGCGGGAAAACATGTAGGGGGAAAACTGAAGGACTGTCTCCTGAATCAGCCGGCTTTTATCCGCCGCGTCGGCGACGGAGAGAGCGTCCCGTCTCTGACGAGCGATCGTGCGAACTGTTTCCTTCGTCTCCCCCATACGAACCCTATCTGGGATTCCACCAGGGAGACCGGGCTGAGGTCGGCGAGAACGGGAAGAAAAAAACGTGCCTACAAGCGCTGATCTATCTGCGGTGAACGGTCCCTGCCGCTTCTCGGAGAAAAATCCCGACGCAACAGGTCAGGAGAGCCTCGAACGCAAAACTCCGAGCCGTGAGCGTTGACCTGCCGATGAATTGTTGTATGTACGCAGACGAAAAACAATAGATCAGATCCTTTCCGCACGCTATTTCCAGGTTCTTCACCCTTCCACCCAACCGCCAGTCTTCTGGTTTCCCCCGCCTCTTGTCCCGTCAGATGACCGACCGGACGCTAAAAAACCAGGCAGGGGAGGATCACACCGCTATTTCACTCCTCCTCGGTTAGAGTAGTCGAAAGCCGCTTGAGCAGCAAGTCCAACCGCTGCGACATCGCATCGCTATCGTCCTTGAGCCGCTGATATTCGTCCGCAATGGTGAGCGCCGCCAGCATGGCCACGCTCGACTTTGTGGCCGGACGCGCGCTCTTGGAAACCTCCTGCATTTTCCGGTCCACATAGCCGGCCACCTTGCGGACATAATTTTCTTCGGCGTCGCTGCGGAGCGTGAGCTTTTCACCCATCAGCTCAACTTCGATGGCCTTTTTCATACGCAACCGGCTAGTTCTTTATGCAAGATCCAACTGCTCCAAATGGCCCAGAATCTTGTCCAGGCGCTCTCGCAGGTCAATTCGCTCCCGCTCGTACTGCCGGAGCTGCCCCTTCAGTTGATGCCACTCGGTTTCCCGCTGCTGCAAACGCTTTTCGGCCTGTTCCTTTTCCCGCTTGATCTTGTCGTGGCGCTCGAGCAGCTTGGTGATTTTCCCCTCCAGCTCTTCGAGATTACCGGCGTCCATACGGTTTCCAACGAGAAAAATCTTAATTTTTAGTTTAGATTCAACACCGTCGGTTGTCAAGCTGATTTTACCGCACCGTCTATTGGGGGAGCCTCAGAGTCGGTTTGCGGACTATATCAGTGAAATCATTGTCATTTTTGCGGATCAGCTCGACCGGGTATCAAACCGTTCCGGGCCAAACCTGTGGCCACGTAAACCTTTTCGCTCTGAGTACGTCCAACTAGACGCGGGTAGGGATCACCAGAATTGGAGGGTCAATGCCTATCTTGCGAGAGATGCCAGGGGATCCTTGCCGGCTACGGCTGCAAGCTCTATCAGGAACGGCTCGATCTGCGGTGTGACCCGAGAGTGAAGGATTCGGAATAGCGACCCGGCCCCCCATGGACGATCGCTGGTTGCAACAGGGCGAGGCGGGGCGCATCCTATCTCTCAGGCACAATGAGGACCCGACCCGGGCAATGATAACGAGCCGACCGGCAGAGTTTGGCGACGATGAGCTTGTGGCCCTGGCTCAACAGGGCCAACGCCAGGCATTCGAGTCACTGGTGGAACGCTATAAACACAAGGCCTATCGCATCGCCTTCGATTTCACCCGCGACCGCGAGGAAGCCAAGGATCTATCGCAGGAAGCTTTCCTCAACGCTTTCCGCCATCTCGGAAGTTTTGACCGAAGAGCGAAGTTTTATACCTGGTTCTATCGCATCCTGGTAAACCTGTGCATCGACTACCGCCGCCGCAAGACAAGGATTCGCATGGAATCGCTCGACGAAAGAACGGAGCAAGGCAAGGGGACCGACGGGATTGCCGATCCGGCGCCTTCGGCGGATCAACAAGCGATCTCGAGACAGATGTCGGAACGGATAGGAGCAGCCTTGGCCGCCCTGCCCGCAAAACAGCGAACCACCTTTTTGTTAAAAAACCATGAAGGGCTATCCATCAGGGAGATCGCCGAGGTCATGAAGGCTGCCGAGGGAACGGTTAAAAGCCACCTCCACCGCGCGGTGACGGCTTTGAAACAGCGCCTCGCGGAGCTCACCTAGAAGGAGTTTGTATGGCGGAAAGAGAAGATTTACCCCGTCAAGCCTGCGCGCGCTTCGAGGAAGATTTGATCCTGTACCACTATCAGGAACTCAGCGACGCCACGCGACACGGGATCGAAACGCACCTCGAAGGCTGCGCCGCGTGTCGGCTTTCGCTGGAGGAGCTACGAAGCCTGCTGCCCAAAACCATAGTTGCCGACGATCCGCCTGCGGCCTTTTGGCAAAGCTACAGCAACGATATTCACGAACGACTGAGCGTGTCGGGGAATACCACCGGGTGGCGGGAAGTTCTCTTGTCTCTCTTCCGTTCCTGGCCCGTGCCCGTTGCGGCGACAGCCGCCATCTTCGCCCTGGCTATCACTCTTACCCTGACTAGAGGCCAGTGGTGGCCGCGCGAGACGCCCCCGCCGGAGCTTGGGGAAATGCTTTCCGTTACGGACAATCTGGAATTTCTTAAGTCTATGGACTTTTTCGATTCCATCGACCTGCTGGAGGCGATGGAAGGACAAGAGGGACCGAAAGGTGAAACGTCTCATCGCGCGCTATAGCCTGCTTGGGCTTTTGCTACTTCCCTGTGCGAGTTGGGCGCAGGAGCCCTATGAGCAATGGCGGCGCCTGAGCCCGTCGGATAAAGCCGCTATCGAGCGCAACTTCCAGCGCTGGCGCAATCTCCCCCCCGAGCGACAAGATTATCTCCGTCGGGAGTGGGAGCATTGGCGCAGCCTCCCCGAAGAGCGGCGTGACACCTTAAAGCAACGGTTCGACGAGTTCCGCAAACTGCCGCCCGACCAACGCCAGCAGTGGCGCGACAAGTTTGAGGGGCGCCGTCAACTCTTCCCGGAAGAAAAGCGGGCGTTGCGCGATAAATTACGGACCAAGGACAAAAAACGCTACAAGGATAAGGACTGAACCGCAGAAACCGGGACGGACGGTCGGTAAACCTTTAGCTCCTGCAACCGTCTAAAAGAGTCGGAAACGAGAACCACCCATGAAAAAACTCTGGCTCAGCGTTTTGCTCCTTGCGACTCTCGCGCCGATGCCGAGCTTTGCGGGCGACTGGAATCATTGGCGCCACTCGAGACACCGTTACTATGAATGCTACGACTGCTACTACTGGCGTCCCTACGTTTATTATCCCTATGGCTATTACTATCGATACCGGCCGTACCGGTACCGCTCTTACGGCTATACGCCGTATTCGTACTGGCGTGAAACTTGGCGCTGATGGCGGCTCGCCGTCAGTATTTTTTTTCGAGGTCTGTTCTATGACAAAATTCTTCATAGTCTTTCTACTGGCCATGGTCTTGGCTCCACTTGCGGGCTGCGTGGTCGTTGAACGTCGCGACGGATATTACTTCCGTCCTCTTCTCCCTTACTATCGCTACCCCTACAGACATTACAGGCCCTACTATGGTCATCACGACCCGAGATTCGACGACTAGCCCGTAAGGACTACGGCGGCTATGAGCGAAAGGAGATCAATATGAAAAAGCTTTCCGTAGCGGTTTTGGCAACAGTTCTGGCAGCTATCCTGATGGTGCCGGCTTCCAGCTTCGCGTGGGGAAGACCTTATTACGGTCGCAGAGTGGTTGTTCATCGCCATCATGGCTATAACGGCGCCGCGGTTGCGGCCGGAGTCCTTGGAGGCCTGGCGACCGGTATTATTTTGGATCGCGTGTTATTTCCGCCGCCCGTAGTCGTAGAGCGGGACTACCCGCCGCCTCCTGCCCCTAGGCCGCGCGATCCTTACGACACGGGATATTCCGACGGCTACAGCGAGGGCGTCGAGCGCGGTCGCTATGAGAGATACGACCAGGGTAGAAGACGCGGCTACCAGGAGGGATACGAGGATGCCCGAACCGGCCGAGGCCGCTAGACGCATGAGAGAAGTTAGCTGCGCGGGTTACACAAAGGAGATACGAACGTGAAAATACTCTGGGTGGTTCTGTTTGCGATGAGTTTGCTGCTGATCTCCGGGCGTACGACCGACGCTCATGACCCCTACTACGAAGAACTCGGCGTTGAGTATCCGCCGGCCTACGATCCCTACTACGAGTTGCACACGATCCACTACCAGCTCTATCGCCCGCGCTACTACCCCGTCTATTATAGGCCCTACGTGGTCAGCCCGGGCCAAGTGATTATTGTCGACAGAAACCGACGTGCAGTCAGGTTCGTGCCGGCAATCAGGAGACGTTAGAGTCTTACGCGAAGAACCGAAGGAGGAAAAAGATGAAGACAACCAAACAGATTGCGATCGGCGTTTTGATCGCCGCGAGTTTGCTGACGAGTCCGGCGCTCTTCGCGCAGCCGGGATTCGGGCCGGGACGGCCGGGCATGATGGGAAGGATGGGGCCGCCCTTGCTGGAACAATTGCAGCTTTCCGGCGATCAACGAACGCAGATTGAGGCGATCTTTGCCGGCGGCAGGGACGCCATCCACCCCCTTGCCCAACAACTGCGGGAAAAACGAGCTGCTCTGGGAGAGGCTGCGCGAGCGCTGCCGTTCGACGAGACTCTTGTGCGCTCTCTCGCCCAGCAGGCGGGCGATCTACAAGCCGAGATGACGGTTTCGCGGGTCCAGATTGCGAATCAGCTGCGCGGCGTACTGACGGAGGATCAAAGAACCAGGCTCAGTCAGCTTCGGGCGGAACGCTTGCAACAGTTCAAAGAGTGGCGACGGCAGCATATGGCTAGGCCGGACCAGCAGCAGAGCTAACCCGCATCGGTTATGATATGATTTCTTGGGCCAGATTATGGGCTCGCCGTAGCCGCGAGGGATTTGAGTGAGCGCACCCTTAACCGACGAGCAAAAAATCGCCCACCTGCTCGGCCGCATCACCTTCGGCCCGACCCCGGCCGAGACCGAGAAGGTGAAAAGCAAAGGTATCGTTCCCTACCTCGAAGAGCAGCTCCAGCCGGAAAAAATTCCCGACTCCCTGGTTGAAGACAAAGTAGCAAAACTGAAATCGGTGCACTTGAGCAGCCAGGAGCTGCTGGAGCTCTATCCTCCGCCGCAACAGGTCAAGGCCAAGGGGATGGAGCTTTCTCCGATGCAGAGCCCGCGCTACGTCGTCCTGGAACTCCAGCAGGCCAAACTTCTGCGCGCCGTCTACAGCCGCCGGCAGCTCTACGAGGTCATGGTCGATTTTTGGACCAATCATTTTAACGTCTTTGCCGGCAAGGGCGCGGACCGGTGGCTGGTCACCTCCTACGACCGCGACACGATCCGGCCTCATGCCCTCGGCCGTTTCCGTGATCTTCTCCTGGCTACCGCCAAAAGCCCGGCGATGCTTTTCTATCTGGACAACTGGCTGAGCGTGAATCCCGAGGCTGTGATGAATCGCCCGCGCGCGACTGCGGCGCCCGTGGCGCGCAGAGGGATCAATGAAAACTACGCCCGCGAGTTGATGGAGCTTCACACGTTGGGCGTGGATGGCGGCTACACGCAGAAAGATGTTGTGGAAGTGGCGCGGTGCTTTACCGGCTGGACGATCCGGCGCCCCAGAGGCCAGCCGGAGTTTCTCTTCGACGCCCGCATGCACGATCGGGGCGAAAAAGTCGTGCTTGGAACCCGCATCCCCGCCGGCGGCGGGATGGAGGATGGGGTGAAAGTCATCGATCTTCTAAGCCGTCATCCCTCGACCGCGCGGTTCATCGCCGGTAAACTAGCGCGTCGGTTTGTGAGCGACGATCCCCCGTCTTCTCTGGTGGACCAGGCGGCGAAGGCTTTTCGCGAGAGCGACGGCGATATCAAGGACACCGTTCGCGCCATCGTCAGGTCGCCGGAATTTTTCTCCCCTGAGGTCGTCCAGGCAAAAATCAAAAAACCGCTGGAGTTCGTCGCAAGTGCCCTCAGGGCCGTCGGGGCCGAGACCAATGCCTCGCCGGCGCTGCTCCGTTCTCTCGTCCGAATGGGGGAGCCGCTCTTTCTCGCCCAACCGCCCACGGGGTTCCCCGATGTCGGCTCCACTTGGATAAGCCCGGACATGCTCTTGACGCGGATCAACTTTGCGATCGACCTGACGGCCAATCGGATAGCCGGAACGAGAGTCAAGAACGCGGAGACTTGGGCTGAGCTCGTGGCCGCGCCCGAGTTTCAACGGAGGTAGCCATGGCTTTCTCGCGCCGACTGTTTCTCAAAACCGGGGGCTTGGGTCTTTTGTCCCTCGGCTTGCCGCCGTCTTTTCTCGTGCGCGCGGCTGAAGGAGAAAAAAGCAGGCGAAACAAAATCCTGGTCGTCGTCTTCCAGCGGGGCGGCATGGACGGTCTCAACGCCGTGGTCCCGTTTAAAGATCGAAGTTACTATTCGCTCCGTCCGAGCATCGCCATTGCGGAGCCCTCTTCAGGAAAGGACAGAACGATCGATCTCGACGGCTTCTACGGCCTTCATCCGGCGCTCGCCCCGCTCACGCCGCTGTTCGATAAGGGCCATCTGGCCGTCATCCATGCCGCCGGCTCGCCGGACAATACCCGTTCTCATTTTGACGCGCAGGATTACATGGAGTTGGGCACACCCGGCGTCAAAAATACGCCCGACGGCTGGCTGAATCGCCTGCTCACCGAAAATAAAAGCGACCGAAATCCTTTTCGCGCGGTCTCGCTCACGCAGCGGCTGCCGCGTATTCTCGCCGGTAAAGCGCCGGCGTTGACGATGACCTCGATCGAAGAGTTCCGCCTGCGGGACTCGCTCCTGGCGCCGGCTCTCCAAAAAGTCTACGCGAACATCCAGGACCCGCTCCTTCGGCAGGGGGGAGAAAATGTCTTCGAGGCGATGAGGATATTAAAAACGATGGAATCGACGCTGCCCCCGCCCTCGTCCGAGAGCTATCCCGCCGGGCGTCTGGGTGAGAGTCTCAAACAGATCGGCCGTCTGATCAAGGCGAACATCGGCATCGAAATCGCTTTTACGGAAATCGAAGGCTGGGACACGCACGTCAATGAGGGAGGAGCGGAAGGCCAGATGGCCAACCGCCTGCAAGAGCTGGCCGGCGCTCTCGCGGCTTTTTACCGGGATCTCGGCGATCGGATGGACGACGTCGCGCTCGTGACCCTATCCGAATTCGGCCGCACGGCGCGCGAGAACGGCAACCGCGGCACCGACCACGGCCACGCCAACGTGATGTTTGCTATGGGCGGAAAGATTAAAGGCGGCAAGGTCTATGGCCGCTGGCCGGGACTCGATCCCGGGGTGCTGTACGAAGGCCGCGATCTGGCGTTGACCACGGACTTTCGCGCGGTGTGCGGCGAAATTCTCTCGCGCCACCTGGGTCAGAAGGATCTGAAGAAGGTCTTCCCGGCGTACGAGTTTGCGGGCCCGCCTTTCGGCATCATCGCCTGACGTTAGTCTTTAGCGGCGACTTTGTAAGAATCCTGCGCGGCGACCTCGGCCCATCCTCCTGCCATGAAGTCCGCCATGATCTCTTGAAGCTTGGCGATCGGCACGCGGATCTGCTGCATCGTGTCGCGGTCGCGGATCGTGACCTTCTCATCTGCGGCGGATTTTTCATCTCCCACCGTCTGAACGTCCACGGTTACGCAAAAAGGCGTGCCGACTTCGTCCTGGCGGCGATAGAGCCGGCCGATGGAAGCCGTGTCGTCGTAAACCGAGTACCACCGCTTTCTCAAATCGCCGCAGATCCGCTGCGCCGTCTCCACGATTTGATCGTTCTTCTTGAGCAGCGGCAGGACCGCGATCTTGATCGGCGCCAGCTCCGGATGAAAGCGCAGCACGACGCGTTTTTCCCCTCTCACTTCTTCCTGGTGGTAGGCGTCGACCAGAAACGCCAGAGTCGCCCTGTCCGCTCCGGCTGACGGCTCGATCACGTATGGCACGACCTTCTGCTTCGATTCTTCGTCGAAGTATTCCAGCGACTTGCCGCTGGTCTTGGAGTGCTGTTTGAGATCGAAGTCCGTGCGGTTGGCGATTCCCTCCAGCTCGCTCCAGCCGATGGGGAACTGGTACTCGATGTCGGCGGTGCGCTTGGCATAGTGGGCCAGCTCGTCCTTCTCGTGCTCGCGCAGCCTGAGATTCTCGGCGCGGATGCCGTAGGCCGGGTACCAGGCAAACCGCGCGTCGATCCACTTCTGATGCCACTGCTCGTCCGTCCCCGGCATGACGAAGTACTCGATCTCCATCTGCTCGAACTCGCGCGTGCGGAAGGTAAAATTGCCGGGGGTGATTTCGTTGCGAAAGGCCTTGCCGATTTGCGCGACGCCGAACGGGAGCTTCAAGCGCATCGACTGGAGCACGTTGTCGAAGTTGACGAAGATGCCCTGGGCGGTTTCGGGGCGGAGGTAAGTGAGCGCAGCGTCGTCTTCCACCGGCCCCATGAAAGTTTTGAACATGAGGTTGAACTGCCGCGCTTCGGTCAGCTCGCCCTTGCCGCAGGCCGGGCAGAGACTCCGCCGACCGCTACAGTGCTTGCATGCTTCGCCGCCCGGCACGACAAACTTGTTCCCTTTCGTCGCAGCGCAATAATGAATCCACTCTTCGTCGTCGATCTTGTCGGCGCGAAAGCGGCGCTGGCAGCCCTTGCAGTCGACCATCGGGTCGGTGAAGTGATCCAGATGGCCGCTCGCCTTCCAGACCGTCGGATGCATGAGGATCGAGGCGTCGAGCCCGACCATGTCCGGGCGGAGTTGCACGTTGTCGCGCCACCAGGCGCGCTTGA
>MGSS01000120.1 GCA_001798595.1 Deltaproteobacteria bacterium RIFCSPLOWO2_12_FULL_60_19 | reverse complement strand
CAGGCGAGCTTGAGAGCGTTCGTATGAGGCTTTTCCAGATTGCGCCGCTTGAATTCGAACAGTTCATCAAGAGGGTCATGGAGAGGAGCGGCTTCGTAGATGTCACGGTGACTAGAGCGAGTGGCGATGGCGGAATAGACGTGAATGCTTACGTAGAAGAGGGGAACGACTTTTTTGCCGGTACCCACGTCCAGGCTCAAGTAAAGCGGTGGCGTCATGCAGTAGGCAGCCATGACATAAATAGCTTTAGGGGCGCACTAAGCACTACCGCTAAGGGTGTTTTCGTGACAACTAGCGCATTCACAAGGGCAGCCGTGAGTGAGGCGAGCCACGCGAATAAACCATCGATCGGCCTGATCGACGGGCCGCGCCTATCCGCAATCGTGTTGCGCTTGAATTTGACTCTCCAGTGAAAATGGGAGGATAAGCTATGCTTGCTTTAGCCATTCCTATCGATACCGACCGCCGAGGAAATACGATTATTGAGACGAATGCCGGGCGTGAATTGACAGCACGAGGCTGGCCTCAGGATTGTGAGTTCCAATTGGTTGCCTTCCGGCCCTCTGGAAAAACTTGCAAGGTAGTATGGACAGAGCAACTCGCTCAAGACATTGCCAACGCCTTAGAACTGCTGGATACCACAGGCGTTTGCCCCGGAGCAAAGCCGGACTGGTATCAAAGGCTCAACAATTATTGTAACGGGATCGGATTACGGCGTCGTAAACACTCCCAGCGTTAGCGCTATCGTGCTCACCGAAGCCTTTGAACCCTTAAACCAGCTCAAAATCTATCTCGCTCCGGAACACGTTGATGCGGGCGACGCGGACGCGGACGGGGTCGCCCAGGCGGAACTTGCGGCCGTGGCGGCGGCCTTTGATGATGTATTCTTTCTCGTAGTACTGGTAGGCGTCGTCTTCGAGCGTGGAGAGTTTCACGAGCCCCTCGACGAAATAGTTTTCCAGCTCGACGAAAAAGCCGAAGCTCGCGAGGCTCACGACGAAACCGCCGAACTCCTCCCCGATCTTGTCCATCATGAACTGGGCCTTTTTGAGCGCCACCATCTCGCGCTCTGCGTCCATCGCAATGCGCTCCCGCTCTGAAGTGTGCCTGCCGGCCTCCTGCAGATAACGCAAGCGATCTTCTTTCTCCGCCGCCTTGAGCGTCTTTCCGTCAAGCACATCGCCCAAGATTCGGTGGACGATCAAATCAGGGTAGCGCCGGATCGGCGAGGTAAAATGCGTGTAGCAGGTCGAGGCGAGGCCGAAGTGGCCGATGTTTTCCGGCGCGTAGCGCGCCTGCTTCATGGCGCGCAGCAGGACGTGGTTTAAAACCCGCTCCTCCGGCTTGCCGCGGCAGGTTTCGAGCAGCCGCTGGAGATCTTTGGGCGTCGCCTTCTCCTTCTTGAGCGGCAGGCGGTAGCCCAGGCTCAGAAGAAACGGCGCCACGGCTTCGAGCGCTTCGCGCTCCGGCCCGTCGTGGATGCGGTAGAGGAGAGGGAAGCCTTTTTCCTTAAGATGGCGCGCGACCGCTTCGTTGGCCGCGATCATGAACTCCTCGATGATCCGGTGCGCGATGCTGCGCTCGGCGCGGACGATGTTTTCCGGCGTCCCCTGGAGATCGAGAACGATCTCCGCCTCGGGGAGATCGAAATCGAGAGTCCCTCTTGCCCGCCTTTGCTCGCACAATAACAGCGCCACCTCTTCCATCAGCTTGAAAGAGTCGACCAGCGGCCGATAGCGCTCGATGCATTCGACATCTTGGTCCACCAGGATGCGGCGCACGTCGGTGTAGGTCATGCGCTCGTCGCTGCAAATCACGGAATTGAAGAAGCGGGTTTTAACCACCTCGCCGCGCGCGTTGATTTCCAGCAGCGCGGTTTTTGTCAGACGGTCCTGCTTGGGGTTCAAGCTGCATATCCCGTTCGACAGCTCTTCCGGCAGCATCGGCAGCGCCCGGTCGGGAAAGTACACGCTCGTCGCCCGCTGGTAGGCCTCCTGATCGAGCGCGCTGTCGGGCGCGACGTAGGACGAGACATCGGCGATGGAGACATAGAGATGATAGATGCCATCTATTTTCTCGATGCTCACTGCGTCGTCGAAGTCGCGCGCCTGCTCGCCGTCGATGGTGACTGTAGAACGCGCGCGCAAATCCACGCGCGCGCCACTCTCCGCCGCGCTGATTGATCGCGGGCAGATTTCCGCTTCGCGCTTCGCCGCCGGCGAAAAGGAAGTCGGCAGACTGTAGCGAAAGATGATGGCGCGCGCCTGCACCTCGGGATTGTCGGGATCGCCCAGTGTCTCCAAGAGATCGGCCTCGGGCGGCGAGAAGCCGGTGCCGTAGCGCGTGATTTCAGCGGCGATAACTTTACCCGTCTCGACCTTGGGAGGCCGCCCGGCGAGCGGGATGGCCGGCGCGACTCTTAAATCCATCGGAATGAGATAGCCTCTTCCGTCGTGCTCTTCGTACGTTCCGATCAGCCGCTTCTGGCCGCGCTCCAGAATCTGCGCTACGTGGGCCTCCTCGCCGGTTCTCTTTTTGTCCATTCGAACCATCACCCGGTCGCCGTGCATGACGCGGCGCATCTCGCGGCGATTCAAGTAAACATCGTCCCGCCCCTTGTCGTCGGGAATCAAAAAGCCGTAGCCGTCGGGATGGGCGTGCACTCTGCCGGTGACGCAGTTCTGTGCCTGGGGCAGGGCGTAGTGATTTTTCTTTAGCCGCACGATCCTGCCTTCGCGGGCAAGCTCGCGCAGGCTGTCGCTGATCGCGTCTAGATCGTCGCGCCTGGCGCCGATTCCTTTCAGGACTTCCAACGGGGTGAGGCGGTGGCGCGGACGCGCAGCGAGGAACGAGAGGATTTTTTCTTTGACCGTGCGGGAAAGGGCGGGCATGCTTTAGGGACCGTTAAAGGGTTTCGGGGTTGTCCGTTGCCAGTTCGTTCATCAACCAATCGTCGCCTACGTCGGGCGGCCGCGGAATCTCGCTCAACTGAATCTCGTCGCGGAGCGCCGCAACGAGCCCGCGGGCGACGGGAAGAAAATCCTCGACGACCAGAAAGACGATGACGGCCTTTTTGCGATCCACTGTGCGGATAATGCCGACCGTCTCGTAGGACTCGATGATGAACTTGACGTAGGCGATGTCCTCGGGGCGAAGCTCCAGGTAGATTTCGTGCATGTCTATTTGTTTTTGTAAGGCGTCAGGGGTAAGGGGTGAGGGGGGGGCGCCTGACGCTTCACGCCTCACGTCTATGAGCTATTTTCCCAGAAACTGTTCGATCTGCTTCTGAATTCGCTCGCGCCGGTCCCTTTTCTTTTTGTCCTTGCCGGGCGCTTGTCCTTCGGCAGGCTCCGCGCCTTTTCCTAGAAAATCTTTCTTGAACGACTCGGCCAACCCTTGCAGGTCAGGCATGGCCTGCACCTTGGGCAGCTTCCCTTCGAGACGGAACGGGATGCTCAGCCTCCCTTGCCGGTCAACCAGGTAGCGGAGGTTCTTGTGCTCTTGCACCAGCTCTCGCGTAAACTGCGGCGACATGACCAGCGTAGCTTTCCATTTCATGCTCTTATCCAGGCCGATGGAGCCGGCGGCGTTGATCGAATACTCCGGCGTCGAGAGGACGAGGTCGTTGGTGGCGATGCGCCCCTGTTTGACGGTGAAGGTTCCCGATAAATTGTCGAAAGGCGTGTCCTTCCGTTGCGCCAGCGCCTGCTGACGGGCCGGGATTTTCATGTTCGAAGCGCCGGGCAGCCTCGACATTTTCGACAACACAAGCTCGACCAGATTGAAATCTTTCAGCGATCCATTGCGGATCTGCATCTCCCCGTCGCCTTGCAGGCTCTCCGGCAAGGTTGAGAGGTTCTTGCTGTCGCCTTTGAGCTTCGCCTTGAGGTTAAGCCGGCCTTCGATGTGATCCTTGAACGCGGGAAATTTTTGAGACAACAAAGTTTTGAGGTCCATGGACTCGATGTTGGGATCGAGAGCCACGCGCAACGAGCCGTCGGCGCCCGTCTCCCAGGAGCCGTTGCCGCTGCCGCTTCCGTTCATCGCCTGGAAAGAAAGGTTTTTGAAGCCCGCGTTCGTCGGCGACCAGGCAAACTCGCCGCGCAAATTGCGGTAGGGAATCTCCTGGAAAGCGCCTTCCGTGGACGAGAGGTTGGTCTGAACAAAAATTTTGCCGTCTCTAACCCGCAGCTCGCCTGCGCCGGCGAGGCCTTTCATCTCGTCGCCTTTGGGCGCCGACACGCCCGGCAGGTCCGTCGGCACGAGCCTTGGCGCGCGCAGGTTGTAGCGCAGGTGGGGCTCGGCGAAGTCGGTGAGGGTTCCGTCCAGGGAGATTTCCGAGGCGCCGCCGCGGAGCGTTAAACGCTCCACCCGCGCGTCTTTTCCGCGAAAAGCGATCTGCGCGGCCACTCGATCGACGCCATGACCGCTCTTCTTATCTTTGGCCTGACCTTCCTCGATCTTCAGCGCGCCGCGAATCTCCAGGCCGCCGTCCTGCGCGGCGAGGTTCTTTTTCAGCGTGAGCTTCCAGCCGGCGTTTCCCGAGGTGTCGTAGCCGGCAAGAGGCGGGAGCAGCTTGTCCCAGCCGGCGAGGTTGAGCCCGTCCGCGACAAGATTCAGCGTGAGCTGGCGCGTCGGCAGCTCGTCGAGCGACCCGGAAAAGCCGAGCTTCATCGTGTGCATCGTCATGGTGGACGGCTCAAAGACCAGCCGATTTTTCTGCCGCTGGACCTGGATATCCAACTCGGCGGCGACGCCTTTCGGCTTGGCCAGCCACTTGCCATAGGCGAGATTGCTCTCCGACGCTTTGACCTTGGCGCGCATCTTAAAGTCGGCGAGGCTGCCCTCGACTTCGCCCGTCAAGCTCAACGGGCCGTCCGCGGTCAGCGACGCGGGCAGAGCCTGGCGGAAGAAGGGAACTCGCTTGAGTTGATTGAGAGGCAGAGGATCGACCGCGAGTTTCCCTTTGATCTCGCCCTCGTCCCAGGAATTGCCTTTGGTCAGGTCGAGATCGCCTTCCACCGTCGCGTTGCTCGCCGCCGCGCCGAAGAAAGGGCCGGTGAGTTTGAAATTCGTGATGTGGGGACGCTCGAGCGCGCCGGTGATATTCGCCCGCAGCTCGACGGGGCCGCTGACCTCGACGTAACGCGAGATCGTTTCCCTGAGCGCGGGGATCCCGTACGTCAGTTGCGGCAGGAGCAACGACTCGAAACGGATTTGCAGCTCCACGGGGACCTGGCTCCAGCTTCGCTCTCCCCGCAAGGGGCCGATGCGGCCGGTGACCGTCGCGTTCTGGCCCTGCGACTCGAAAAGATTCGCCGCAAATTTTACGTTGGCGGTCGCGCCGCGCCCCTCGCCGATATCGAGATCGACGTTGCGGACGCGCACCTCGATCACTTCTTTCGACGAACGGTCGATGTAGTCGATCTTGCCGTCCTTGATCTCGACGGCCGTGATAAAGAGCCGCGGCGCGCGCGGCGCTCGTTTCTCCCCCGGCTCCCTCGGAGCTTTCGGCTTCTTTTCGCCGGCAGCCAGGGTGGAAACGTTGAGATTGCCCTCTTCGTTTTTGATGATCTGGATCTCCGGCTCATCGAGCACGAATTTTTTGATTTGCAGCCGGCCGACGAAAAGCGGCAGCCAGCTGAGCTGCATCTTCACTTCCTTGGTTTGGATGAAAGGACTGGCGGCGAAGTGCGGGTCTTCGCCGATCCTCAATTCTTTGGCCGAGATCCCGATCCCGCCCCATAGGCTCAACCGGAGCTCGCCGAAGGCGAGAGGGCGCCCCAGCGCCTTCTGAACCTCTTCCTGAATCCGGCCGCGGTTTTGTTCGATAATCGCGTTTAGAGAGACCGCGAAAACCAGCAGGATCGCGGCAACGACGGCCAGCAGGATGAAAATGATTTTGCGACTCATCATGACGTGGTCGCGGGCGCGGCGGAAGCGGGTCGGCGTTAAGCGACTCGCTCCACGATCGTGGCGATCCCTTGGCCGACGCCGATGCACATCGTCGCAAGACCGTAACGAGCGCCCCGTCTCTTCATCTCATGGGCGAGGGTCGTCAGGATCCGCGCCCCGCTGCATCCCAGCGGATGGCCCAGCGCGATCGCGCCGCCGTTGACGTTGACTTTTTTTGGGTCCAGCCCGAGCTCTTTCACGCAGGCGATCGCCTGAGAGGCGAAGGCCTCGTTGAGCTCGACCAAGTCGATCCGGTCGAGCGTGAGGCCGGCCCGCTTGAGAACCTTGAGCGTCGCCGGCACGGGTCCGATGCCGAAATAGGAGGGGTCCACGCCGGCCACGGCGGAGGCTACGATCCTGGCGAGCGGCTTCAGCTTGAGGGCCGCCGCTTTCTCCGGCGTCGTCACGAGCATGGCCGACGCGCCGTCGGAAATCTGCGAAGAATTGCCGGCGGTGACGGTGCCGTTCTTTTTGAATACGGCTTTCAGCGCCGCCAACTTTTCCATCGAGGTGTCCGGTCTCGGCCCTTCGTCGCGGTCGTGGAGAACGGGGCCCTCTCGTTTTTGCGGCGCCGCGATGGGAATTATTTCGTCCTTGAAAAGGCCGTCCTGCGCGGCTCGCGCGGCCCGCCGGTGGCTCTCCAGCGCGCAGGCATCCTGTTCTTTGCGCCCTACGTCGTATTTCTCGGCGATCAGCTCCGCGCTCTCGCCGTTGCCGATGAGCGGGTAGAGCTCTCCCAGGCGCGGGTTGGGAAACCGCCACCCCACGGTGCTGTCGTAGACGGTGGCGTTGCCCTGTTGAAATGGGACCGCGCCCTTGAGCATCACCCACGGCGAGCGGGTCATGCTTTCCACGCCGCCCGCGATAAACAAGTCGCCGTGGTCCATCTCGATCGCCCGTGCCGCCTGATTGATCGCTTCGAGTCCCGAGCCGCACAGGCGGTTCACCGTGCAACCGGGCACCGTGTGCGGCAGACCGGCCAGGAGAGAGGCGTTGCGCGCCACGTTGCGCGAATCTTCGCCCGCTTGATTGGTGCAGCCGAAGTAGACGTCCTCGACCTCCTCGCCGCGGATGCCGGTGCGCTCGACGAGCTTGGCGATGATATGGGCCCCGAGGTCGTCCGGCCGGATGTCTTTCAAGATTCCTCCGTGCTTGCCGATCGGCGTGCGCACGGCGTCAACAATTACAGCTTCTCTCATAGTTTCGATTTCAGGTAGGGGCAGGCCCCTGTGCCTGCCCGGACGGGCAACCACGGGGGGTTGCCCCTACGCCTTATATTCGTAGAACCCCTTTCCGCTCGCCTCGCCCAGCCAACCCGCCGCCACCATCTTCTTGAGCAGCGGCGATGGCCGATAGCGGTCGTCTCCGCTTTCCCGGTGCGCCCCTTCCAGCACCGCCAGCACTTCGTCGAGTCCAACGCGGTCGGCCCAGCGCAGCGGGCCGGAGGGATAATTCACGCCCAACTTCATCGCCGCGTCGATCGCCTCTTCCTCGGCCACGCCCTCATCCAAAGCCCGCGCCGCCTCGTTGATGATGAGGCTCAGGATGCGTGGAAAGATCAACCCGGCTGCATCTTTGACGCGCGCGGTTTCTTTTCCCAGCCGCCGGAAGAACTCTTCGGCTTGCTCGAGAGAGTCGTCGCCGGTTCTCAACCCGCCGCTCAATTCTATCACCTTTTTGTCTGCAAGGGGATAGAACGTGGCAAAGCCCACCACTCGCTCCGGCGCTGCGCTCCACGAGGCGATGGCGGTGGGAGAAAAAGCCAGGCACGAGCTTACGATCACCGTAGATCCCGACACCCTGGCGTCAAGCTTTTTGAGCAGCTCTTTTTTGTCCGATTCAGCTCCCGCGTGCGTCTCGATGACCAGCGACGCCGAGGTGGAAACAGCGTCGGCGTCGGCGTGCAGCGTCGCGGTAAGCCCGGAGGCCTGGCTCAGCTTGACCAACTCCCCGGCCAGGCGGCTCACGCCGACTACGGCAACGCTATTTATCGCCATAGGTGTAAAAGCCTCTGCCGGTCTTGCGCCCGAGATTGCCGGCGAGGAACATGCGCTGCTGGATCGGGCTCGGCCGGAACCTCGGATCGTGAAAAAACGCTTCGAAGAGCGATTGCGTCGCCGCGAAGTTGATGTCGATGCCGATCAAGTCCATCAGCTCGAACGGCCCCATGGGAAAACCGCCCGCGCCTTTCATCACCTTGTCGATCGTCTCCACGGTCGCGCCGCCGTCGTTCAGGATGCGCAGCGCCTCGTTGTAAAACGGCCGGGCGATGCGGTTGACGATGAAGCCCGGCGTGTCCTTCGCCGCGACCGGCGTCTTGCCCATCCGGCGCACGAGCTCGGTGGCCGTCTCCATCGTGGCGGCGCCCGTCTGTTCTCCCTGGACCACCTCGACGAGAGCCATCAGCGGCGGCGGGTTGAAAAAATGGAGCCCCAGGACCCGCTCCCTCCGTCGCGCGGCGGCGGCGATGACCGTCACGGAGAACGAGGAGGTATTGGTGGCGAGAATGGTTTCTATTCCGCAGGCGGCGTCCAGTTTTTTGAAGATCTCGCGTTTAAGCTCGATCTGTTCAGGCACGGCCTCGATGACCAGACCGACGCCGGAAAAATCTTCCAGCTTGAGCGTCCCTTTGAGCCGCGCCAATATCTGCTGTTCCTGCTCGGCGGAGAGCTTGCCTCTTTTCCTGCTGCCCTCGAGGAAGGTCCGGATGCGGCCCAGCCCGCGGTCGATGAACTCCTGGGAGACATCGTAAAGCAGGGTGTCGAAGCCGGCTTGCGCGGCTACCTGCGCGATCCCGGCGCCCATGGTGCCGGCGCCGAGGACGCCGATCTTTGATGGGTTAACACTCATAGTCGCATGCAATGCAAAATGCAAAATGAAAAATGAAAAACGCAAAATCAAGAGGTCCTAAGGGGAGGCAGTCTTAAACTTTGCACTTTGCATTTTGCAATTTTCATTTTGCCTTGTTCTACTCTCCTTTAAACACCGGCTGGCGCTTCTCTAAGAACGCGGCCACGCCTTCGTCGAAGTCGGCGCTTCGCCCCGCGATCTCCTGAAGATGCGCCTCATATTCGAGCTGAGACTCCAACTCCGGTAGTATGGCATGATTCACCGCGCGTTTAATGAGGCCGATGCTTCGAGGCGAGCGGGCGAGCTTCTCCGCCATCTCGCGGGACGCCTTGGCAAATTCGGCGGCGGGCGCCACTTTGGCGACGAGCCCGATCCGCTGCGCTTCCTTCGCGTCCACCGCCTCACCCAACAGCAAGAGTTCCAAAGCTTTGCTGAAGCCGACGAGCCGCGGAAGAATAAAACTGCCGCCGGAATCCGGGGCCAAGCCGACGCGGACGAAGGCCTGAATAAATTTTGCCTCATCCGAGGCGATTCTCAGATCACAGGCGAGGGCCAGATTACATCCGGCGCCGGCCGCGACGCCGTTGACGGCCGCCAGGACGATTTTTTCCGTGCGGCGAATTTGTCGAATGATGGGATTATATTTTTCTCGCAGCGATTCGCCCAAAG
This sequence comes from Deltaproteobacteria bacterium RIFCSPLOWO2_12_FULL_60_19, assembly GCA_001798595.1. Classification (GTDB taxonomy): domain Bacteria; phylum Desulfobacterota; class Binatia; order UBA9968; family UBA9968; genus 2-12-FULL-60-19. The sequence continues at coordinate 15,225 of MGSS01000120.1, read as the reverse complement.
ATCCTTTCTGGCCCGGCGTTCGGCCTTTGAGATCCTGGCCCGAGCAAAACGCCCGTCCCGCGCCGGTAATCATAAAACATCGAATCTCTTCGTCCCGTTCACCCTCTTTGAGGGCGTCGAGCAGTTCGCTGTTCATCTCAGGCACGAAGGCATTGAGCGCCTGCGGACGGTTCAACGTGATCGTCGCGACTCGATTTTGTTTCTCGTAAAGAATTGTTTCGTAACTCACGACAGAGCCCGATCTCCTTACTTCCCTTTAAATTCCGGCTTGCGCTTCTCCAAAAAGGCCTTCATCCCCTCTCGTCTGTCCTCGGAGGCGAAGAGCAGATAAAAGGACTTTCTTTCAAACTCCAGCCCCTCATCCAGGGGCGAGTTAAAGGCCTTGAGGACCGCCTCTTTGGCGAGCTTCGCGGCAAGGGGAGGCTTGGCGGCGATCTTCTCAGCCAGGGCTTTTGCCTCTTCGAGGAGCAACTCCACCGGCACCACCTTGTTCACCAGGCCGCGTTGCTGCGCTTCGCTCGCGCCGATCTGCTCTCCCGCCAGCACCATCTCCATCGCCCGGTATTTTCCCAAGGCGCGGCTCAGGCGCTGCGTGCCGCCGCTTCCGGGAATGGTTCCCAAGTTGATCTCCGGTTGGCCGAAGCGCGCCGTCTCGGAGGCGATGATGATGTCGCAGCTCATCGCCAGCTCGCAGCCGCCGCCCAACGCGTAACCGCTCACGGCGGCGATCACCGGCTTCGAAATCTTATTGATCCGGTCCCTGAAGGCGAGGCGGCCCTGGATGCGTTCGTCGAATGGCCCGGCGTCGGCCATCTCTTTGATGTCCGCGCCCGCGGCGAAGACTTTTTCGCCGCCCGTGACGATCATCACTCGAACCTCCTGATCCCGATCCAACGCCTCCATCGCCGTGGACAGCTCCTTGATGAGTCCGTAAGAGAGCGCGTTCATCTGCTGCGGCCGGTTGAGCGTGACGACCGCCACAGCGCCCTCCTTTTCCACCGCGATGTATTCGTAGCCCATAATAGGGAGAGCTATACACGCGGGCGGTGGCATTTTCAAGGTTGACGAAAAAGCTCTTCGTTGGCTAATCTGGTAAAACTTGGCGGTCGGCCGGCGGTTGGCGATGATTAAAGCAATTGTTTTCGATCTTGGCGGGGTGCTTTTCGCCGAAGGCAAGTCGGTTGCCATCGAGAGATTGGAACGAGAGCATGGTTATAAGCCCGGTGAAGTCCAGAAGATCCTGACCTCTCCTCAGAGCATCGATCTGCGCAAAGGGCTGATGACGGACGAGGAGTTTTGGGCTTGGGCGCAGGCTCAACTCCCGCAAGGCTATGACGCCCAGGAAATAAAAGCGGCGTGGTATCATGGCTACGAACTAGACATCGAGATTCTCCGCTTGATCGAAAAGCTCAAAGGCCGCTATAAGATCATCGCCTTTTCGGGCAACATCAGGAGTAGAGTTGAATTTTTGGAGGAAAGATACTGCTTTCGGCGCCTGCTGGATGTCGAGGTCTATTCCTTCGATTGTCATCTCACCAAGCCGGACAAAAAGTTTGTCGAGATCATGATCGAGAAGGCGGGCTGCCGGCCGGAAGAGATCGTTTATATCGAAGACAACGGCCGCTACGCTGAGCCGGCCAGAGAGCTCGGCGTGAAAGTCGTTCTCTACGCCCGCGGCGAGAGTGAAAAGCTGCAAGCGGAACTCAAAACCATGGGCGTCGAGGTCTGATGCGTCGATTGACAACCGAGGAAACGGCTGATTATAAGCGAAGCGTAAGGGGTAGCTATGCAAGCCGCCATCTCCAGTTTGCTGTTCAAGTCCCAGCCGCTGGGACATGTCGTCGATCTGGCGCGGGATGTCGGGATCTCGTGGCTGGAAGTATGGACCGAGCACTTCTGGCGGGACGACGACGGGCAGCTCCTAAAAAAGCTCCGTAGCTCCGGCCTGGATATCTCGGTGCATGGTCCGATCGGCGATATCAATATTACTTCGAGTAACGGGGGGATCCGCCAAGAATCGGTAAGGCAGGTGCTTCAAGGCGTCGAGGAGGCGGCGGCGATGGGCGCGCGGGTGATCACGGTCCATCCCGGCTACTTGACGGGGAGGCAGGACGGCCCGGACAGCATCTGGGACTCGCAGATCGAGGCGTTGAGCCGCATCGCCAAGCGGGGGAAGGAGCTGGGGATACTCGTGGCGATGGAAACCATGGAAAAAAGGAACAAGGAAGTGGTCATCCATCCCGAGCTCGCCAACCAGATCATCGACGCGGTGAATATGGATAATTTCGGCGTGACCTTCGACGTCTCCCATGCCCACACGGTCATGGACGTCGTCGATTTCATCCGCGCCCTGCGCAAGATCGTTCACATCCATATCAGCGATACAAAATCCGGCAAGGTTCATGTCCTTATGGGGGATGGGGAGATCGCCTTCGGCCCGGTGCTGCAAGCGCTCCGGCGGAAATACGACGGCGCCCTCGTGATCGAGGGCTGGAATCCCAAAGACGAGATGGGCATGGTTCGGAAGTCGGCCGCCTTTCTCACGGCGCAACTGGCGGGCCTTTGAGCCCTCGGGGCTTACGCATCCTATAGGCGCTATCTTTTGATCAGGAGGTGTCTGATGAAATTCTCCAAGGCACTACTCTCATCCCTGGCTGTTACGGCTCTTATTCCATTCTTCAATCCAGGCCTGGTTTCCGCTCAGGCTAAACCTGGAGGCAGAACGCTCCTCTACACTTCCGTTCCTCAAGAACTGGCCACCCGGTTCGGGGATGCGTTCATGAAGACGAGACCGGAAATAAAGGTGGAGATTTATCGCGCGGGAAGCACCGAAATAGGGACGAAGCTGGCCGCCGAGCGCGAGGTGGGCGGCATCCGCGCCGATCTTCTATGGCTCGCCGATGCGCCGGTCTATTATGAACTCAAGGCCAAGGGAGAACTGCTGGCCTACATTTCCCCCGAGGCCAAACATATTCCCGCCGACCTCAAAGATCCGAACGGATATTTTACCGCGGGGCGGCTCATCAACATGATCATTGCGGTGAACCAAGAGGTCGTTCCCCTGAAGGACGCGCCCAAGGCGTGGAAAGATTTTCCCGATCTCGGCAAGAAGGCGGTGATGGGCAATCCCCTCTACTCGGGATCGAACTTCGTCACGGTCGCCGTCTTCGTCAAACAGGACGGCTGGGGATGGTTCGAGCGGGCGAGGGCCAAAGGCGTTGCGATCGTCAGGGGAAACTCCGAGGCGGCGAGCGCCCTGGCGGGCAAGGAATTCGGCATCGCTATGACGCTCGATTACATCGTGTCGGGATTGATCAAGAAAGGCGCGCCGCTGGCTATCGTGTGGCCGGCCGAAGGGGCGATTTCCGTGCCGAGTCCCATCGCCATCATCAAGGGAACGAAAAATCCGGACGCCAGTAAAGCGTTTGTCGACTACGTATTGTCGAAAGAGGGGCAGCAGTTCTTGGTCACGCAGGAGGTTATTCCGGTGAGGGGCGACGTCAACCCTCCCAAGGGGCAGCCCTCGGCGAGCCAGATCAAGTTTCTCCCCATCCCTTATGAATGGGCGGCCGAAAACGCCGCGGCCATTCGCGAGAGGTTTGAAAAGATCATGCTCCAGTGAGCCAAGCGTCCGGAGCGAGCAACCAGGGAAGGCTGACCCTTGCCGATGACCGCCTCGAAGCTCGACCGGCGTTATCTCTTAATGGCGGCGACCGGGCTGTTTGTCCTGCTTGTCGTCGTCTATCCTCTCTGGCAGGTATTTTTCAGAAGTTTCCTCGACGCCGGCGCCTTCTCGTTGAAGAGCTACCACAAGGTCTTTTCCAATCCCACTTATTATCGCGCGATCCTCAACTCGGTGTGGGTTTCCCTGGCCACCGCGGCCTCCTGCATGGTCGTCGGAACGCTGCTCGCCTTTCTAGCGGTGCGCACGGACCTGCCCTATAAAAAGGCGCTGCGAAGTTTGATCGTTCTTCCCTACGCCCTGCCGTCCTTTTTCGCCGCGATCGCCTGGATTCAGCTCTTGGGCCCGCAGGGCTACCTGGCGAGATTCTTCATGCAGCTCTCCGGCCGGGAGGCGGCGCCGTGGAACATCTACAGCGCCGCGGGCATCGTGTTCGTCCTGACGGTCCACTACTTTGTTCTGGTGTTCATCACGGTGGCCGGGGCCCTCGAACGAATGGACGCCAGCCTCGAGGAGGCGGCCCGCGCTTCCGGCGCCGGCACGTTCCGGATCATGCGGGAGATCACGCTGCCGCTCGTGCTTCCCGCCATTTTGGCCGGCGGGCTGCTTGCGTTTATCGGCTCGCTGGCGAACTTCGGCATCCCCGCGCTGCTCGGTATGAGAGCCAGATTCTTCGTCCTGACCACCAGTGTTTACTATGCCCTTGCGATTCCCGATTTTGCCCTGGCGACCGCGCTCTCCAGCATGCTGGTGGCCGTCGCGCTCGTGTTTATGTGCCTCCAGTTGGGCATTCAAAGAGGCGAGGGACGATACACCGTCATCTCGGGCAAATCGGTCCGCCCCTCGGAGCTCAAGCTGCGGTCGACGAGAGTTCCGCTCTTTCTCGGCGCCACGGTCTTTGTCGTTTTCATTTCGATTATTCCCATCCTCTCCATGGCGCTCACCGCTCTGCTCACCTACTGGGGCGCGCCTCTCAAGCAGGCGAGCTTCACGCTCGATCACTTCGCGTACATCCTCAAGCTGGAGGCGGCCAGAAGAGCCGTTCTCAACAGCCTTTTCCTCGCAGCCCTGGCGGCGACCATCACCACGGTCGCAGGCGTGCTGATCTCCTACATGCACGTAAAGGCGAAACTCAAGGGGAGCCGCGCTCTCGATTTTCTCGCCACGATTCCCTACGCCGTGCCGCACACGGTGATCGCGATTGCGATGATCCTCGCGTGGGCAAGACCCCCGGCCAGTCTTTACGGCACCCTCTGGATCATCCTGGTCGCTTATCTGGCGGTTTACCTGCCGTTCGCCGTGCGGACTACCCATTCCACGCTGCAGCAGGTTCACGATTCTCTGGAAGAAGCGGCCCGGGTGTCGGGCGCGAAGCTTCTTGCGAGGCTCCGCGACATTCTCTTGCCCCTGGCCCGTCCCGGAATGATCGCCGGGTGGATCCTCGTGTTCATGCCGGCGCTGAGGGAGCTGACCGTATCCATTCTCCTCTATGCGCACCGCACGGAGACGATCGGCGTGACGGTGTACAATCTGCAGGATGCCGGCTACCGCGAGGTCGCGGCGGCTTTGGCCTCGATCGTCATGGGGCTGCTGATCGTCGGGAACTTCGTCATAAGAAGGCTTACGGGCGGGGCCGCAGGGTTCTGAGCATGGAGAAGATCCGAGTCTTAAGTTTGACCAAGCGCTACCGCAATGTCCTCGCGGTGGAATCCGCAACGCTTTCGGTAGGGGATAAAGAGTTTTTCTCCCTTCTCGGTCCGAGCGGCTGCGGCAAGAGCACCCTCCTCAGGTGCGTGGCCGGGCTTGAGGAACCGACTCAGGGCGAAATTTACATCGGCGAGAGCCTCGTCAACTCGACGGCCGAGCGAATCAATGTCCCCACGGAGTTCAGGCCGATCGGCATGGTATTCCAGAACTACGCCGTGTGGCCTCACATGACGGTAGAGGAGAATGTCGCCTATCCCTTGAAGGTCAAAAAGCTGCCGAAAGAAATAATCCGGCGCAAACTGGAGGAGGCCTTGCAGGCCGTGGGCCTCCAGCATCTGGCCCAGAGGTATCCCAGCCAGCTCTCGGGCGGAGAGCAGCAGCGCGTCTCCCTGGCCCGTGCCCTGATCAAAGAGCCTGAAGTGCTTCTCCTGGACGAGCCCTTGAGCAATCTCGATGCGAAATTGCGCGAGCAAATGCGCTTTGAGTTGAAGGATCTTCAGCGCCGAACGGGCATTCCCATCCTCTACGTGACGCATGACCAGACCGAGGCTCTGGCCATGTCGGATCGCCTGGCGGTGATGAATGCCGGTCGGATTATACAGATAGGAACTCCCGCGGAAATCTATACCCGGCCCGTCAATCAATTTGTCGCGGACTTTATAGGGCTTATGAACTTTGTCCCCTGCCGTGTTATCGAGCGTTCCGGCGGGGCCGCTACGGTCGAGCTGCTGGGAGGCCATCGACTCACGGTGGCCGATCCGGGTGGCCGCGACGGCGAAGCGGCTCTCGCCGCCCGCCCCGAAGACATTGCGCTTGGCCGAACCGGGCCCATACGGTGCCGTGTGGCGGCGAAGAATTACCTGGGCAACTTGATCGATTACAAGGTCGTCGCCTCAGGTCAAGTCCTGCGCGTGCAGACGCCCAATACGGAAGTCTTTAGGGAAGGGGAGGATCTCGGCCTGTCCATTCAGCGGGCTATTCTCTTCGCTTCCGACCGCCGCTCCCGAGGTTGACACTGCGGAAACGGTTTGCAAATATAGCATTCCAACATGGCCAATCGCGTCGAAGCCGCAACCCGTCATCACGACGAAAAGCTGCAGGAGATCCTCAAGGCCTCCGCAAAGATCTTCGCCGAAAAGGGCTTTCATCGCACTTCCGTGCGCGACATCTCGCGCGCGACCGACATGAGCCTCGCGGGCCTGTACTATTACTTTCGCACCAAAGAGGAGCTGCTCTATTTGATTCAAGAGCGCTGCTTCGTGACGCTGCTGCAAAGATGGGAGAAGGCGGCGGAGTCCGATGGCGACGTCCGGGCGCGCATCCGCGTTTTTGCCGAAAACCACCTGGGCTTTTTCCTCCACAACATGCATGAGATGAAGGTTATGGCGCGCGAGGACGAGTCGCTGACGGGAGAGTTCGACGAAAAAATACTGGTTTTGAAGCGCCGCTACGTGAAGATCCTGATGGACCTTATCGCGGGGCTGCAAGCGAAGAACAGCGACAAGGGCGTGGATCTGAGGGCGGCCACCTTCTCGCTGTTCGGGATGATGAACTGGATCTACACCTGGTACCATCCCAAGCGCGATCTGCCGCTGCCGGCGCTGATCGAGCAGATGCTCAGGATCTATTTCTTCGGCCTGCTCGAAGGCGGAAAAGCGCAAGAGCCCTGGTTCACCGCGTCCTCTCCGGAAACCTCAAAGGAAACGTTCTCTCTTTGGCAGAACCTGCCGTAACGGTGGTCCGGCGAAGCGCCGCTACGAGTCCGCGTCTTTCCCGGTCAGGCCGTATTTCTTGAGCTTGTAGCGCAGCGCCCGCTCGCTGATTCCCAGCAGCTCCGCCGCTCTGGTTTGGACGCCTTCGGCTTGGGAGAGGGCGTCGGCGATCATGCGCCGCTCGATTCCTTCGACGGTGGCGGGCAGGCTTTTCCGCTCGCTCTCTTCGGCGCCGTTTTCTTGAACGAGCAACGGCAGGTCGGCGCGGCCGATCACTTCGTCGCGCGTCAGCACCACCGCCCGCTCGACGATATTCTCCAGCTCGCGGACGTTTCCGGGATAGTCGTAGCGCAAAAGCGCGTCGCGCGCCTCAGGCGTGAAACCGCGAATTTTCTTGCGGTCTTTTTCGGCGAACAGCTTGAGAAAATGGTCGATCAACGACGGCAGGTCCTGTCGCCGCTCCCGGAGCGGAGGAAGAACGATAGTGACCACGTTGAGCCGGTAGTAGAGATCGTCGCGAAAGCGGCCGGCCTTGGCCAGCGCCTCGAGGTCCCGGTGCGTGGCGGCCAGGATGCGCGCGTCGACGCGCAGGGGCGCGCTTGAGCCGACGCGCTCGAATTCCTTTTCCTGAAGGACTCTCAGGAGCTTGGCCTGGAGCGGCAGCGGCAGATCGCCGATCTCGTCGAGAAACAGCGTGCCGCCGTCCGCCGTCTCAAACCGCCCCTTGCGCCGCCCCACGGCCCCGGTAAAAGCGCCTTTCTCGTGGCCGAACAGCTCGGATTCGAGCAGCGTCTCGGGTAGCGCCGCGCAGTTCACTTTGACCAGCGGACCCGATGCCCGCGGGCTGGCGTAGTGGATCGCCTTGGCGATCAACTCTTTTCCCGTGCCGCTCTCTCCGCGGATCAATACCGTCGCTTCGCTGGGCGCGACGCGGCGCACCAGCGACAGTACCTCCATCATTCGCCCGCTATCGCCGACGATCCCTTCGATGCGGTAGTGCGTCTGCATCGCCTCGCGCAGCTCGCGGTTCTCGGAGAGGAGACGGCTCCGCTCCTTGACCTGCTGAATCCGGTAGAGCATCTCGTCGAGGTTCAGCGGCTTGGTGAGGTAATCCGCCGCGCCGAGCTTGACGGCGGAGACCGCGGTCTCGATCGTCCCGTAGGCGGTCATGAGAATCACGGCCGCTTCGGGATTGATCGCCTTCAGCGCCTTGAGCAGATCGAGACCGCTGACATCGGCCATTTTCTGGTCGGTGAGAACGAGGTCGAAGTGCTCGTCGCGGTAGCGCTCGAACGCCTTCTTGCCGCTCTCGGCCAGGACGGTCTCGAAGCCCTGCTTTTTCAGAAAGCCGCCGAGCAACTCGAGTTGCGCCGCCTCGTCGTCCACCACCAGAATGCGAAAAGAGTCCGCCATCTAATTTCCCGGGCCTGCCAACGGCAGCGAAGCCGTGAACTTGCTGCCGCGCTCGACCTGGCTTTCCGCCGTGAGCGAGCCACCGTGCGCCTCGGCGATGCGGCGCGCGATTGCCAGCCCCAGGCCGGAGCCGTTGGTCTTGGTGGTGAAGTAAGGCTCGAAAACGTGCGCCAGTATCTCAGGGTCGATCCCCGGCCCGTTGTCGGCCACCGTGATGACGAGGTTCCCGCCGACCGCCTTCGCCTCGACGGCCAGCGCGCCTCCGCCCGGCATCGCCTGAATTCCATTGAGCATGAGATTAAGCAGCAGTTGCTTTAAGTGATTTCGGTCGACGTTGGCCGGCGGCAGGTCCGGCGGAGCGGCGACCTGAATTTCGACCTTCGCCGGCGTCGCGTCGGCCTGAGCGAGAAGGGAAAGCTCGCCTAAAAGATCGTCGATCGCCACCTTCTCCGGCTTGAGGCTCAGCGGGCGCGCCAGGGTGAGGAACTGCTCGACGATGCCGTTCAGGCGGCGGACTTCCCCCTGCATGAGCGCGAGAAAATGGGCGTACTGCTCGCCGTCCTGGGCCGGCTGAAATTCGGATTTCAGGCGCTGGAGACCGACGGAGACGGCGTTGAGCGGGTTTCTGATTTCATGGGCGACCGTCGCGGCCATGTTTCCCAGGGCCGAGAGCCGCTCTTGTTGAGCGATCTCGGCCTCGAGCGCCCTGACCTCTCGAAGATGCAGGTGCTGGTTGTAAAAAATCGCGCCCATACCGAGCACGCCGACGACGAGGATGGTCGCTCCCAAAACCAGGATCGCGTTCAGACTCTTGCGCGACGCGTCGCGCGCCGGCGCGAGTGAGAGGCCGATGTCCAAGAAGCCCAGCGTCGAGCCGTTCAAGCGAATCGGTTTGAGGATCTCGAAAATCTCTTTGCCGTCGGGTCGTGTGAAGGTCCGGCTGAGCGCTCCGCTCGAAGTCTTGACCTTTTCGAGGAACGGGTCTTGATCCCGCTGGCTGATTCGGACCGCGTCGGTATGGGCGATGATTTTGAAGCTCTCGTCGAGCAGCGCCACGTGGTCGATCCCGGGCTGGCGTCCCAACTCTTCGATCTGGCTCTGAACGCCGATCTCTTTCTTGAAGTTCAGAATGTAATCGGCGTTGGCGTGAACGGCGATGATGCCGGGGAAACTTCGCGCGCCGAGCGCCACGCCGAAGGCGCTCCCTTCCCAGAATTTTTTTTCCTTGATCGTCCAGGGCGGCGGTTGGGGAGGCGTTTCCTTGCCTCCGCGATAGCTCCAGCTCCGGCCCCACATGTAGGTCATCATCGCCTGGTGCTGCTGCCTCGCCTCTTCGCTCGGCCCGCCGCGCCTGGCCCACATCTCCCGCGCCCTTTCCGGCGGCCCCGGCCGAGCGGGCGGCTGCCAGGGCCGGCCTTCGAGATCGAGCAGCTCTACTTTCTGCAGGCGGTTCATCGCGCTGATCTCCTTGAGCAGATCGGGCGCGGCGATGGGGAGGAGAAGGAGCCGGTCGATGAGGCGGGCGTTGTCCAGCAGGCGCTGGCCGATCAAGTCTTCCAGCAGGGAGTTGCCGGCGATCGCGTGCTTCGCCGTCGTCTCCATCGCCTCCGCCAGCGCGATCCCTTTCGATTCGGTCTGCGCCATCAGCTCGCGCTCGAACCTCCGGCTCTCGGAGAAAATATAAAGAGAGACAAGGAGCAACAGCAAAAGGACTGAGGCGAGAAAATGGAGCGGTAAAAGGCGTTGCTTCATAGGCGCAACTCATTATAGTCGGCGGGTCGGCCCGGCACAACGCGCGCGTCTAAGCCGGGGGATAGAAAAAAAATCCCCGGACGAAACGCCCGGGGATTTTCCACGGAACCGGCGCGGTCGCTCACACGCCGCGTCTGGCGTGCGGGCCGAAGGGCCGGATCGCGCCGGACGGGTTGACGTGCAGCGTCCGAACCTCGCCCTGCGCGTTCTTCAGCTCGACCGAGTAGGCCTTGCCGCGCATCGCTTCGAACGGCAGCACGCGCTGTACGGTAAAGCCGGCAAGATATTTGTCGGCGTATTCCTGCGCCAGCGCTTTGGCCTTCTCGTCGGTCACTTGCGCCGCTTCGGAGTTGAGGCCGGGGCAGTTGACGCCCGGACCTGCCGCTCCAGGGCCGCCCCACATGTGAGGCCCCATGCCTCCCCACCCGCCGCCTCGCGGGCCGCCCATCTGCGCCAGCGCCACGCCCCCAAGGAGCGCGACACCGACTGCGACGGTGATGACGCTTGCGATTCTCTTCATGACTCTTTCCTCCTTTCTCTGATTTGCTGTCGATCAGATACCAACGCAATCGGCGTGCCAGAGGCGTCGCCGGCGCAACGCTCGAAAATTCGATCGGTTGGGGATGCAGACCAAGCTAGGAGGAAAATGGATTTCGACGAAATCGTCGAAACAGTCGACGAAAAGGACGGGAAACTAGCTCTTCACCAGGCTCCTGAGCAGCGTCAGATTCTCCACGTCTTCTTTCAAGTCGGGCTCTTTCGGAGTCTCCAGGCACATGGGGATGCCCCGGAAGCGCTGGTCGTTCATGAGCAGGCGGAAGGCCTCGACGCCGATGTGGCCTTTGCCGATGTGCTCATGGCGGTCGACGCGTGAGTGAAATTCTTTTTTCGAGTCGTTCAGATGAAAGGCCGCGAGGAGCTTGAGGCCGATCGCCTCGTCGAACTCAACGAAAGTCCGCTCGTAGCCCTCTTTCGTTCGAAGGTCATAGCCGGCGGCGAAGGCGTGCTCGGTGTCGAAGCAGACGCGCAGCCGGTCGCTCTCTTTCGTAGAGTCGATCATGTTGCGGATCTGCTCGAAGCGGTAGCCGAGATTGCTGCCCTGTCCGGCGGTAATCTCCAGGGCGACTTTGACTTTGAAGCCCGCGCAGCCTTTATGGATCTCGTCGAGCGAGCGGCCGATGGTTTTGATCCCTTCCTCCTCGCCCGAGCCCACGTGCGCGCCGGGGTGGGCGATGAGATACGGGATAGACAAAGTCTCGCAACGCTCCATCTCGTCGATGAAGGCACGGATCGATCTCTGCTGCAAAACCTTGTCCGGCGAGCCGAGGTTGAGCAGATAGGAATCGTGAGCGATCACGGTGGCGATGCCGGTCTCTTTTTGATTGGTGTGGTAGCTCTGGATCTCCTCTTTGGTGTACGGCTGCGCCGCCCACTGCCGCGAGGATTTCGTGAAGATCTGCATCACGTCGCAGCCGACCTTTTTGCCTTCGAGAAACGCCTTGTCCACGCCGCCCGCGATCGACATGTGGGAGCCCAGGAGCGGACCGCCTGGCTTGGGTTGGGGTTCCCTGTTCGTTGGTTCCGCTGGCTTCATTCTGTTTTTTGCCGTCTGCTTTATCTTGAAACGGCGGTCGGTTCAAAAAGTTCAAGTCGTTCAACGTTGAACAATTTTGAACCCTTTGAACAACTTGAACTACTCGGTGAAATGCCTCTTCTCAACCAGCGGTAATGAGATGCTGCCGGAGCTTAAAAGGCGGTCGTGAAATGCGCGCAGGTCGAAGCGCGCGCCAAGCCTCTCTTTTTCCCGCGCGCGGATGCGGTTGATGATCGACCAGCCGAGCGCGTAGCCCATAGGGATCGACGGCGCCTGGCTGTACCAGTTGAGATCGCCTTCGGCCTGCGGCCGGGGAAAGTGCAGCTCCCGCACCATCAGATCCGCGGCCTCGTCATAGGACATCCGCCCGGTCTGCGTCTTCACGTCGATGATAATTCTGAGCGCGCGCCAGAGACGATCTTTGAGCATCACGAAGCGGTGCTCTTTGGTTTTCAGAAAGCCCTCTTCCTGCATGAGCTGCTCGCAGTAGAGGGCCCAGCCCTCGTAAAAGACCGAAGACTCGTTCATCAAACGCGGCAAGGTAGAGGCCTCACGGATCGAGTTGGCGACGGTAAACTGGAGATGGTGGCCGGGGTAGCTCTCGTGGACGGAGGTATTTTCCAGTCCGGTCCAGTTGTGTTCTCGGAGCAGGTCGTCCTCCGTCACCGGCGTGACATAATAGTAGCCGATCTGTGCCGGGTCCTTGGGCGAAGGGGATAGATAGGCGGCGAACGGTATCTGATGGCGCTCGAATTCCGGCGTGTGGATGACGCGCAGCTCCTCGCGCGGGGGAAAGGTGACGAGCCGCTTTTCGCGGACGAATTCCCGCGCCGCCTCCATCGCCTTTTGATAGGTCGGGAGAAGTTCGCTTGAGGACGGATGCTGCTGCTGGATTCTCAGCGCGGCTTGCTCGATCCCTTTCCCCGGAGCGATCTCCTCGGCCAGCGCCGCCAGCTCGTTCTTGGTCTCGGCGAAAAGCTTCTCACCCAGGACAAGCAGGCCCTCGGCGTCGTGGTTTAAGAAGTGGCGCTTCTTAAGCAGCAAATGGTAGTGCTCCGCGCCGACGGCGTACGTCCCGGTGCTTCGCGCAAGCAGATTGCTTTCGAGAAAGTCGCAAAAGCGCTGCGTCGCAATTTTAGCTTTTTCGACGGACGCTTGGAGAGGTTGAGGATCTTTCACCGCCTCTTTGACCTTAGGGATGTTCGAGAGAGTGTCGAGGAAAGAGAGGCCGCCCTTGGCCGATTCGATAGCAATCTCGGTCCAGAGCTTTGGCGGATTCGCCTCTTTGCGGCTCAGATTGGCGATCCCCTGCTCGACGATTTGCGGCGACTGTTCGAGCCGGCTCAGCAGGTTCCCGATGACATCGTTGGTCGGCCGGACGGTGAGGATGTAGAAATGCGGGGTCGAGAGATAGCTCTCCGGCGATCTCAGGCGGTAGTCTTCTTTATTGAACTCGTAGTTGTCGATGGTGAGGCGGCCTTCCATGAGCGCGTAGTCGATGGTTTCATCCTTGGTCAGCCCTTTGACGGAGACTTGCTTTAAGCGCTTCAGCGATTCCTCCGCGAAGGCTTTTTCCTCGCGGTAGGCTTCATCCGTATAGTCGTGGAGCCGGTGATCGTGGCCTTCGACGCCGTAGTGGATCGCTTCGGTGGGATGAAGCTCGAAATATCGCTTGAAAAAATCGGCGCAGAATTCGGAGAAGGAAGACATCACATTTCCCTTAACATGATCGGGGAGTGGCTGCAATTCGTGGTCGCAGTCGAGTGTAGATTTTATCAACATTTGATGCTAATTTGCATTCTCGTTGGAGGGTTTCATGCCGACCATCAAGTCCATCTCCAGCCTGCGCAATCGCAGCAGGGAAATCGCCTCTATCTGCCATAACCAGGACGAACCGGTTTATCTCACCCGGAACGGCGAAGGCGATCTGGTGGTGATGAGTATCGAACACTACGAGCGCTTGAAAGCCCAGGTCGAGTTGTTTGAAAAGTTGGCTGTAGCCGAAGCCCAAGCTGCGACGGGCGAAAGAGGCATTACTCACGCCCGGCTGATGAAAAAGCTGCAGCGGCGCCGGCATGGCGCGTAAATATGCGGTTCGGTATCTACCCGCCGCCGAGCGGGACTTGTTGTCGATCCATGATTGGATCGCCCGCGACAACCCCGAAAGGGCTGTAACCTTCGTCGAAGAACTCGATCGCGCCGTCACTATGCTCGCCTTCCACCCTCATATGGGAGTCGTCCCCAGGCTTCCTAAGCTGCGGGGAACCGGTTATCGAGTCCTTATCGTTGGCGACTACCTGGCGTTCTACAAGGTCCGCGGCAAAACAGTTCAAATCTATCGAGTCCTTCACGGTTCGCGGCGCCTCGAAGAGATCATCTGAGCCGTCGACGATCATCGAGAGAGATGACAGTTCCTCAGTTGACGCGCTAAGGTCACGAGGAAACTACGTCTTTTATATCGAGTTGTAATGCGCGCGGATGGTGGTCTATATAGCCATTTTGGGAGGAGACAGCTATGCCGAATCGTTGGCTCTTCAAGACTGAACCGAGCGCGTATTCATTTCAGCGACTGCAAATAGACAGGCGGACCGTATGGGACGGCGTTAAGAACAACCTGGCGCTAAAGAACCTTCGCGAAATCAAAAGAGGCGACGAGATTCTCGTCTATCACACGGGCAGCGAGAAGGCCGCCGTCGGTATCGCGCGCGCCATAAGCGGAGCTTATCCCGACCCGCAGACGAAAGATCCCAAGCTGCTGGTCGTCGAGATCCAGGTGGACAAGCCTCTCGCACGGCCGGTCACGCTCGCGGAGATCAAAGCCGACGCGAAGTTGAAAAACTTCGACCTTGTGCGCCTGCCGCGCCTTTCAATCATGCCGGTGAGCGAGGAGCAGTGGGAAATCATTGAAGAGATGGCGAGGAGGTAAGATGCACCTGAAGCGTCGTTCAATTTGATTCGACCCCCAATACCGCCCTTCTCCCTATACCCATCCCCGCGATAGTTTCACTGGGTCAGGCTCATTTGAAATCGGGACAGGCGCACGATTACCGGAAGAGCTTGCCGCTCTGCTCTTATTATGGCATTAATTGCCATAATGGTAGGGAAGCAGCGCGGGGTTCTCCTCCAGTATGACGAGATCTACCTTTAAGGCTGACGTTGCCAGGGTAAGGAGGAGACAATCATGAAGGAAAAAAAGGTAAAGGTTGCCATTCGGAGCACGGACGACGTTTTGAAAGAGGCAGCCGAAACCATGGAGAGCGTGGCTAGAGGGAAAAAAGTCAAACCGAAGGGGCATCGGCTTTTTTTCACGAGTCCTGAGGCGCTGCGACGCTTCCTGACCCCGAAAAGGCTGGAGGTTATCCGAC